>JARFRN010000235.1 GCA_029287195.1 Acidimicrobiia bacterium | reverse complement strand
GTATAAGAGACAGATCTGACTCAATGCGCTTCCGATGCCGCCGACTATATAGAAGACCGCCAATTCTGGAGTCGATCCTGCAATCCAGCCGACTCCGGCAAGGCTGACCGCAGTGAATCCCGAGGCGATCAACAAACCAGCAGCCCAGCCGACTCGCTCGCTGAGCCTTCCCATCGAGGGTGACACCAGCGCAGCGGTTCCGAAGAAGAGTCCGATCATCAGGCCGAGGCCGCTGAGGCTCAGGTCGAGTTCGGCCCGGATCTGTACGGCGAAACCGGCGATAAGGAAGCCCGGCAACATTCCAACTGTTGTCGTCAGGAACGCGGGGACAACCCCGCGCCAGGCGACCACACGATGAGGGTCCCGTCCCGGTGTCACGGCGGATCTCCCCGCCGGGTCGCCACCGGCCTCAGCAAGCCGTCAACTATCGGCCGTCAGCTTCTCGTAGAGAGACTTGGCGTTCCACTCGTTGATGTAGTCCATCATGTACTCCTGGCCGATGTCCACCGGGTAACGGTCCTTGAAGTGGACCCGCTCCATGGTTTCCTCCTTGGACCAGCCCTTGGCGATGGCCACGGCCACCGCAGTCTTCCACTCCATGAGCATCGACCGTTGCACGGCAAGGTACTTCTTGGTCGTGACGGGACCGTGGCCGGGGACGACGTAGTCGACGTCGAGTTGGCCGATGCGATCCAGCGCAGTCAGCCATCCATCGACGTCGGAGGTCATCAGCCAGGTCTGGCACTCGCTGAAGATCGTGTCCCCGGTGAATACGGCCCGCTCCTCCGGTATATGGACTGCAATCTGGCCGGGGGTGTGGCCGGGGGTGTGGAGCAGCTCGAAGGTGTGGCCGCCGACCCGCAGGGTGAGGTCGCCGGTGAAGACAATGGCACCTTTGTTGGGGTCCGCGTAGTACTCGTCGCGATCGGGGAAGATTGCTTCGCCGTCGGGGTCGTCTGTAGGCAGTGCCTCTTTGGCATAGGCGAACGGATCGAGCTCGGGTCCCACCACCATGAAGTTGTCGTAGACGCCCTGGTGGTGGACGACCTCGCCGGCGCCCTTGAAGTAGTAGTTGCCGAAGATGTGGTCGACGTGATGTTCGGTGTTGATGACGTAGCGGATCGGACCGTGTTGCTCGGCATCCTTTCTCATCTGTACGGCCTTGGAAGGCAGCTGCGGTGTATCGATGACAACCACACCGTCGGAGGTTGTAACAAAACTAGGGTTGCAGCCGCGCACCTTGGTTTCGGTGAAGATATTGCTGGTGACTTTCTCCATCGTTTCTCCTGCCTATTGGGTGGCGGTCAGCCCGCCGTCGATGGTGAGGATCTGACCCGTCACAAAGGACGATGCGTCGGAGGCAAACAGCAAGACCGGACCCAACAGATCTTTCGTCTCGCCGACCCAGCCGATCGGGATCCGGCTGACCACACCCGCTTTGAAGTCGGGATCATCGAGCAGCATCGCCACCTGTGGGGTGTCCACAAATGTTGGCGCGATGGCGTTGACGGTGATTCCGTACTTGGCCCACTCAGTGGCCCATTGCCGCGTCAGCGAGCTGATCGCACCTTTGGCGGCGACGTAGGCGGAGTACCCGGCATTGATCCCCAGCTCGGCGCGCACCGATGAGATGTTGATCACTCTGCCGCCCTCACCCTGCTTGATCATCTGCTTGACCGCAGCCTGAGTCGGCAGGACCGTCGCCGTGACATTGAGGTCCATGATCCAGTCCCATTCCTTCTCGGGATAGTCCTGGGCCTCGAAGAGCACCTTGCCGGCGCCGCCGCCGATGGCGTTGACGATGATGTCGAGTCGGCCGTAGTGCGCAACAGTCTCTGCAACGGCGCGCTCGGCTGCTTCCCTGTCGGTCAAATCGGCTGCGATGGGAAGAGGCCGGGAGCCGGCTTCCCGCATTCGCTGGCAGGTACGATCGAGGCCGTCCCCGTCACGATCGACGACAGCGATGGAGGCACCCGCCTCGCACATCCCGGCGGCCAGCGAGGACCCAATGCCACCCGAGCCTCCGGGAATGAACGCAACCTTCCCGTCGAGCTTGAACATGTCGGTTTGGCTCATCAGTCCTTCTCCCTCTCGGCTGATCTCTACGGAACGCCGCCTGCTAGCCCTTGGCGCGCACGAACTCCTTGACAGTCGCGGCAACGTGCTCCGTCGAAATGCCGTATTTGTCCAGCAGCTCGTCGTTTGGCCCCGACTCTCCGAACACATCCTGGAGTCCGTGGCGCTTCATCGGCCGCGGCGAATTCTCGGCGAGTGCTTCGGCGATAGCGCCGCCGAGGCCGCCGACGATCGTGTGCTCCTCGGTGGTCACCACCAAGCCGGTCTTCTCGGCAGCGGCAACGATTGCACCCACATCGAGCGGCTTGATCGTGGGCACGTGCACCAGGTGAACGTCTATTCCGTCGGCGGCGAGCTCGTCCAGCGCCTCGTAGGCGCGGATTGTCTGTGTGCCGGTCGAGAACACGGTGACATCGCTGCCTTCTTTGACCGTGACGACCTTGCCCAACTCGAACTCGTAGCCGGCGTCGAACAGGATCGGAGTATTCGGCCGGGTAAGCCGGAAGTAGACGGGACCGTCGTATTCGATGACGGCTGCGAGGGCCTTGCGAGTCTCGACTTCATCAGCGGGCGCTACCACAGTCATATTGGCCATCGCCCGCATGATGGAGACATCATCGAACATGAGATGGGTCTTGCCCGTCATGCCCGCCAGCAGGCCGGCGTAACCGCCCATCATCTTCACGTTTGCCTTGGGCTGAGCGATCAGCACGCGAATCGAGTCGTGGGCTCTAGATACGATGAAACAGGAAAAAGTGCTGACGATCGGAATCAGCCCGACCGAAGCCATGCCGGAAGCCATGCCGAGCATGTTCATTTCGGTGATTCCCATCTGGAAGAACCGGTCCGGGTAGGCCTTTTCGAAGATGTCTGTGCGGGTTGAACTTCCGGTATCGCCGTCGAGCACGACAATCTTGTCGTTGGTAGCGGCAAGCTCCGTGATCGCCTCGCCGAACGCCACTCGGAGGGCCTTTCCCGGGGCCAAAGTCGTCATGCCGCACCTCCTGCTGTCTCGCCGAGTTCCGCCATGGCCACCGCAAACTCCTCGTCGGTAGGCACCTTGCTATGCCAGGTGTAGTTGCCTTCCATGTAGGACACGCCCTTGCCCTTGATCGTGTGCGCGATGACCGCAACAGGCTTGCCCTCGACACCTCCGGCTTCCTCCATGGCGTCGAGGAACGCAGGAATATCGTGGCCGTCGACTTCAATGACGTGCCAGCCGAACGCCCGCCACCGGTCGGCGAGTTGGTTCTCGGTATAGGGGGTGATCCGCTCTTCCACGCTCGCCCCAGTCCAGCCGAACTGCTGCAGCTTGTTGTGGTCGACAATCGCAATGATGTTGTCCAAGCCGTAGCGAGCCGCTACGTGGGCGCCTTCCCAGACCACACCCTCATTGCACTCTCCATCACCGAGCATCACATAAGTCGTGAAGTCGCGGCCCTCTGCCCGCGCACCCAGCGCGATTCCCAGGGCGGCGGCAAACCCGAGACCGAGCGATCCCGAGGACATGTCGACCCCGGGGGTGGCCGTCATGTCGGGGTGGCCCTGCAACCGGGAGTTGATGCCGTCGAAGGTGAGCAACTCCTCGACCGGGAAGTAGCCCCGCAGCGCCAGCATCGTGTACAGCGCGATTGCGCTGTGGCCCTTGGAGAGGACGAAACGATCCCGATCCGGCCAATCGGGGTCCTCCGGGCGGATGTTCATCACCCCGAAGTACAGAGCGGCAAGCATATCGGCCGCCGAATAGGGACCGCCCACATGCCCTCCACCGGCGTGCTTCACCGCCTCGAGGATTCGCACCCTAGCTTGACGGGCGAATTCCGCCATGTCCTCGGGGGTGTACGTCTTCGCTGCTTGGGTCATGGAAGGTCCTCCCTCTTCTGGCCGATTAGTCGTCTTCGTATGATCCCGGAACAACCGGGGGAGAGAATGATGTGACCATCGTCAGCGGCTCCGTGCCTTTGGCAACAGTCTGGTGGTGTAGCCCGATGGGGATGTAAACGACGGTTCCCGGCTCGAGCACCGCGGTACCTTGTGGCGTGACCAGTTCGCCTTCGCCGGAAATGATGTAGATCACTTCCTCCTGGGTGGGGTGGACGTGCCCTTCTGGCGCCGAACCGGCAGGGAATTCGGAATATCCAACGGTTATGTTTTTCGCTCCGTTGATTTCCGGTCCGATGTAATGCAGCCAGTCGCGACCGGGAAGGTGGTACACCCGGGCTTCCTCTTTCGTTACGGCCTTGAGTTCCACTCGACGCCTCCCATAGCCCGGCCGGCCGCGCCGGCGGCCAGATGATCGATTATCGAGTATTCAGGATAGCCTGGCTCCGGGAGGCCGGTCAAGGTGGACTGAACGTGCCGTCTCGGCCTCGGCGACGGCCATTTCCTGGCCTCCATCCGGCTGGTCACGTGTCCTCCAGAGCCGCCACAGTCTCGGCCCAGATCTGCTCATCTGACAGGGCGTGAAGCCGTGTCACGGAGAATTCGATCTGTTTCATACACGTATTGCGCCAGACACCCGATTCGATGAAGGCATCGTGCTGGTCCGGAATCGAGATTTCGTAATCGATCAGGTCGGAGCAGTTCTGGCTGCCGAACTCCTGCTCGAACTCGGCCATGACCAGCTGAATGAGACGGCGGGCGGTTCGCTTGGCTTCGCGGTGATCGGGGATCCGGCGGCCGGCTAGTTCGCCAACCGCAAGCGCGGCGCCGGATATTGCTCCGCAGACACCGCCGCTGTAGGCGACGCCACCGTTGAGAACCATCGCCGCCGACGAATCAGCCGGCTCGGGTAGGTCGTAGATAGTACGGAGCGCCGCCATTGCAGCCTCGGCACACCCGTAGTAGTTGTCGTCGCGCAAGAACAGGCTGCGAGCAGTTTGAATAGCGTCCTCGGCTCCGGGCCTATCGTTGGGGAGCTTCGGCATGCTGCGCTCCTAGGCGCTCGCTCGCATAGCAGCGACCACAGCCGCTCCCATCTCGTGTGTTCTGTCCGATCCGCCCATATCCTTGGTGCGCACCTCGCCGGCCCCCAGTGTTGCCGCAATGGCGGACCCGACGTGTTCGGCCGCCTCGACCTCGCCGAGGTGCTCCAGCATCATCCGAACCGCCTCAACCGTTGCGATCGGGTTCACGACCCGCTTGCCGGTGTACTTCGGGGCCGATCCGTGGATTGGCTCGAACATCGACGGGAAGGTGCGCTCCGGGTTGACGTTGCCCCCGGCCGCGAACCCCATACCGCCCTGCAGCATTGCTCCGAGATCGGTAATGATATCGCCGAAGAGATTGGAGGCAACCACAACGTCGAACCATTCTGGGTTCTTCACGAACCACATGGTCAAGGCATCGACGAGGGCCATGTCGGTTTCGATATCGGGGTAGTCGGTTGCCACGTGGTCGTAGACCTCATCCCAGAACACCATCGAGTAGTTCAGGGCATTGGACTTGGTGCAGTTGGTCACTCGTCCGGCGGGTGATCCGCCCAGCTTGTTTCTCTTCCGGGCCATTTCGAATCCGTACCTGATGGCGCGTTCGCAGCCTTTCCAGGTGAAGACTCCGGTTTGCAGCGCCACGGCATCCGGGGTACCCCGCTTGAAGAAACCTCCATTGCTGGAGTACTCGCCCTCGGTGTTCTCCCTGATGACGAGTATGTCCACCGTCTCCGGAGACGCCGTGGCTATGGGGGTGGCCACCCCGGGATACAGCTTGATCGGTCGCAGGTTGACGTATTGGTCGAATCCCTTGCGAATCGTGAGCAGCATCTGCAGGGAGACATCATCGGCCACCTTGGCGGCGTCGCCGATGCAGCCGAGGAATATCGAGTCGAATTCCGCCAGGGTTTCCAGAGCGTCGCCCGGCATCATCGCTCCGACATCGAGATAGCGATCGCACGACCAGTCGAAGCTGTCGGTGGCAACCTCGAATCCGTGGATGTCGCCCGCGGCATCGAGGACCCGAACCGCTTCTTCCGTGATTTCCGCACCTACACCGTCACCGGGGATGAGGGCTATCCGATACGACGCCATGAGATCTCCTTGGAACGTTCCAACGCCTGGACTCATTATCGACGAGATGTGTGTCGCTCGTCAATGAACGCGATGGTGGCAGCGTTGCCGCTGCCACCATCCCGGTCCTTTCTCGTCTCTTCTTGCCTTACCAGGTGCACTCCGGTGATGCCGGATCGGTCCCCGCCGGATTGGGGCTTGCGCACTCCGCCTCGACCTTGATCTCGTCGATGATCTCGAGCGCTCTCGCAGTGTCGAGGATGACTGCTTCACCAACGGTGCCGTCGGTGTTGAACGGCGTGTACGAATTGAGCAACGTGTTAACGCCGCCCGCGGTGTAGCTACCGTCGCCGGTTACACCCTCGTAGTCGATATCTTCCCCGGCACGGATCAGCGCCAGGCACTCCGGATAGTTGTAGCAAACGGTCCCCGGGGGATCGCCGACTGCAAACATCGCAGGCGCCCAGGCGCTGGCTGCATAACTACCGGCGTACTCGACGGCGAGCGCCGTATGCGTCATCAAATCGTAGGTCGAGAAGTGATACTGGTCCGTAGCCGGACCGAACTCGTCGCCGTATCCGGGCGTGTCGTCCCACAGCGGCTGGTAGAACTCCCAGGCGGGAGTGCCGTCGTTGTAGGAGAACGCCACGTAACCGATGCCCTTCTGGGTGGCGATCGGGTCGACACCCAGTGTTCCGATGAACTCGGGCTGGATCCACCCGGTCTCACCGATCCAGTAGAGCGACAAGCCCGCTTCCGCGGCCTGCTTGATCAGCGTACCGGACTCGACGGAGCCTGCCTGGACGATGACTGCGTCGGGCGCCAACTCGACGATCCTCTCGGCTTCGGCACGATACGACGGCTGCTCGGCGGGAACGTCGATGCGAGCCAGCACCTCGATGCCCACCGCCTCGGCCGCCTTCTCCGCAGCACCGGCTGCGAGCTGGAAGCCCTCGACCTGGGTCGCAAAGACGACGATCTTCTCGACACCCTGGGTCTCTGCATAGAACACACCGCCTGCGCCGAGTGCCTCATCCAGACCCTGGGCCCGGAACAGCGGCTCCGAACCCACGCCACCGAGGTTGCCCGGAATGGTGCCGCCGTGGACCGTCGGCCCGAGCGGCCAGTCGTTCTCGGCAATCCACTCCAGCATGAAGTCACGGTAGGTGCGGTAGCCGTGCGCCTGGCTGACAACGATCTCTGCAGCGTGTTGCTCGACGCAGGTGCGTGCCGCCTGCGCCTCACCCGGTGTTCCTATATCCTCGGAAATGAGGTTCCAGGTGCGACCGAGCGGGGGATCGAGGTTGATCACCTGCTCGATCGGGAAGCGGACATCTGCCGTTAGCGACGGCCCATACGCGGCGAACTCGCCTGTGAAGTAGGCAAGCTCGCAGACGTTCACCGGCTCGGCGGCTGCAGGTGCTGCCGTCGTCTCAGCCGGTGCCGCCGTGGTCTCGGCCGGTGCCGCCGTGGTCTCGGCAGGGGCGGCAGTCGTATCCGCCGCGTCGCCGCTGTCGTCATCACCGCAGGCTGCCGCGATCAGCGCAAACGCAAAGATCACGGCCAGCAGTGGTAAGAGTCTTCTCAATTTCCTCATATGTCTTCTCCCGTTGCGTCGCTTCCTCGCCGGTTGCCCGGCGTACTAGATCCTGTAGCCCTCCTTGAGCTGGTCGGTCGTCAGCTGTGCAGCGTCCATCACAGCAAACGCTTCTCCGAGGCTCAGCACCATGACCTGGTCGGCGACCTCGAGCGCCTTGGTGGCGTTCTGCTCGGCCAGGATGATGCTGACTCCTTTGGTCTGGTGGATTTCGGTGATTTTCTCGAAGAACATGTCAACATAAAGGGGAGAAAGGCCCGCGGTTGGCTCGTCGAGCAGCAGCAGCTGCGGATCCTGCATCAACGCCCGACAACAGGCGACCATGCGCGACTCGCCCCCGCTGAGGGTTCCGGCCAGTTGGCCTTGTAGCGCCGCGAGGTCGGGAAAGAGCTCGAATACTTCGGCGATGCGGTCCTCCCGAGAGCGTCTCCCGATCATGCCGCCGATAGTCAGGTTCTCGGATACGGTGAGTTCTGGAAAGACACCCTTCTCCTGGGGTACGTATCCGATACCGCGGGCTGCGGTTTCGAAGGCAGGCAACCTCGTTACATCCTCGCCGTGGAAGTGGATGGTCCCTGCCATCAACGGTATCAGGCGGGCCAGGGTGGCCAGCAAGGTCGTCTTCCCGGCGCCGTTGGCTCCTAACACTGCGAATACCTCGGCACCGACATCGAGGTCGATGCCTTTGAGGACCTCGACGCCGTGATAGCCGCTGCGGAGCCCGTGGACCTCGAGCATGGCTGAGCCGTTCGCCTCAGACATGTCCTTCTCCCAGATACTTCTCGATGACCGTCTTGTTCTTGCGGATCTCCTGCGGGCTACCCCGCATGACCACATTGCCCTCGGCCATGAAGTGCACCTCGTTACTGAGGTTCCAGATGACGCTCAGATCATGTTCTACTATCACAACTGCTGTACCGGTAGCCGCCAGATCCCGAATCAGCTGCATGACCTTTTCGGTGAGTTCCTCGGGTAGGCCGGCGGTAGGTTCGTCGAGCAGCAGGAACCTGGGCTCGAGCAGCAGGCAGCGCACGATGTCGAGCAGCTTTTTCTCCCCGGCCGAGCCGGCGAACTGGGTGGGATCCCCGAAGGCGAAGAACTCGAGATACTCATGGATCCGCGCCGCACTCTCGTCGTAGACACGCTTCTCGTCGAAGATCCGCTGCGGCTGCTCGTACTTGTGCTGCGCTACGGCCAGGAGGAGTGAGTCCAGGATCGTGAGCTTGTCGAAGTCCATGATGACCTGATTGCTCTTGACGACGCCGTGGCGCGCCATGCGGTGAGTCGGTAGCGCAGACAGGACGATGCCTTCTCCGTTGATGCCCGACGGATAGAGGGTCACGGTGCCCTGGTCGAGCGGAGTCGAATGCATGATCATCCGCATCAGGGTCGTCTTTCCGGCTCCGTTGGGCCCGATCAGGCCCTCGATCGGCTGATCGCCCAGCACCAGTTCGTCGATGTCGACGACCACGCGTCCGGAGAAGCTCTTCACCGCCTTCTCGACCTTGATCTGAGGGCGAGCCGCGGGCGGTTGTTGCTCTTTGGCTTCAGCCACCATGCATGCTCCGCATCAGTTTGTCTCTACGCATGTCACCGAGGATGCCCAGGGGACGGAAGAGGAGAACGACTATCAAGGTGGCGCCGAACACCATCTGGCGTACCACCGGTATCGCCTGCCCATACCAGCCCTGGGGAAACGGGATGTAAGACTGCACCACGATCTCGAACAGCCCGATCGTGAGGAATCCGCCGATCACGGCTCCCCAGACCCGGGCCGTGCCGCCGAGCACCAGCGCCACCATCGCGGCCAGGGTGACATCGATTCCGAGATTCGAGATGTCGAGGAACCGTACCATGACTCCGAACAGCGCTCCGAGCAGACCCATGCCCGCCGAGCCGACGGCAAAGAGCCAGAGCTTGGTGCGGAAGGCCGGCTTGCCCAGACTGCGGGCCAGCGGTTCGTTGGCGCCTACCGCAATGAGCAACCTGCCGTATGGCGAGCGATGGACCCGGCCCACGTATAGGAGGATCAACGCGACAACGGTCGTGACGATGATCAGCCAGAGAAACTCGTTGGCCTTCACCGATCCTATGTCATAGGGGAACTTCAGCCCCCCGAGTCCGAGGGCCCCGCCCGTCAGATCCTGTTCGGTCGTGGCCAGGATCAAGACAGCGGTGGCGAAACCGAGTGTCCCCACCAAGACGCCGTCCTCGTCGAGGTCGGCGATGAGCCAGCCGACGAGCAGGCCCGACAGGCCGGCAACTAGGGTGCCGAACGCCAGGGAGATGAAGAACGCCCAAACCTCACTGAACGGCCAATCCACCTTGACGAACATCACGCCAAAGGCATACATGCCGATGCCAAAGAAACCGACGACACCGAAGTTGGCGATGCGGGCGAGCCCCAGTTGGAGGTGGAGGAGCAGACCCAATCCGATGATGATGACGACCGAGAACAAGCCCGAGATCAGGAACGCGTCTAACCAGTCGAGGTTCATCTTTACACCTTCGCCGTTTCCGCGACCCGCCTGCTGCGCCACTTCAGGATCACCACGAACGCCGTGATCAGCGCTAGCTGGGCATAGAGCACCTGACCGAACTGGAGTGACATTGCCGCCAGGGCGACACCAGTCGCAATTCCAGTGATGATCACACCGCCGAGCCCGCGACTACCGCCGACGAGCACGACTAACAGGATGAAGAGGAACTGACGCCAGCCGAGCAGGGGAGCTACCGACGAGCCCACGCCGTAGAAGGCCCCGGCCAGGCCGCCGGCGACACCGGCGATGAACCAGATGAGCACCGTAACGAACAGCGGCCGAATGCCACTGGCCTGGGCCAAATCTTCATCGCTCGCCAGTGCTCGTATTCGTAGCCCGAACGATGAACGCTGGATGAACCAGTAGAGGATGAGGGCCAGCACGCCGACACTGATCAAGGCCAGTAGTCGGAACGATGAGACGCCTGTGCCCAAGATCCGGAACGTGTCCGGCGGGGGCACGTCGTAGAACCTGACCGGGTATCCCCAGATGAACTGGAGTCCGTGACGCAGGAAGATCGACAGTCCGAACGAGATGATGATCATTTCCAGAGCGCCCACGTTCAGCTTCTTGGCCGGTCGGAAGACCGCAAAGTATGTTCCTACGCTGAGAAGGCCGGCGATGAGACCTGCCGGTATCAGGGTGGCGTAGAAATTGAACCCGAAGCTCGTGTTGATCCACATCCCGAAGTAGGCGCCGAGCGTGACCGTTTCTGAGTATGCAACGTTGATGAGGCCGGTGAGGCGGTAGAGAAGGGCGAAGCCGATGGAGGCGAGGACGAGGGGTGCGTGTTCTGTGAGCCCGATCACAAGCGAGTCGCTGATGAAGTCGAGCATCAGATGTGGCCTCGATGCAAACTAGCCGGGCTGCCGACATCGAGCTGAGTACCCGTGCTGGTCCTCACACGTCCGTCCTTCCCGCAGTCGTACCGTGCCCCTCTAATTGATAATCGATGATAGATGGTGCCGTGTTGGGCCGTCAACCCAGAGGGGCGCTGTCGACCGCTTTGCGTTGAGCCGAGAGCCGGCGGGAAGTAGGGCAGGCTGGAGGGGACTGCGCCACCAGTCGACCGGTGCCGGCGCAGACCTCGCCGTCCCATTCAAGGGATCCGCCGCCGAAGCAGAGGGTGGTGAATCTGCAGCCCGGCCATCCTGGTTCTGGACTGCCGCAGACGTGGGTCATCAATTGCCGCGTTGGTGTCCATGCCACCGGCAGGTGGCCGCCGAACACGGTCGGCAGGGAGACGTCGGCGGCTACCAGCAGCCCAACACCGTCGATGGGCTGTCACGGCGTAACCGGAACCAGTCACAGAGCCGGGGGATGCCGCTCCTGAAGCCGGCATTCCCCGGGTGGAGTTGGATTTCGACCTTGTCCATCATCGGTGGAGGAAACGTTTCGGTCGGCTCGATCGGTACGCACGTGTCTGGATCCGGGAGATGCAGCGACAGACTGCGACCTTCTCGACAGACGGCTCGCTGGAATAGGTGGCGAGAATGCCCCAACAAGGCAAGCGCTGGTCGTCGAGCCCGGATCGCGTGGCCCGCGCCGTTGTGAAACGGCAGCCTCGCTTTCCGACCGCTACATCGATTGTGGCCGGTCCCGGTTTGCTGGGATTGAGAAGTTCTCGGTTGCGGGGCAAGCTGCTGTGACCACCGCAAACCTCATGCCTCACGCAGTTCCTCTATTAGCGGCTCGATCCAGCCGGCACCCATGCGCAGCAGCTCCGCATCATCGTTCAGCGTGGGCAGATGGACGCATTCGACCTGATCCTTCACCTTGTCGATCGTGTATCCGATGTCGAGCTGGGTCTCGTGATTCTCGGTCACAAATCCGATAGGAGCGAACAAAAGGGCCTTGGCGCCGAGAGTCATCAGGTTCTTGGCAGCCTGATCGACATCGGGAGTCGTCCATTTTCCCGGTACCGGGTGATTCATCCAACCGGGGGTGATCAGCGGATACTTCCCGATCAGCTTCTCTTGGAGCGCGTAGAAGAGTGCCTCGCTGTCGCGGACGCCCGTCTCGTAACCTTTGCTCTCGAGCGGACAGCCGTGGAGGCACAGCACAACCCCGATCTGAATCGGGGCGTAGCGTTCTAGGAGCGGTCGAATCCCCTCCTCGATCTGATCGGTGAGCCGTTGCTGAAATGCCTGCCTATCCCAGAACGAGGGCAGATACCTCATGTCTTTGATCCATGACGGATCGGATGCGATCGCCTTGTTGATCTGCTCGAGCGCCAGCCCGCTGGTGAACACGGAGTCGACGACCAGCCAGGGATACACAACCAGCTTCTCGAATCCCTGGGCGCGGATCTCGCGCAGCACTTGCTCTGGGAGATAAGGAGGGACGAAGTTGAAGGTCTTGAAGACCGCGACGTCGTCCCCGTACGTCTCCCGCAGCTCCTTCTCGATGCCCATCCGCTGTCGCTCGAAGATGTCGTTGTGCGGGGAGTGGTAGTGATTGGCGGCGTGCCATTCTTTCCTCTGAGCGCGCTCGAGACGGCGGGACAGGAACGGGATGGAGAAATCGGGAAACTTGATCGACTTGGAGACCAGCAGTCTGAAGGATCGCTCGTTGTAGTCGGCAAATTCATCGTACTCCTCCACTTCGCCGTAGCCGCAGAGGAGAACTGCAACCTTGTCTCCCATATGCATCCCCTAAAAGAAGCCATGTCCGTAGTCGGGTTCCCCACGATAGGCGCCGTGCTGTCATCCTGACTACGGAACTGATCCGAAACGAGGCTGTAGAAGAGAGAGTAAGGAGAGAGACCCATAGAGCGTCTCAGCAGCAATCTCGAGGGTGTAGGCGGCAAAGCCGCCAATCTGGCCTGGCTGATCGAACACCAAGAACCGGTACCGACGACGTGGGTGGTGCGGCCCGGAATCGGCACGACTGAGCTGCGCAAGGCGGTCGGCCACCTCGCCGGCGACGAGGTCTACGCAGTGCGATCGTCGGCGAACGTCGAGGATGGGCGGATTGCTTCCTACGCCGGTCAATTCGGCAGCGAACTCGACGTCCCGACTGCAGACGTATTCGCCGCGGTACAGCGGGTGCGGCAGTCTGCCGGATCGGACCGAGTTGCCGCCTATCGCAAGCGGCTGGATGTCGCTAACAGCATCGCCATCACGGTCATCGTGCAGCCGATGGTCAAGCCGGTCGTCTCCGGTGTCGCCTTCTCGCGGAATCCGATGACCGGTCTCAACGAGGTGGTCGTCGAGGCCGTCGCCGGAAGGGGAGATCGGCTCGTTGGAGAGGGGGTGACTCCCGACCGGTGGATTCATCGGTGGGGAAGCTGGCTGGAGAGACCGGAAACAGAGCTGCTCTCCCAAGAGGTACTCGATCGGCTGGTCGCCGATACCAGAAGAATCGCTGCCGATTACGGAGCGCCCGTTGATCTCGAGTGGGTGTGGGATGGCGAAACGCTGTGGTGGGTGCAGCTGCGGCCGATCACAGGACTCGATGAGATCGCCATCTATTCGAATCGGATCTCACGGGAGGTGATGCCCGGAATCATCAAGCCCCTGGTTTGGTCGGTAAACGTGCCGATGGTGAATCGCGCTTGGGTCGATCTATTCACCGAGGGTATCGGGCCGAACGATATCCGGCCGGAAGATCTGGCCAAGGCTTTTGCCTATCGGTCCTACTTCAACATGGGGGCGATTGGCGACATCTTCGAGTTGCTGGGCATGCCGCGGGATTCGCTCGAGCTGCTTCTGGGGTTGCCGGCGGGCTCTGAACAGCCATCGTTCAATCCGACTGCCAAGACGATGCGGTTACTTCCCCGGATGCTGCGCGTTGCAGCAGAGAAGGCAAGCTACGGGAAGAAGCTGCCGGGGGAGGTCGCCTCCTTGCGGCTGGCCTACGGCAAGTTCGAGTCCGCTGATCTGGGTGCGCGATCCGACTCCGCTCTTCTCAGTGACATTGGGGCACTGTCCCACCTCGGGGTGCGGTCCGCCTATGCCAACATCGTTACTCCGCTGCTTGCCAACCTCTACAACACGCTGTTGCGCAAGCGTTTGCTCAAGGCGGGCCTGGACCCTGAGATCGTCGACATCGGTGACGCGGTCGATCTTGCCGACGTCAATCCGAATGTGCACCTCGAAGAGCTACGGAATGCTGCTGCGCAGCTCGATGAAGCAGCACTGGCAGCCGTCTCACGCAACGGTCCGGCGGCACTCCCCGAACCCGTCCGCACTCACTTCGAAGAGTTCATCGAGCGATTCGGCCATCTCTCGGCCAGCGGCAACGACTTCTCAGTTGCCACCTGGCGGGAAACCCCTGAGGCGGTCCTTGCCATGGCTCTCGATCACTCGGCATTGCACGGAGACACTGCGCGGCTCGACTGGCGGCAAGCAGAGGAGCGAATCGGGGTGCTGGCCCGCCCGTTGGTGCGCACGCTCCGCAAACGAACTCAGCAATTCATGGCTCATCGGGAGAATGTGAGCTTCACCTACACCTATGGATACGGTCTGTTTCGTCGGTACTTCCTAGAGATCGGGCGTCGCCTGGTGGACCGAGGAGTGCTCGATCAGGCCGAAGACGTCATGTTCCTCTACTTGAACGAGGTCAGGGCGGCCTTGCTCGGACAGACGGCCGAGGCGCTGCCGGGTGAGTTGGTCGACGTCCGCAAGGCCGAGATCGAAGCGGTGCACGACTTGGTCATGCCCGAGGTGATTTACGGAGATGATTTCGTTCCAACCTCCGTCGAGCTTGTCTCCGGGGCGCTGGTCGGCATCCCGACCTCGCGGGGTCATCATCGCGGGATGGTGCGGGTTGTTGCCGGCTCCGACGACTTCTCCAAGGTAGAGGCAGGGGACGTCATTGCGATTCCGTACAGCGACGTGGCATGGACCCCGCTCTTCGCCAAGGCCGGTGCAGTGGTTGCCGCCGCCGGAGGCATGCTGTCACACAGCAGCATTGTCGCCAGGGAGTACCGGATTCCTTGTGTGGTTTCGGTCGCCGCGGCCATGCAGATTCCGGATGGGGCAACCGCGACCGTGGATGGTTACGCGGGAACAGTGGTGATCGACGAACCTCGTCTGGCGGATTGACCCAGCCGAGGAGCCGGGTGGTAGCGTCGTTCCATGGCGACCAGCTTCCGTGTCGGGACGCTGAACGTGTGGGCTCTGCCGCTGGTTGCTCCCCGCGTCGAGGAGCGAATGCGAGCCATAGTGGAGCGAGCCGCCGCTCTGGATCTGGACGTGCTGGCACTGCAGGAAGTGTGGACACCGCGGGCCGAGTCGGCTCTGGTGGCGGCCGGGGCCGTCGCTGGGTACAGCTCGCTGTGGCCGAGTGGCCGTGCCGCCGGTGGCCTCATGGCTCTATCTCGTTCGGAAGCGCTGTCTGTCGAGTTCCATGAGTATGCGGTTGCCGGCCTGCCGTAGCGTGTCCGGCACGCCGACTACTACGGCCACAAGGGCTACGTGGTTGCCCGTCTGGGCAAAGATGGCGGGTCCATTGCGCTCGTGGTCACTCACCTCCATGCGCGGTATTCACCGCCGGGTGAACCCGACGAATACCTTGGAATTCGTGGCGCTCGAGTTGCCGGACTGATAGGCGATCTCTCGGGCCTCGACGGCCCGGTGGTCGCAGTGGGTGACTTCAACATGCGGGAGGGCGCTTCCGAGTACGAGTGTTTCATCGGATTGACCGGATTGGTGGATGCAGCCGCATTCCTCGACACACGCCAGGCGACGGTGCTCGCCGACAACCCGTACCTTGGGGTTGGTCACCACGGCGACGAGCGCATCGACTATTGCTTTGTCAATCGGGAGGTCAGGCCGGTTGCAGTGCGCAGGGATTTTGATGAATCGCTCGGGCGCTACTCCGATCACGCCGGGCTCGTGGCAACCATCGAGCTATCGGAGCAGTCACGACTCGATTCAGCAGGCAGTGCCGACCGTGGGGCGGCGAGAGTCCGGCTTGGAGAACTGCTGGAGCAGGGACGGTCTGCAGCACTACGGCGCCGCGAGCTGCATCGTCTGCGGGCGGCCGGCCTGGCGACGGCTGCCATTCTGGGCAGCAGGTTGGGGGAGCGGGCTGCGGCGGGCCTATTGCTCGCCGGCGCCATCGGTGAGGTTCTGCTTGCCGAGCGGTTCGTTCGGACCGAACTCCGCGGATTTGACTATGCGCAGCTCATCGTGGATGGGATTCCCGGCTGATTTCCGGCTCAGGCCTCGTCGTTCATGTAGTCGTATTTGAGCCAGCCCCACTTGCGGACGTACTTGTGGATGTAGCCGATATGGCTCTGCTCGATTGCCTCGTGGAACTCCCTGGTCCGTAGTTCCCCACTCTTGCGAAGCTGCCAGTACCCCTTCAGCTCATCGGCGCTCACGATCCATCGGAAGAAATTGACCCCGAGCGCAAAGACCACCAGGTCCCATTTCTGCCAAGCCGCGAACCAGAAGGGCAGGATCACGATCCATCCTGCGTGATGGGCGAGCAGCACATCCTTGAAGATGAACAGCCCGATGGCATATCCGAGCAGGATGGTCACGGGTATCGCGAGCGGGTCGAGGATCAGCAGTGCCCCCAATATCGTGGAGGTGCCTCTGCCGCCCTGAAAGCGGTAGTAGAGGGGAAGATTGTGGCCGGCCGTTACAGCAATTCCGTAGATCACGTCGTACGGTTGGTCCGGGAACCCGAAGTGAAGAATGGCTACGGGGATGGCGGCCTTGAGAATATCGAACGTCCCTGTCAGGCATCCCCAGCGGGTCCCAGCCTCGTGGCGGATTGTTGTTGCACTCACGTTGTCGGAAACGAATCCCGTGTCGTCTTCACCCCACGTGAGCGACGTAGAACTCAGATCGGCCTCGGGAAGGACCCTGCCGGCGACGATTCGGGCAAACGAGATGGAGCCGATCAGATACCCGGCCGCTGCGACTCCGATCGCCCCGAAGATGTTCAAGCTGTACCTCCGAATGGGCACGGTAGCCGTCGAGCGGCGGCGCAGCGGCCGCCCGGCCGATGTCGGGGCAATATCGCTACGCCGATTGGCAGGTGTCGCACCACCAGATGCTGCGGGCAGCCATTTCGCCTGTGGAGATCGGGCCACCGCAGACGCGGCACGGGAAACGTTCCCGGTTGTACACGTAGAGACGATCCGTCTCCTCGGTCTTACCCAGCGGGACACGGGGTAGCGTCGCAATCCGGCCTTCCGCCACGCCACGCTTCAGCAGTTCGACGCTCTTGTCCCACAATTCCCCGACCTTCTCCGGCGGTACCTCGTTGGCGGGCGTCTTCGGGTGGACGCGGGTGAGAAACAAGCCTTCGGCCCGATAGATGTTACCGATACCGGCGATAACGCTCTGGTCCAAGATCGCCGCCCCAATCGGGATGCGACGTCGGCTCAGGTTGGCCGCAAAGGCTTCGGCGGTGTTGCCGGCGGTGTCGGCTTTCAGCGGGTCCGGCCCCAGTCGAGCCAGGATTGCCTCCTCCTGCGACGGCACAATCAACTCGCACACGGTCGGTCCCGCCAGGTAGATGGTCGCGTCGGCGGTGGACAGCGCCAACCTGGTACCGGGCGTGGGCGGTGGCGGCTCGGAGCGGAAGAGCCGGAACTTGCCGTAGAGGCCGAGGTGAACGTGGAGCGTTTCGGCGCGATGCCACCGATAGAACAGGTGCTTGCCGTGGGCGTCGACGTCGAGCAATTCTCTTCCGTTGAGGCGGGCTGCACCGGCGGTGAACCTTCCTTGCGGTGAGCTGGTCGCAACCTCTTTCCCGGCAAGAACTTTGCGGTGTCGGTCGGCATAGCGCCGGATGGTGTGTCCCTCGGGCATCAGCGGCCTACTCGTCTGGGGAGACCAATGCGCACATCGACCCCTTCGGAATAGTGGACCACCGGGGAAACACCCGGCACATCGTATCCGGCCGCAGCAACGAAGTCGTCGTGCAGATACTCGAGCGAGGCTTGCTCCAACGGCCACGGTTCGTGCTCGACCGGAGCGAAAGCCAGCTTCGATCCGAGCTGCGTGTAGAGACCCCAGCGGGCAGTCAGAAAAGCCTCCAACGGATCTACGGATCCGATCGGCCTACCACGATGAATCGTCATGATGCTGGATGCGCCGCGGGCTGTCGGCCATCTCCGCTGTGCTCGGTAGGTGATGCTTTGCCTGCTATCCGATATCGACATCTGGGACCACATGTAGGGCAACCGATAGCTGGTACGGGCGACGATAACCGGGAGCATCCGGGTTACGTCGAGCGAATCGAACCACACTCCTGGGCGGCCGTCCAGGTCCGTTACGTAAGTGCGCACGTTGGTCTCGGGGAAGGTCCCGAAGTAGGGGATCGCTGGTGTCCCGGGGAAGCGAATTCGCTCCATGTGGAAGGCGACCAGGCCCACCCACGCCGATCCGTCGAAAGTATCGACCAACAAACCTTCGGGGAGGCGGGACTGCACCTCGGTCACCGGCACCGGCCAGTGGGCATAGGCAATCTTCTTCCATCCCTGGAGCATTACGGGACGGTCGATCTGGTGAGGGGCATGAAGTGGGTGGGTAGACGTGGTCATCAGCAAAAGGTTCGTAGCCGGTTGTCACGTTGGTTTAAGCCAAACCGTTCCCGGCTCCGTACTCATAGAGATAGGAGTTTGCAATGAGAGATCGAGTCTTCCTCATACTCGGTGCCGGTGGTGGGATTGGATCGGCGACCGCCCGCATCTTGGCTTCGCAGGGTGCCAGGCTGATCGTGGCCGGGCGGTCGGGGTCTGGGTTGCAGACGGTTGCCGACGAGACCGGCGGCGTGTCCTATGAACTCGACGCAACAGTCACCGGAGAGGTGTCCGAGGCAGTCAATAGCGCTGTCGATACCTACGGACGTATCGACGGTATCGCCAACTGTGTCGGATCACTGCTGCTGAAACCGGCGCATATCACCACCGACGACGAGTGGAACGACACGATCGCCACCAACCTCACCTCCGCCTTCGCTGCGGTCAAGGCCGGTGCCAAAGCGATGCGGGCCGGCGGCGGCTCGATCGTGTTGGTTTCCTCGGCAGCCGCTCAAACCGGCTTGGCCAATCACGAAGCGATTGCGGCAGCCAAGGGAGGCGTCATCGGCCTGACTCGGTCGGCAGCGGCCAGCTATGCGCGGCAGGGTGTGCGCGTCAACGCAGTCGCTCCCGGCCTGGTGCGCACCAAGCTCACCGAACGGCTCACGTCTAGCCCGCAGGCAGAGCAAGCTTCGCTGGCCCTGCATGCACTCGGCCGCCTCGGCGAGCCGGACGACGTTGCCTCCGCCATCGGCTGGCTGCTCGATCCCGTGCAAAGCTGGGTGACCGGCCAGGTGATCGGTATCGACGGCGGCCTCGGATCGGTGCGGGCGCGCTAGCAAGTGCCGTCTCTGCTACTCGTGCATCTGGCCGCAACTTGGGCGCTGATAGGGCTCATCTGGTTTGTGCAGATCATCCATTACCCGTTGTTTGCCGAGGTTGATCGCCGGGCGTTCACTCGCTACGAGGCGCAACACACCCGCCGTACCGGTTGGCTGGTTGGTGTGCTGATGCCTCTCGAGGCAGTGACCGCGCTGTGGCTGGTTGTCCGTCCCCCAAGCGGGGTGGATCAAGTCTGGCTGCTGGTGGGTCTGGTGCTGATCGCAGCGCTATGGCTAACCACGCTCTTCCTCCATGTGCCCATGCATCGAAGTCTCTCTTTGGGTTTCGATTCCGATCTGATCGGGCGCTTGGTAGCGACCAACTGGATCCGGACCTTGCTGTGGAGCGTCCGGGGTCTTCTCGTTCTGCTCATCGCCGGCTCGCAGCTCGGTTGAGCCGTAGGATCGGGCCCCATGGATACCATCTGGGTTCTCGGCGACCAACTCAACCGACATATCGCGAGCTTGGCCGATCGTGCTCCGTCCGATACTCGCGTCTTGATGGTGGAGAGCCGGACCAAGATTGCGTCCAAGCCGTACCACCGGCAGCGCCTTCACCTCGTGCTCGCAGCCATGCGACGGTTTGCGGCGGAGCTGCGCCGGGCCGGTTTCGACGTCGACTACCGAGTAGCTCCGAGTTTCGCCGAAGGTTTGAGCCTGCATTGCGCCCAGTTTGAGCCCGACCGCGTCGTGGCGATGGAACCAATGTCGTATTCCATGGCAAATCAATTGCCCGACCTCGGTGTCGAGGTCGTCCGGTCGAATCAGTTCTTGTGTCACTACGAGGACTTCGCCGAATGGGTGCAAGGGCGCAAGCGGCTCGTGATGGAAGATTTCTATCGATGGCAGCGGCGCCGGCTCGGCTATCTGATGGATGGAGACGAACCCGCCGGCGGACGATGGAACTTCGACGCCGACAATCGGCAACCACCGCCCAGCGATGGTCGCCCTTGGCCGTCGGCAGTGACCGACCGGCTCGACGATCTCGACCGGGAAGTCGTCGCCGACTTACCCGAAACTGCGTTCGGCGCTTCCCCCGACGGAACCTGGGCTACCTCGCGACGGGCTGCCCTGGGCCGGCTGCTGAAGCTCCACCCGGACTGTCTCTTATACA
>JARFRN010000203.1 GCA_029287195.1 Acidimicrobiia bacterium | reverse complement strand
CCGATATCTCGAGCACCACCGTCCACAGCCGGACGGCGTGCTGGTAGCCGGTTAGGTCGAAGGCGCCGGTGTGGTCGTTGTAGAACTTGCCCAGGTTGAGGCTGGCCAGATTGCATGCGGTGTTGTCGAGGAACATGTATTCCGAGCAGGGGTTGGAAGCGCGGATCTCGACCTCGGTGGGGCAGGTGTGCCATTCGTTGATGGTTCCATGGAATTGAAGACCCGGGTCGGCCGATTGCCAGGCAGCGTCGGCGATCTTGTCCCATAAGTCACGAGCTCGCACGGTCTTCATGACGGAACCGTCGGTGCGCGCCAGCAGATCCCAGTCCTCATCCTTCACAACGGCCCTGAGAAAGGCGTTCGACAGCCGGACCGAGTTGTTGGAGTTCTGGCCGGACACGGTGGCGTATGCCTCGCCGTTGAAGTCCGGGGAGTAGCCGCCGGCCACCAGCGCCCGTACCTTCCTTTCCTCCTCGGCCTTCCAGTTGATGAAGGCCTCGATGTCGGGGTGGTCGATGTCGACGATGACCATCTTGGCGGCGCGCCGGGTGGTGCCGCCCGACTTGATGGCACCGGCGGCGCGGTCACCGACCTTGAGGAACGACATCAGCCCCGACGACTTGCCCCCACCCGAGAGCGGCTCGCCTTCGGCACGCAGGTTGGAGAAGTTGGCTCCCGAGCCGGCACCCATCTTGAACAGGCGCGCTTCCCGGACCCACAGATCCATGATGCCGCCCTCGTTGACGAGATCGTCGTCGATCGAGTTGATGAAACAGGCGTGCGGGGCAGGGCGGCTGTATGCGTCCTCAGAGAGGGTCGGCTCTTCTGTCTCGGGATCCACGAACCAGAAGCCCTGTTCGGTGCCCTTGATCCCGTACTGGTGCGCCAGCCCGGTGTTGAACCACTGGGGCGAGTTGGGAGCCGCCATCTGGTGCAGCAGCATGTACGCAAGCTCGTCCTCGAAGGCCGCGGCATCATCCTCGGTGGCGAAGTAGCCATGAGTTTCGCCCCACCACCGCCACGTTGAGGAGAGGCGCTCGATGACCTGGCGGGCCGACGTCTCGGAACCGGTAACCGGGTTGCCGTCCTCGTCGAGGATTACATTGCCTGCTTCGTCGTACTGGGGGACGCCGGCCTTCCTGAAGTACTTGGAGACCATGATGTCGGCGGCCACCTGTGACCATTGTGCCGGGATCTCTGCCCCCAGCATCTCAAAGACTATCGATCCGTCGGGATTGGTGATCCGGGAATCCCTACTACTCCACTCCACCGTGTCGTAGACATCCTGGCCCCCGGTGGTGAACCTCCGCTCAATGGTCAGTCCTTGGCCCATGTTGTCACCCTTCCCGCCACGCCAACCAGACGTGTACTTATCCACAGATCTACTAACAACCACAACATATTGTGGGCCACTGCGGCATGTGAACCCCATATGTTGCGCAGGGGAAGTCAATCATAGTTACACCGTTGTAACTACGCAAGAGTCATTCGCTACGCGCAGCCACGGCCGGCGACCTGGGGAAGAAGGCCCCATTTCTACTGGCTCTATGGGGGACCAGGCAAGCTCGGAGACTGGTTTTGTTTCGCGACACAGACGCAGTTTTCGCGCTGGCGCAATGTTCCAGGCGCGCCGCGGAAGGTGAAAATCCCCTTCCCAAATCAACCGCCGGCGGAGGACAATGGAAATAGTGGAAGGGGGTGCACATGCGCTACCTGGAGGACACTGTTCACATCGATGCGTCCCCGCTCGAAGTCTGGGGATGGCTGTGCCATCTAGTCGACAACTACCGGGACTGGCATCCGGATCACGTCCTTGCCGAGTGGCTGGCCGGTCCGCCGAATCGGGTCGGTTCGGTCATGCGCACGGTCGAGCTGATTGGGGATCACGAGGAGGAACTACTTCTCGAGCTCATCGAATTCGATCCGCCTTGTCGCTACGCCTACCGCATCGGTCGATCGATCGGTCTGTTGCTTCCGGGGGGCGCTTTCGAGATCGAGCCTGATCCTGCGGGTGGGTGCTATTTCACTGCGCGGATCGCCTATCGCTACGGACTGTTCACCGAGCGACTCTTCCGCAAGCGCGTGAGGCAACTGCGGACCCACCTGGCAGAGGAGTCCTACAACTTGAAGCGGATCGTCGAGGCTGCAGCCTGAGACGACTTGGCTCGACGGGAACGGCATAGGCGGTCGGGCGTCGACTGTGAATCTGGTTTGGAGCGATCTTGGGGAGGCGCTCGGCATGTCTCGCGTCACAGCCGCCACCCGTCGAAAGCAGGCCTCAGCCGTCCCGCCGCCGCATCGCCTTGAGCAGCGGCAGTTCGGCACCGCTCAAGTAGCGCACCAGCGCCCCGCCTCCGGTGCTTACGTAGGAAATGTCGTCCAGGTCGACGAAGGCGGCGGCGCTGGCGACTGTATCGCCGCCGCCGATCACAGTCGTCCCGGATGAAGCCGCCACCGCATTCCACAGCCTCCGGGTTCCCTCAGCACCCTCCTCCCGCTCGTAGATTCCGGGAGGTCCGTTGACAAAAATCGTTTGGGCGCCCGCAAGGATCTCCTCGTAACGTGCGATCGTCTCCTCGCCGATGTCGATGATCAGATCATCAACGGGCAGAGCGGTCACCGGTAGCTCGTGACGCCCTGCGTCGTCGATGGCAACATCGGTCGGCGTCAGAATCTGCCCGGGGAAGCGCTCCAGATAGTCCTTGGCGATTGGCACGAAGGTCTCCAAGCCCCGGTCGCTGATGAAATTCTCCGACCCGCTGCCCAGGCTGTGGCCGGAGGCGAGCAGCATGATCTCTCCGGTGACTCCGCTGGTGATGACGAGATCGGCGGTGCCCTGGCTCAGCACCTGGCTCATCATCGAGAAGGCGTCGCTGATCTTCAGGCCGCCGAGAGCGAACACGCAGGGCCGCTTCGGGTCGACCGCAACGGATTGCAGCATCTCGACCTCACGGATCAACAGCCTTCCGCCGGCTGAGGGAAGCAGCTCCTGGAACGCCACCATCGATGGCGCATTGCGGTGGGCTGCGGCAAAAGCATCGTTGACGTAGAGGTCGAACAATGGGGCAAGGTGGCGAACCAGATAGGTCTGGGTCATCTCCGCCGGTGTCTGCTTCACCGCCAGCTCGAAACTACTCAGCTCCTCGCCGTAGATGCGGATGTTGTCGAGGAGCAGGATCTCACCGTCCTGCAGCTCGGTGATCCGAGCCCGGGCCGCCGGTCCGGCTACGTCGTCGATGAATGCGACGGGACGGCCCAGCTTCTCGCTGAGTTTGTCGGCGTGCTCCTCAGTTGTGATGAGGTTGTGGTAGTCGAGCACGTCACCTTGATGGGCGATGATCACCAGCCGGGCCCCGGCGGCGGCGAGATCGGCGATTGTCGGGATACTCTTGTTGAGGCGATTCTCGTTGCTGATCCGTTTTGTCTCCGGATCCAACGGCGAGTTGATGTCCACCCGCAACAACACTCGCTTACCCGCTACGTCGAATTCGTCGATCGAGGCAATATCCATCGCAATCCCCTGGGTCGTTGCCGATTTCCTCAGGCTAGCGGTGCTGAGATTGCACGATTCCTCAGCGGAGACCGGCGAAGAGGTCGTCTTCGAGCTCTTTGCAGGCGACCGAGGAAGCTATGCGGGCGAACGCCTCCCGTCCCAGGATCTCCTCCTCGACCGAATCGGGAACATTCAGCAGGAACCAGTCCTCGGGTATCTGGCTGCGGTGGGCCTTCCAGGCCGCTTCCTTCTGCTTCCAGCGGCTGCGAACGTCGATCCATGCCGTCACCTGGTCGTCGGGGAAACCTGCTGCTGCCATCCGTTCGTGGGTGGAATGGTCAATCGTGCCCTGTTCGAGGCGAGCGTCGGCAAAGGCTCGTACCCGGGAACGAGGCCAAGCCGTCCAGTAGAGCTTGGCGGGAGCCCACTCGGCCTCGCCGTCCCCCAATGGATAGCGGCCCAGATCTCGGGCTGCGTAGAAGGCGGCCAGCCCTACCCGATGAACCTGGATGTGGTCCGGGTGGCCGTAGCCGCCAAATGGGTCGTAGATGGTCATGACCTCCGGCTGGTAGTGGCGGATCAGCTTGACCATGCGACCGACGGCCTCGTCGAAATCCGCCTGCCAGAAGCAGTCCGGATGTTTGTTGGAAGGCTCGCCCATCATCCCCGAGTCGCGATAGCCGAGGAACTCGTATTGCTCGACTCCCAGAATCTCGAGCGCGGCCGCGAGTTCTTCCGCGCGAACTGCGGGCAATCGTCCTTTGATCTCTTCCGGGTTGTCGTAGTTGTGCACCTCCCCTTCGGCTCCGTCGGTAGCGGTGACCACGACGACCTGTTCGCCTGCGGCGGCGTAGTGGGCGAGTGTGCCCCCGGTCGAGGTGACTTCATCATCGGGATGGGCGTGAAAAGCAAGTAAGCCAGGCATGACGGCTGAGGTTAATGGGCTGCTGCTGTCGTTTGCGTCGTCTACACCCCCAGGTCTCATTGGGGGTGAAACCCCCTGTCGCCGCCGGCCCTGGGGAGAGACGATGATGGAGAAAGGAGGAACCATGATCGATCTCAATCGTCAGCTAGAACGGTGGATCGGCGACGGGATCATCACCAGCGAGCAGGCCGAGTTGATGCGGCATTCGGTGCTGCAGCCCGAGCCGCCGCCGGAGCTGCCCGACGTGGAGGAAGGGCGAATTCCGATAATCACCGAGATCCTCGGCTACGTCGGAGCCGCTCTTGCCATTTGGGCGGTGATGTTCCTGGTGTCCGAGTTCTGGGAAAATTTGTCCGACTGGGCGCAGGCAGGTCTGTTCGGTGCCCTGGGCATTGTGCTGTTCGCATCCGGGGCCACTCTGCTCGACACGATCGAGCCGGCGTTCCGCCGGCTGTCCTCTGTGCTGTGGGCAGGTAGCGTCCTGGCCGGTGGTGGCGCTCTCTTCATCGTCTTCGATCCGATCCTCAGCTACAGCCCTCAGACGACCTGGACGCTGATTGGCGCCATCGGGGTTGTTGTCGGCGGTCTGATGTTGCGCCGGCAGCCGTCGGTGGCTCAGCACTTGGTGCTGTTCGGTGCAGCCATGACCACGATCATGTCGGCGATCAGCCTGGGGCCCGAACCCGAGTTCTTCGTCTACGGATTCGTAGCCTGGGGCGTCGGATTGACATGGCTTCTCGTCAGCCGGTCCGGCATTCTGCAGCCCTTCAGCGTCGGGATTGTGCTCGGTGCGATTGCGATGCTGTACGGTGCCCAGATAGCGGCTATCGAGGGGGAGACTGATACCTTCGGTATCTTCCTCGGCCTGGCAACCGCCGCGCTGTTCGCCACTGCCGGGGTGATGATGAGGGATAGGCTTGCCATCATCCTCGGCGGTATCGGGATCTTCTGGTTCGTGCCGCAAGCGATGTTCCACTTCTTTGGTGAGACATTCGGCGGCATGTTCGGGATCTTCGTCACCGGGATGCTGATCATCGGCCTTGCCATCTGGTTTGGCCGTCACCGGGAGGCGCTATGACGGCGACATCGAGGATGACGCGTCAATCCAAACTGTGGCTTGGTGCAGCCGGAATCGTTGTAGTCGTCGTGGTCGCGGTGGTCCTGCTGTTTGGCATAACCTCTGCTCCCGAATTCCCCAGCCTGTATGCACAAGAGGCGCCAACGATCGAGGGCTCGCTTGCTTTCGTCGAGTATGGACCAGACGACTGTGTGCACGTCGTCGACGTTGCTACCGGTGAGTTGGGAGAGGTCTATTGCGATGACTGGCTCCATCTCGAGGGCTGGGATTCCGAGGGCAACCTCCGGATCCACTCGGGCAACGGCCGGGAGTACGTCTCGGTGATCGACCCTGCCACCGGCGAAGTACTCGAATGGGGCGAGTTCGTCGAGGGTGATATCCGACCTCCTCCGTTCCCCGATGCGCTGCGGGCCCGTTCCAAAGATGGGCGCGCAACGTTGGTCCACGACGGGTCGGGCGGAGAAACCACTCTCATCGATGTCACCGGGCCCCGTAACTACGCATTCTTTGAGTTCGGGATCACCGCTGATGAGAACTACGCCTGGGTTTGTGACAGCGAGGATCGAATACTCGCTGTTGCGCTCGACGGCAGCGGCGGACCATGGATCGTGATCGAAGGTGTCAGCCAGCCGGTGTGGAAGTGAGCGCGAAACCCGGCCGGCAGGTTCGTCGGCAGTTCCCGGGTGCCCGGGCGGCACGCCGGGAACTGCAGCGTGCAGGCCTCGTCGCGGTCGATGTTCGTTAGCTGCGTGCCGGTGACGGTGCCAGCAGCCGTCCGAGCGTCTCCCTCCAGGCATACTTGGCGAGCAGCACAAACTGGCTGCCGAAGATGATCAGTCCACTGATCACGGCTACTACGACTGTTATCGGGTGGGAGATCCAACCTACGTAGGAGCCGGTGGCGATCGCAACTGCGACCCACGTGGCCGTCAGCACAAAGCTCAGTGAGTACACCAGTCCGGACACCACGTGGAAAGGCGATGACCGTTCCACGTCGTTGGCAACCAGGCCGGGTACGAAGAGAGGCGTAAGCGCCACGCTGGCCAGTGATTCGTAGGAGACTGCGGTGATGTTCAATATCGCGGTGGATGCCCATAGGCCGGCCCACGAGATGATGCTGGCGCTCACCATCATCAGGGCAAACTTGCGGCGGCCGAATACGATCATCGTTCGCATGAAGACCCTGGTCACCAGCAGCCACGCAGCAATGCCGATGGCAGCCAGAAATATCAGATTGATTGGACTGGTTGTGAGCATGGCAAGGTACGCGGCACCGACATATCCGCCGGAGCGGAACCCGTAGTTGTGCTGCAGTGCCCAGGCGGCTGCTGCGGAAAGCAGAACCGCGAAAGGGATCCACTCCGGGGGAAAAGCCAACACACCGAAGCCGGACAGCCGGGCTCCCGCCTGCGCCTCCGGGAAGAACATGATCGCCAGCGTCATGGGCACTGCAACCAGTGCCGAAGCCATGCCGACCGCCCGCATCGTCAGCTTGATCCCTTGCCGGGCAAAGTCGTGGGCGATGAGGGCCGGTACCAGGTAGCCGACGCCGACGAGTAGCGGGATGCTCGACTCCCACAGGTACGGCGTCTCCGGGCTGACCTTGAGAAGCATCACCTGTACCGTCGCCGAGACAATCATCACCATCGAGAACTTATTGCGCCCATCGAGTAGGAAACGTTTCACCAGCACCCGGTTCACCAGCCAATAGGAAAACAGCGCATTGAGAAAGGTCACCAGCAGCACCAGCGGCTGCAGCACGAAGACGGCCACATAGCCGGGCACGACGATGCTGCCCGACGTTATGTGGTGGCGCTCGTAGATGAACACCGAAGCGAGAACACCGACGATGAACGCAAACCGCACGGTGTTGATGTCGAAGAGATAGTCATGCACGAGGAGGTGACCTGCCCGTCATCACGCCACCGCGACGAGGTGCTTCTTCCCTCTACGCTCGTCTTTCTGCGCGACCTTCTCGAAGTACTCCAGCATCATCTCCGCTTGGTGGGTGTGGATGTTGACGAAACCGACTAGAAGCACATCTCTCGAAGGCATGTTGGCCACGACCTCCTGGATGATTTGCTCGATGGTCGGGTTGCGCCGCTCGCCCAGGTTGATGATGTGCTTGGTCGGGTAGCCGTTGCGGCGCAGGACGTTCGTCACCAAATCCTCATAGTCTCCGAAGGTGACCAGCCGATCGAAGCTCAGGTCGTTGACGGCAATATCGGCGAATTGGAGAGCTCGCCGCTGCCGATCCGTCCGGTTGTTCAAGATCCCTACCGACGTCGTGTGTTCTCCGATGTAGGGCTTCAGCTTCTCGGCGGCGGCGATCATCGACTCGCGGTCGTTGACGGCAAACAGATTGGCCCATGTCAGATTCTTGCCGGCCACCTTGTACCGCTCGATGCGCAGCACGCCGGGATCAGGAGGTGCCTTTGCCATACCTGCCATTGCCACGGGGCGGGGAATACCGAGCAACTCAGCCATGGCCAGAACGATCGCGATATTCTCCTCGAACGAGATGTAGTCGAATGCAGCCACCTCCTCAGGGCGGACCTTGCTTGCATCGGCAACGATCAGGCTGGTGCCGCGCTTGCGGGCCTCGTGGAACATGATGTCGAGAATCTCTGGATTCTGCTCGGCGGTGACGAGGATGCCGTTCTTGGGGCAACTCGACATCAGCGACCGGGCGATCTCCGGCAGCGTCTCGCCCATCACGTCCTGGTGGTCCTCACGTACATTGGTGATGACTCCGATGGTCGAGCGGATGATGCGCTCCTCACTGACTTTCTGATAGCGCGGGTTGACCGCCATGCACTCCATGACGATGGCGTCGACAAACGGGGTGACCCAGTCCTTCACCACGTTTATCTGTTCGAGGATGGTCGGCGAGCCGGTGCGGTGCAGGGGCCGATCCTCGCCCTTGGGGTCGATGACGGCTGCGAAACTCCCAGTTGATTTGCCAACCGTGACCAGATCGGCCTCCCGCAGCATTCCTGCGATGAGGCGGGTAACGGTGGACTTTCCCCGGATGCCGTTGACGTGGATGCGGTACGGAACCATGCGAAGCCGTCGACTGTGGCCTACGGATTCGCCGAACCAGCGCAACAACATCGCAACGGCCGCAACGACGGCGATGGTGAAGAAGACGAATTGCGATGCCACTGAGCGGACCTCCTCCCGGCTTATCGGCCGGAGAAGGCCCGGTCCTTTATGAGTCCTTCAGCCCATTTGTGCATCTAGCACCACCGGTCGTGGTCGGCGTCGTCCACTTTCGGTCGACTCAGAGCACCCGGCGGGAACGGGTGAGCGCAGTACCGGGGCAATAACGCCGAGCGCCGGCGGCACGACCACCGTCGTGACCGTATCGAGCGGTGTGACACCAGAATGACGAGGCGATCCATCCCACAACACCGCCGAGCGGAGCAGCCTCGACTCCTCGTTGACATCGCTGAAAGCGACCCCGGGGGCTGAGGACATGATCGGCCCGGGAGCACTGAGCAAAACAGTAGCTTGCGTGCCATAGCCTCCTCCCGGTCGGTTTCTTTCGAAGGCCTACCGATCCGGCCGTTCACTGCCGTGGGTTTCTGCGGCGCGCTTGCTCAAAATGCGCTTCACCTCGCCGATATCCCCGGGGGAACTGCCGGCGGCGCGGTAGTAGCAATACCCGGTGGGCAAGAAGAAGATCTGAAAGACACTCAGTCCAACCGCCCAGTTGAGAGGAGGAGGGAAGGCGGTCTCGAAAGCTCCGGCGACGGCTCCGGTCAAGCCGTTGCCGGCAGCGCGCCCGACACCATTGGAGAAGTTGGCGAGTCCAAAGATCGTGCCCCTGTGTTCGGGGAGGTTGACGTCGGAGATGAGGGCGAACCAGTTCGGTGAGTCTGCTCCGGTGAAGGCAACGGCAAGCAGCGCGGAGAGGAACGCTCCGGCAGCCCACGGGTTGGTGACGAGGTTGCGGAATACCTCTGGAATCAAGGTGGCGGTGCCGGCACCGTTGGTCACGTCGAGGCCCCGCAGCGGGATGAAGAAGAAGATCAGGAAGAAAGGGATTGCCCCCAGGATCCCGACGGTGGACACTATTGCCCGACCGCTCAAGGAGCGGCGCTGCATCCGGTCCCCGATGTGGCCTGCGAGGATCGAGAAGATGCCGCCGATTTGGAAGACGGCTGCGAAGATCCCGCCCACCTTGGTGGCGGTCGCCGAGTCATATCCGGCGGCAATCACCTTCTCCTGATAGAGCAACGGCACCCAGATGATCGAACCGTAGGCCACCTGGGCGCTCAATCCCTGAATGATCAGCCAGATGTTGGTGCGTCGCCGGAACAGCTCCGGGATCTGCTGGGGTTCGATTCGATATTCGTAGTCGGCTCCGCTTTCGTGCAGTTCAGCAAGAGCCGGTTCCCGTAAACCTCGCGGCGGGTTGTAGGTGAATAGGTACAGGGCCGCAGTCAGCACCCCCAGCACGGCGATTACCTGTAACGCACGAGAGAAGTCGTCTGCGCCGATCTGGCTGGCGAGCAAGCCGCCGACGATTCCGCCGATACCTTGAGAGAGCCCCCAGAAGCTCATCGCCAGGCCACGTCGCCGGGGGGACACGAAGTCGCTGATTACGGAGAAGCCCACCGAAGCGATGACCCCGAGGCCGACTGCGGTGACCAGTTGCCACACAAAGAGCTGCCAGAAGACCGACGCCGTCGATGAAAGTCCGGCTCCGGCCGCCCAGACCAGCGTACCCCAGAAGAGGAGGCGTTTCCGATCCGACCTATCGCCCCAGTAGCCCCACCCAACCGCGCTGATTGCCGTGACCAGGATCACGGTTGCGGTGAGGAATCCTATCGCGGCTTCGGAGGTGTCGAGCGCCTCGGTTATCGGCAGCACCATCGACGGGATGGTGGCCAGGGCGGCATTGTCGAGAGAGGCCAGCGTGACAAACACGACAATGGTGAAGACGATGTGACCCCTCCCTCCCCACCAGCCGGGCTGCGACCTCTTCGTCATGCGGCGCATTCTGGCAGGGGCCGGGCCAGGCGCCCCTCCAACCCGTTCCCGGGTAACCCGCGGCTCATCTGTGCCGTGAGCTGCGCAAGGACGTGAAGAGGGGCCCCTCCGTGGAGAGAGGCCCCTCGAGTTCTCAACTGTTCAGGGTGTCATTTCCTCATACTTCCAAGCGATTGCATCGCTCATGAACCCCAGAAGCTGAGATAGGTGCCGGCTTCGACCGTCTCGAGATCGCTTTGTAGGATCCCGTCGTAGGAGTAGGTGTAGAGACTGTCACCGACGACCAGCGATCGCTCGATCGCCGGTGCCCACCAGTACTCCTCGGCTTCCTTATCGACGCCGTGGGTGATCCGTCCGACCTCCTTGATCCCGTCACGGGTTGCCTCGACGGCGATGGCTCCGGAGAATCCGCTCTCCTCCCCGCTGTCCTCGTCCCAGCTCCACTGCTGGATCGGGATCACGGTCAGGCCGGTCTGCGGCCAGTGGAGGAAGGCGCGATGGTCGTATTCGACGCTCGAATAGCCATCGCTGAGCGTGTAATTGTGGATCCGCTTCGGGTCGGCCAGATCGCTCACATCAAACAGCGAGATCTGGCTACCCAGCGTACGTCCCTCTTCGGTTGCGTCCTGGCCGATGCCGAGCAGCAGGCCGTCACCGACCGGATGCAGGTATGCCGAGTAGCCGAGGATCTTCAGCTCGCCGACCACCGTCGGATCTGTCGGTTCGGACAAGTCGATCGTGTAGAGCGGATCGGTCTGCCGGAAGGTGACCACGTAGCCGATGTCGTCGATGAAACGCACCGAGTAGATGCGCTCACCCTTTCCCAGGCCGCCGACCTTGCCGACCCCGACCAGTTCGCCACCCTGCTGCTCGAGCACCGTCACGAAGCTCTCGGAGCTGCGCTCGGAGCCCCACCACCAGTCGGGCTGTGAGGTCGTGGCCACCCGGAGGTGTCCGTCGTACTCCGACATCGACCACTGGCTCAGCATGAATCCCTCGACCCGTCCGGTGGCGACGTACTCCGTGCTCCTCGGGTCTGAGATGTCGAACTTGTGGATGTCGGTCGTATAGCGGTCCATTGCCTCCGCGGCGTCGGATTCGTCGAACACCTGCCAGTTCTGCCAAGCCGCAGAGGCGATGTACATGGCGTCGGTCGATGAGTAGACGATATTCCCGGCGGCCATCACGCCGACGGCGTCGTCGATGCTGAGACTGTTGTCCAGGTCCACGGACAGCACGCTGAGCATCTCGAGGCCGGAGAACTCCTCGGGGTGGTGGGCACTCGTGCAGTCGAGCAGGGAACCTTCCCGGATGACCCGACCGGAGCCGTCTTCGAGCACGTAGTAGGGAACCCAGTTGTCGACCGTCGAGTCCAAGACCACCTGGCGGTTGTACTCCGTGGCTTCACGCTCGGCTTTGAGACCGCCCGTCTCCGGGTAGCGGAACTCGAGACCGGTCGGCATTGAGCTGACAACGATCCGCGCCGAGCCACCCACCATTCGTGCACTGACCTTGCTGCCGTCGATGAACAGCGTGCGCTCGATCTGGGGGTCGTCGATGTTGGAGATGTCGACTTCCATCAGCGTTGCGATCGGGGTGGGGTACCAGACCTCAGGCACCGCCTCGGACGTCATGCCGGTCTCCACGAGCGGCGCGGGGTAGCTGTCGCCGTGACCCATCACCAGCACACGATCGCCCGAGATGAGCAGATCCGATGCCCAGCCCATCTCGAGATTGACCTGACCGGCGAGGCGCGGCTCCTCGCCGGTCACATCGACAACGTAGAGCACGTTGCCGCTGGTGACCACGATCTTTGTGCCGTCGGTCTTGATGATGTCGGGCTCATCGACACCGAGCTCCTGAATATTCGTTCCTGAGTAGTCGACGCCTTGTTGCAGCCCGGGAGCGGCGGTTGCCGGAACCGGCTCCTCGCTGCCATCCCCGGCCGCTGCCTCTTCCAAGACCGCGGCGTCGTCGGCGAAGCCACCCCGGAACCACGGCCCGTAGTAACCGAACTCGAAGCCGTACGGGCCTACCAGATCGACCGCGTGGCTCTTCACGTAGTCGAGGAAGTCGTCGCATGCGTCAAATGTCTGAAGCCCGTACGAAACTGGAACTGCTTCGATCGGCGGCCGGGTTGCGGTCGTCCCGATCGAGGTAGTCGTTGCCGATTCCGATGTCGAGGTGCAAGCTGCGGCGAGCACTATGAGTGCCGCGATTGCGATGGTCAAGCGTCTCATGTCGACCCCCGGTCGTTCTGGCTTGTCCCTCTTCTGATGCATCAGGAGCGCCGCAGGGTTCCCGCTTTCTCCGGACTGCTCCCGGGGCTAACTCAGGGCGTCGAGCACCGCGGCGGTCAGAACGTCGTATCCCATCTCGTTGGGATGGATATCCGGCGGAGTGTCGGTCATGTGGGTCGTTGCAGTGGCGGTTCCTCGCATCGGCGCATAGCCGTCGGCGACCAGGAACTCGAACTCCTCTGCTGCCCCGGTTGCGATGGAGTTCAACGATTCCAGGACCTCGTTGCTACGCGCTTCGAATCGGACCTGATCTTCAAAGCCCAGACTGAATGGGTTGTATGCCAGCAGGAAAACGACCGTTGCGTCGGAGAAGGAGTCTTCGATTTCGGAGAAGATCAGAGGCAAATTGTCCGCGTACGCACGTAGCGACGCGTCGATGCGAACCCGGCAAGCATCCGAGTCGATGTCCTCGCTACAGTCGGCAGAAGCTAGGTGACCGAGAAGATCGTTGGCCCCAATGTCGATCGTGACATAGCGGACCTGTGCGGTCTTGCCGAACGCAATCGCATCTTCGAGCTGACTACCGAGCAGCATTGTGCCTGAGGTCTCTCCGGTTCTGCCGAAGTTGCGCAGTCCGTAGGGTATTCCGTCGGTCAAGCTCAGCTCGTGATGCACTTGGGACACGTATCCGTCGGCGAAGCCTTCCACACCGACCGACGCTGCGAGCGAGTCACCGAGTGCCACGTAGTAGACGTCGCCGCCGGCTTCGGTGGAGTCAACCCCCGGGGCGTACGGAAGCGCATCAACCTGGGGGATCTCGAGGTTTCCCAGGTTGCCAAACGAGGCCAGCAACACACCGGCGTCGATGATTTCCCCATCGCTGGTTACTCCGGTTACGGTGATCACATCGTCTCCAATGACGACGCTCTGCATATCGGCTCCCTCCTCGGCAAGTGCTCTGTTGAGGTCTGCGACCCGGCCGATCATGTCTTCCACGGCGTCGCGGGCAACCCCCGGCATGGTGAACATCCCAACGTCGGCTTCGAGCAGCTCCACCTGCATCTGGCCCCCGACTGTCTGGGCCGTCAGCTCGCCTTCCACCGCAAGGCGTCCGTTCTTGAACTCGCCCCTGAAGCCGACCAGGGCAGGCTCGGACACCGTGTTGAGGATGTCGAGGGTGATTCGCGAGAACGGTGTGTCTACCTCTGCGAGTGCATCCTGGAGTACGGCATTCAGTTCACCCTCGCTGAGTTCGACCCGGAACGTATTGTCGTCGGCGGACTGGTCGATCTTGTGCTCTGCGCTCGCCAGCGCATCGGGATTCGGCGGCTCGACCGGACCTGATTGATCTCCGGCCAGAGCGGCGACGATCTGGATTGCCCCGAATGCTCCGATCGTGAGGGACCCGGCGAAGGCCACGATGAGGACCGCGAGCACCATTCGTCCGAGCAGCAGCGATGCCGTAAACGCAATCACGAGCGAAGTCACCAGAATTGTGGCGGCAGTGACGACTGCGTACGTCTCGCCGATCGTGAACAACGCCAAGGCCCCGGCGGCCGTCGCCGCCAAGATGCCAAACAGGATGATCGCCGCCCGCAGCGGGCCGGAGATCCGGCTCGAGGATTCCATCGAGGGGAGACTAGGAGTCTCCTGAGTTATGCCGATATCCGAGTCGGATGTCGATACGGGTGGCATATGTGGCATGTGCTTGCACGGCGGGCTCTCGCCGCTTCCGACTGAAGCCGTTGTGAGCAGGTTTTCAGGTCGAGTCGGCTTTCCGCCGACCAGGTCTGATGTGGCTAACTTCGACTCATGAAGCCGATCGCGATACTGCAACACAACGACGAGGTACCTCCTGGTTACCTGGCCGACGCCATTGACGAGGCCGAGCTGCCCAGCGTCGTTGTTCGTCTCGATCTCGGTCAGCCGCTTCCCGATCTAGACGATGTGCGCGGGCTGGTCTCGTTGGGCGGAGTCATGGGTGCTTACGAAGAGGACCAGTACGCATTCCTTGCTCCGGAGAAGGAGCTGCTGCGACGGGCCGTGGCTCGAGATATCCCGATCCTCGGCATCTGCCTCGGATGTCAATTGCTCGCCGCCGCCCTGGGCGGCTCCGCCTTCAAAGCGGATTCACACGAGGTCGAGTTCGGTCCGCTGTGGGTTGCGCCGAGCGGTATCGAGGACGCTGTCATCGCGCCGCTGGCGAACGCAGTGCTCTCCTTCCACGGTGACACTTGGGAGCCGCCTCCCGGGGTGGAGGTACTGGCGACGAGCAGTCGCTACCCGCACGCCTTCCGATTGGGCTCAGCCGTGGGGGTGCAGGCACATCCGGAGGCCTCGCCGGAAATCGCCCGGAACTGGGTCGAGCGATACGGCAGGGACAAGTTGCGGTCGGAAGGCATCGACCCCGAACGGCTGCTCGCGGACATGGCCGCCGCCGAAGGCGCCAATGCAAATCGGGCGGCTGCAATGTTCGCCGCTTGGCTGCAAGAGGTGGTGGCGGCAGGCAGCTGAACGAGCGATGTCCCTGGCTAACCTCCACGCTGGAGGTGGACTTGGACCGCGTTGCTCGCATCATCGTCAAGCACTCGCACCGCATTCTTGCTCTCACCGGTGTCATCACACTGCTGGCCCTACTCATGCTGCTACGCATGGACTTCAACGGCGACGTTGCTTCCTTCGTGCTCGAAGGCAACGAAACGGGCGAAACCTTCAAGAACCTTCAGGAGAAGTATCGGGCAGGGGATCCCATCAACGTTCTGGTGTCGCTCGAGGACGGTTCAACGTTTCGTGACAAGGAATCGTTGGCTGCACTCGTTCGCTTGCGCGACGAAATTGCAGGCATCGACGGGGTCACCGCGATCGCATCGATAGTCCCCGAGACGAACCCGATCACCGGTGGTTCTCTGACGGCATCGATGATCTTGCTGGCTCCGGATGATGCCGTCGCGCAACTGCTCGAACAGAGCCCGGTTAAGGCGCTGCTGCTCAGTGAAGACGAGCGGCATGCGCTGATGATGGTGAACCCCGAAGGCGACACACTTTCGGTGGCGCGGCGGGTCGACGATGTCGTTCCGCCCGACGGCCTGGAGCTGACATTCTCCGGAAACCCGGTCGTGTTTGCCTCGGTCATCGACCTGCTGTCGCTGTTTCTGCTGTTCATCCCTCCGGTTGTAATCATTCTGCTGGTGGGGACCTTCTTCGCCACCATTGGTGACCGCAGGCTCAGCGTGATGGCGCTCATCCCCGCTGCCCTCGGCGCCATTTGGACATTTGGGCTCATCTTCGGTCTGGGCAACGAGATCGACATAGTCACCGTGATCGTCCCCATCTTCGTCATAGTCATGGGGTCCGCTGATGGGCTCCACTTCGTCTCTCACTTCCAGGAAGAGGCTGAGAACCCAGATCCGGTTGCTCGCGTGAGCTCTGCTCTGTCACATGTCGGGGTCCCGATGATTCTCACCACGATCAGTACGGCTGCCGGGTTCCTCTCCCTAGTAGCCACGGGTGTTCACCCGATCCAGCAGCTGGGGCTGTTCACGGCGATCGGTATCACCTTCGCCGGCATCATCTCCTTCTTCTCGCTGCCGGCGTTGCTGAGTCGGACGGATATCGAGCCCCGGCACCATCAGGCGCTGCTGGGTCCGCGAGTCACCACCGGACTGAAGAGATTGGTGCGGACTCGGACCCCCGCCATTGTGATCGCGTTGGGCCTGCTGGCGTTCGCGGCGGTCACTCTTCCCCGCCTCGACGTCAATCCCGACCAGCTGTTCTTCTTCAAGGACGATGACCCCGTACGTGTCGCCTTTCAGCGCACCGAGGAGCTATTCGGGGGAGCCACCCCGCTGATGGGCGAGTTCGTATTTGATCCTGCCGCCGGTGTCGGCCAGCTGGAGCAACTGGCGGTAGTCTCGGATGGCCTCGAGGCACTGCCGGGGGTACGCCAAGTCTTCTCGCTGCCCGATCTCGCGGCCACCCTTCCCCCCGAGCAGTTGGAGGCCGTCCTGGGCGGCCGGGTCGAGCTTCCCGTCGGAGACCTGGTCAGCGAGGACGGCATACGCTTCATGTTGCTCCCGGCGGGCTTCACGACCGATGACCTGCGAAGTTGGCTCGATTACGCCGCAGCGACCCCGGAGATCCGCGCGCTCACCGGGATGCCCGTCGTCTGGGACGAGATAGCCCGACTAGTGCTGCGTGCCCAGGTGGTGTCGCTTGCGGTGGCGTTCATCATGGTGACGGTAATGCTGCTGCTTGCGTACCGTCGGCTCCGCGAGACGCTGGTGTCGCTGGTTCCGATCGCTCTGACGATCATGGTCATGCTCGGGTTTGTCGCTGTTTCCGGGATCCAGCTGAATCTGCTCACCGCGGTGATCTCCGGCATCGTCATCGGCGTCGGCATCGACTACTCCATTCACTTCATCGCGGCGATCGACTTCGCCAGGCGCGACGGCCCCGGATACGTCTACCGCGCAATCGATCGCGCCGGCCGTCCCATCGTTGCCAATGCCCTCGGCATTGCGCTGGCCCTCTCCGCGCTGTGGCTGTCGCCGCTGAAGGTCCATCCCCAGGTTTCCATGATCATGTGGGTGGCGATGAGCACGGCGGCCGTCACCGCTCTTGTTGTCATCCCGGCCCTATTGCCGCGTGCCGGCGTAGAGCGGTAGCGCCGGGTCGGCTGCGACCGCGGCTCCGAGCTTGTACGGTTGCGTCGTGATCGCAGTGAGAGTTCTCGTATTCGGTGCCGGAGTCGGGCTCGCCCTGTGGACGGTTCTGTCCGCCATCCGGACGACGGTGCTGCCCCGCAGCGCGCAGGTTGCGATAAGTCGTTGGGTCTTCAGCTTCCTGCGCCGGGTGTTCGAGTTGGCAATTCGTCGCACCGATGACTTTGTCAGGCGCGATCGGGTGATGGCGCTCTATGCCCCCATCAGCCTGCTGGCCCTGCCGCTGGTCTGGCTGCTCCTCATCGGATTGGCCTACGCCCTCATGTTCTGGGCGATCGACACGGAATCCTTTGCGCAAGCGATGGCACTGAGCGGGTCTTCGCTGACAACGCTGGGTTTCGTCTCCAAGGAGACGGCTGCCGAGCGGCTACTGGCGTTTACCGAGGCTGGATGGGGACTCATCCTCGTGGCTCTCATGATCACTTTCCTGCCGTCGATCTACTCGGTGTTCTCGCGCAGAGAGGCACAAGTAGCAATGCTCGAAGTCCGTGCCGGGGATCCTCCAAGTGCGGTCGAGATGCTGCTACGTCACCACCGCATCGGTTGGCTGGATGACATCGACGGCACCTGGCTGGATTGGGAGCGCTGGTTTGCGGAGCTGGAGGAGTCGCACACGACTTTCCCCATCCTGCCGTTCTTTCGCTCGCCCCAGCCGCAGCGATCGTGGGTCACGGCTTCCGGTACCGTCCTCGACACTGCTGCCCTGTACATGTCCTGCCTCGAAGGGATTCGTATCGGGCCCGCCGGCGTCTGCATTCGCTCCGGCTTTCTTGCCCTGCGCCGGCTGGCGGACTTCTTCGGGATCGAATTCGATGCCGATCCCGCCCCCGACGACCCGATCTCGATCAGCCGAGCGGAGTTCGATGCTGCTTGGGACCAGATGGCGGCCGCAAGCCTGCCGCTCAAGACAGACCGCGATCAGGCGTGGCGAGACTTCGCCGGGTGGCGGGTCAATTACGACACTGTGCTGCTCGCGCTGGCACAAATCACGATGGCGCCGTTTGCGGTGTGGAGTTCCGATCGCTCCGGCCCCAGCCACCAGCGCCCCCGCGTCCGGCGCTTCGGTAGGCGACTCCACAGCTCCGAACATGATCCGGATCGAACGTGATCTCGATCACGCGTGATCGGAATGGCGCCGGGTCGTCATAGAATCCGGTTGTAGGGATCTCACAGGAGGCTTCGTGGAGCAGACCGAGCCGTACGCGTCATTGCGGGAGCGCGTTGTCGGCGAACGCGGTGTCGTCATGGTCATGGGCGCCGCCAACACCGGGAAGACTACGATGGCTCGCCTCCTCCTGCGCGACGCACTGCTTGCCGGCCGTTCCGTCGCATACGTCGACTCCGACGTTGCCGCATCCACCACGGGTCCGCCGGCCTGCGTGGGGCTCCGCTGGGTCCGATCCGAGGCCGACCTGAAAGACCTTTCGCGCGCCGACTCGGTTCGATTTGTCGGGTCCATACAGCCCCAGGGGGTGGTGCTCCCGCACGTGGTTGCCACTGCGACCTTGGTCGAGGAGGCGAGGCAAGGCGCCGACTTCATCGTGCTGGATACGAGCAGTGTCGTGTCCGGGGTAGTCGGGCAGACGCTCATCTATCACATCACCGAGCTGTGCGCCCCGGCGCTCATCATTGCCATCCAGCGGGGCGAGGAACTGGAGCCGGCAATAGGTATGTTGCGTCGATTCCTGGGTGCCCGAGTTGCCAAATCCGAACCACCACCGGGTCTCGATGTAAAGGGGCCACTCGAGCTGAGGGCGCAGCTGATCGCGGCGTTTCGTAGCGCGTTCGAGCCTGATCTGCAGCGGTGGCGGGTCCACTCGTCGGTATTTGCGCCGACGTTGCCGGAGGCGTTCGATCTGTCGCGTTTGGAAGGAATGCTCGTCGGCGTGCAGAACGAATCGGGCGAATGCCTCGGCTTGGGTGCGCTCGAACACGACGACGGTGTCATCAGGGTCGCCACCCGGCACGGTGATCAGATGCGGGGGCTCCGCTTGGGTTCGATGCGGATCGATCTCGAAACCTACGAGACGAGCCGGGTTCGTCTGCGCCAGCTGATCTTCGGGATCTAGCGGCTGAACCGTTCTTGCGTTGAACAAGCCGCTCTGATACTTCGGCCTCGGCTACTCAGGAACGGGATTGTCGGATGTGCCGAATGCAAAAGCCCAAGGAACCCCGACTACACATCCCCCCGCACTTCCCCGGACGAGGTTTGTATGTCTGAGCACCTTGGGCTTTGCAATACCGAACCTAGGGACTGAATCAACCGGTTTCAAGTCCGCCGTTTTGGTGGATTCTTGCTTTGTTATTCGTGTTAATTAGCCATAGATGGTGCTCAAATTGGCTGTGACGGGCCATATGTCCACATATCCACAACTATCCACAGGGGCTTGTGCACAACGGGTGTTCACAAGTTCCTCAATAGGATTTTTCGCGACCGCGGTAAGCGATCTGGAGCAGTGTCGGGAAGGCGAGTTCGACCGTCTCGTAGATCGCCCCAACGAGGTCCTCGATCGCCTTGGCGTCGAATTCAGTGACCGGATGTCGCGCCATCACATAGAGATCTCCTTGCCGGTCGCGCCCGATGTACGCCGGCCATGAGGTTCGGTTGCGATTGAGGCAATACTCGTAGACCGCGACGCGGTTCTCTTGGGGAGCCGACACCAGGAAGGCCTCGACGCCGACAGTCCGCTGACCCACCTCGAACCAGATTGTGGTGTAGTCGCGAGCACGCTGCGCTATGCGAAGACCGACCTTCCCTTCGTGGATACCCGTCCATTCGGCGTCGTTCTCGGCATCGGCGACCCAGGACGACAACACGGCGACGAGGTGATCCGCCGCCGCGCTAGTCGCCACCGGTGATCCCGTCGTAGAGCTCGAGGAAGCGAGCAACAGTGGCGTCCCAGGAGAAGCGCTGCGAAAGCTCGACGGCGCCTGCGCTCAACCGTCGCGCAAAGACCCGGTCGTTGAGCACTCGCTCGATTGCAGCGGCGTAGTCGGTCGGATCGTGGCCGGTGACGAGCAACCCCGAGGTTTCGTGTTCGATGATGTAAGGCAGCCCTCCGACCGCTGCCGCTATCACCGGGGCCCCGCAGCTTTGCGCCTCGGCAGCTACCAAACCAAACGTCTCGGAGCGCGACGGCATGATCACGGCGTCGGCGGCTTGATAGAAAGTGACCAGCTGCTCGCGGCGCAGCGGGGGAACGAAGTGGACGCGTCCCTCGAGCTGTAGCTCACCAACCAGCCTCCGGAGACGGGCGACCTCAGCCGCACCGCCGCTTCCACTGGGCCCTCCGATGACGATCAGCTGTGGCGGCTCTGCGGTCGTCACGTGTTCGAGCGCGGCGATGGCGGTGTTTACCCCTTTGAGGGGCTGGATGCGACCGGCGAACAAGACCATCGGCCTCTTCCCGATACCGCTGCGAAGTCTGGCGGCTGCCTTGTCGCCCGGCTTGAAGACGGAATGGTCGATACCGGGAGGCGATGTGCACAGTCGAGCCGGGTCGGCGGCATAGTGCTCCAGCAAGTCCTCGAACTCGAAGGGTGTAGACGCCACTACACAATCGGAGCGGGCGATTACCTCTTCCTCCGTGAGGGTGCGGATCGCCCCTTCGGGGCCGTCGTCGGGATGCCGGTTGAGGTCCTTGACTCGGCCGAGAGTGTGGAAGGAGTTGGCCAGCGGGATGCCGAGTTTCTCCTTGAGCAGCACACCGGCCCAGCCCGACAGCCAATAGTGGCTGTGGATCAGGTCGAACGGCTCCCCCTGCTCGTCGATCCAGCGGAGGGTTGCCTCGGCAAACTCACCCACCAGGCCGGGAAGGCTTCGAATCGATACCGGGGCCGGCGGGCCCGCCTCGATATGGACCACGCTGAAGCCGGGCATTACCTTGGTTACCTCAGCAGTGGTCTCGTCGGTCCTTCGAGTGAACACCACCACCTCGACTCCTCGCTCGGCCATGGCTCGGCTGAGTTCGCGGATGTACACGTTCATTCCGCCCGAATCGCCGCTGCCGGGTTGAACTAGCGGGCAGCTGTGTAGCGACAAGTAGGCAACCCGGTTGATCATCTTCCTGGTCCGATCGTCGCCGCTACCTTGTATAGAGGCCGTGCTTCGGCGCCGAGGCGAAACTTGTAGGCCTCGTTTCCCTTGAGAAAGTCGAAGATCTGGTGTTCAACAGAGATGGCTTGCTCGATCAGGCTCGAAATCAACACATTGCCGGGGGAGAGGTGGCCGAGGTCAGGGTTGAAAGCGCTGTTGTATAGGTAGGTCTCGTTCCCGGTTTCGAAGAGAAAAACAGCAGAGGCAACGGTGCCGGATGCGTCAACCAGCACATCGATTGCCCCACCGGCCTGATCGTGCAGCTCGACGAAGAACTGTTCCATTGCGTCCGACATGAAGCTGCCTTTGTCGCCGGAGCTGCGCCGGTGCAGGTCTGCGAACAGGCGGACTGCTTCCGGGCCTGTCCGACGCTCGAGAGAGGTAGTGCCCCGTTCGTTCTCGAAGCGGCGGCGTTTGCGGCGCAGCTCGTGACGCTCCTTCCTACCGAGCGACATTAGGTACTCGTCGAAGCTGTCGGGCAGTCGCAGCACGGCGCTCAGCTCGTGTTGCTCGTAAACTGGGGCCAGTCCGACCGCCCGCAATACGGCAACAACGGCATTGCGGGCTTCCTCGGGAAGGCTGTCGAGCTCCAGCCGGTAGCCTTCGGGCAACTCCGAGACCGCTTTGGCCAGCGCGGGCACGTCGGGCGACCCCAAGGGTGTGTGGTAGTCGGTGAGGTCCGCTTCCCCGGCAAACTCAACGACGCCGTCCGCGACGGTGAGAACGACAATGCTGTCGCCGGTGTCTGCGCTCAGCAGCTTGCCCGACCCGCGCCGGTGCCACCATGCCTCCAGGAATTCTCGACGCGGGAAGGGCCCAACGGCGCGGGCAATCGGCGGAAGCTCAAAACTTGCTGAGTGCCAGGGACTGGTGTCGCTCACCTTTTACCGCCCGTTAGCGATTGGCTGAATCGACCCGACCCGGCGTCCGCCGCCAAGCACCGGAATCCTGCGCACGTCGTTGAGAGCCTCTTCTGCCGCTGCTGGTAGCAGGCCGATCTGCCGGGCCGCTTCGGCAATCCCGGCGGTTGCGATGTCGACTGATCCCTCGTGGCTCTTGGCGGCGATCCCGACGCCGTTGCGTCCTGCGGCGATCAGTCCCTGGGCGCCTACCTTCACCGGACCTCCCCACCACGCCGCAAATGTGGCGTCGGCCAGCGTGTTGGCGGCCACTAGGGCAGGGAAGCGATGCATCGCCAGTCGGGCCTGCTCGAATCGGGGCTCGGTCGATAGCCTGGAGAAGGCTCGAGCCAAGCCCGGCAACCCGCCGCGTAGCGTCGGTGCGCCGCACCCGTCGACGCCGACTCGATCACCGCCCACTCCGGTCACTTCCTCGATCAACGCGCGGATTCGCAGCTGAAGCGGATGAGAAGGATCGAGATAGGTTGCGGTTGGCTCATCGCCCGCGGCACAGGCGGCAAGCCACCCTGCGTGTTTGCCCGAGCAGTTGTGGTAGAGGCGTTGCGCGTGCCGATGTCCCGCGGCAATCAGCAGATCCTTTGCCTGCGCGTCGCGCGGCCAGGCCGGGGGGCATTGCAGTGTCGTCTTCGGGAGGCCGGCGTCGGCCAGGATCGATTCAACGAGATAGAGGTGGATCGGGTAGCCGCCGTGACTGGCGCACGCTACTGCCAGTTGCTCCGGGGCCAGTTTGGCTCCAGACTCCAGTGAAGCCGTTGCCTGGAAGGGCTTGATGGCAGAGCGGTAGAAGAACTCGACCTCCCGGTCGCCCCAGCTACGGATTTCTCTGCCGGCCTCGTCGACGGCGATGATCGAAACATCGTGGGTCGCCTCGATCTCGCCCGACCGAACCGTAGCGAAGAGCACTACTGATCGAGCAGCTCGGTGACTGAAGCCAATCCGTCGCGATAGCGCCTGGCCACTTCTCGCGTCAGGATTTCCAACACCTCATAGACGGAACGGCGCTGATCGGAGACTCTGCGCTCGGCATCGGTAAGTGTCAGCTGGATCGACCGCAACTCTTCATCTTCGATCTCCGTCAGATGAGCGAGGAAGTCGTCGCCGAGCACACGGTCGATGGAGCGACGTCCCTCGTCCGGGGTGTCGGGAGGCTCAACCGGCAGGGATTTTGGGACCATGAAATAGGGGGAGCCTTCACCATCGCCGTCGGCGAGAATGTCGGGCAGCGCCTCGAGCAGGGAGCGGGACTCCTCCCCACTACGCCGCCGCATCTCAAACGACAGGAGGTCCATGCGGCCGTGTAGTAGGCGACGGTAATAGGACAGCTCGCCGTCGAGCTCGTCACACGTGCTGCGTCGTCGCCGCAGCTCGTCGAGCGGAACTTGCTCGATTGCCTCTATGAACTCGGGATCGAGGACTTGGTCGATTCGCCTGCGATGCTGATTCAGAGTGCGCCCTTTCGAGGTGAGTTTGCGGTAGGAGAGGGTACCAGTCCGTGGCACCGAGCCTTAACAAACGCTCGCCAGCGTTGGGTATGGGTTGACCGCGCTGCCATGCCCGGGGTGGATTTGGAAGTGGAGGTGGTGTGCGCCGCCGTAGGCATTGCCGGTGTTGCCGACGTACCCGATCACCGTGCCCCGGGTGACATATGAGCCCGGCGAGAGGCCGGCAGCTCGGCCGTCGAGGTGGGCATAGTAGTAGCTGGCCCCGCTGCCCTTGAGCCAGATGGCGATACCGCCGAGGCCGCCGTCGCTGAAGCGCAGGGTTCCGTCGGTGACGGCAACCAGTGGTGTTCCTCTGGCGGCAAATACGTCGGTACCTTTGTGGGTGCGGCCGCCGGAGCGGGGATTGCCCCAGTCGTTGGTGAAGTGATTTGATCCGGCCACCGGGCAAATGAAATCAGGAATCGTCCCCGGGGGTAGCCCACCGGCGGCGCCGCTCTTCTTGGCGGCTTCAGCAATCTTGCGAGCTCTCTCGGCTGCCTCCCAAGCCCGCACTTCGGCGGCATACTTCTCGCGAGCCTCTTCGTATCGGGCTTCCTGCTCGGCGCGCATCTCGTCGAGCTGAGCAATCATCTCGGCCTGTTGCCTCTCGAGTTCGGCGACGCGCTGCCGGTCCTGTTCCAAGGTTGCCGTCTTACGGATCAAGTCACGGGTGATCGCATCCAGTCGATCGAGTGTTGCGGTTCCCTTGTCGGCGGCGCGGGCGATGATGTGCTGTGCCGTCAATATGTCCTGGATGTTCGCTGCATCCAGTGCCGACTCGAGGGTGCTCGAACCACTGTTGACGTAGGCGCTGGTGACCAGGTTCTGCGCGGTCGAGCGGAGGCCGGCGAGGTTGTCCTCGTCTTCGCCGATGCGGCCTTCCATCCGGCCGATGCGGTACTCCAGGTCCTCCAACTCGGAGTGGAGATTGACGAACACGACCAGAGCCTCGTCGAGCTCGGCCTGGGCTGCCTTGAGCGCAGCGAGAGCATCCTCCTTCTCCTCCTTGGCTTCCTCAATGGAGTCTGTTTGCGCGAGAGCGCCGACCGGCGCCAAGCCGAGAAGGGCAAGCAGTAGGAATGGAAGCAAAACGCGTCGACGTCGCATATGGCCCATGATCGGCATAAGCATAGTTTGGGCTTGAGTGCTATCCCACTTCGCGACGCGTTCTTCTGCGGAGGTGCGGGGTCTCGGTCGCTTCGAGGTCTCGCCCCATGCTCCTACTCGTGATCAGGCAGCTCGTGTGGGTCCGGGGCCGGCGGCGCCGTCGGCAGCGCACTGCGGTATCTCGTGTGGCGGATGGTTGGCACCTCGGGTGGCTTCCCGTGGGCGACCGTGTTTGTGAACTTCACCGGCAGCTTTCTGCTCGGATTGCCGGCAGGTGTCTATGCCGGGCGAGTCGGTTCCACCATGCGGCTTGCCGTCTTCTTCGCCCTGCTCGGTGGGTATACGACATTTTCTACATTCACAGCCGAGACGGTCGTGTTGGCTCGTGCCGGCTCGGCGGTTGCAGCGTTCGGGAACGTGACCGTCTCCATGATCGCCGGCCTTGTTGCTGCGTTTGCAGGAATCCTGATCGGCGAGTCGCTTGGTTCCCGGGACGGCGTGGCTGCGACGGGAAGATCAGGCGAATATCCAGATGGCTGCCCAGAATGCTGCCACGCCCAGCACAGCTCCGTCGAACATAGTGAGCAGCCCTGGAGCACGGGCGGTGTGAACGACGGATCCGGTACGTAGCAGAGAACCGTAGGCACGTCCTGCGATCAACCCGGCGGCGCTTGCGGCCGCCGCCAGGACCATCGTGATGGTGTCGAGGGTGTCGGCCGCGAGTCCGCTGATCAGCCCGGCGATGACGGCTCCCAGCACCATTCCCAGATTGGGATCGAGCCCGCCAACTTCGCCGCCCGATTGCTGAACTCCCCAAGCTGCGAAGCCGGCTGCAGCCGCCACGGCCAATGCGGCGTTGACCGTGGGAACAGAGAAGAGATGGAGCAGGGTGAGTCCTCCGGTGGCCAGGCTGGACAACAGAGCCAAACTCATGGCGACGCCGACGGCGCGAGTGGTGCGTTGCTGCTTGTCGAGCACGCTCCAGACGAGGGTCAGCATGATCGCGACGGCAATCCCACCGGCGAACCCCGTCGTACCCCATCGGTATGCGCCATTGGCTGTAGCCGTGGCCCCAACCATCAGCGGAATTGGGTTCACCGTCAGCCGGCGCAGCTTGAGCACATCGGTCGTGTCCCACAACCAGGCCAACGCCGTACCGACGAGGACAAAGACGAAGGTCGTCCGATCGACGAAGTTGGATATCACCAGCGCAGCCAGCAGCGCAATGACCAACAGCGCTCCCGAGCCGTCCACGGCGCGAGCAGCGAGGGCTCCCCCCGACACCGGCGGGATGAGCGCGATTTCGTCGGTTTCGGTCACCGTGTCCTCGGGCTGTGCCGGTTCCCCGTTTACCCACACCTTGGCAATGGTGAGGCTACGAGCGAAGTCCTCGCCGAATTCGGCCCTGGCAGCATCCAGCACCTCAGCCACGGTTTTTCCCCCGATTTCAGTTTGGCCGGTGCCGGCCGCTTCGCGCAGATTCGCAAAGAGTCGCAGACGTGCCATCAGAGGCCCGCCACAGTTGATACCTGTGCAGTCACAGGCCGCAGCGTAGTCGCCGTGCTCTCCGCGGTCGTGTCGGCAGCGCTAGCTGGCGACTGCTGTGCTGTGCAAGCGGTCGACCAGCTCCGCCTGGGAATGAACCCCGAGCTTGCGGAAGATCGACTTGAGATGGTTGCGCACGGTGTGCTCGCTCACTTCGAGCAGTTCGGCAATCGAGACCACGCGGTGCCCCTGCATCAGGTGGGTCACAACGTCTCGTTCGCGCCGGGACAGCAGCTCGAGATCCGGGTGCGCTGGTGCGCTATCCGGAACGACGGGTCCTCCTCCGACGCCAACCCGCGCCAGTTCATCGGAGATCCGCCGCATCGTGTCTTCTAGCTCGCGGCGTCTTGGATCCTGCACCATTCGCATTTCCCCGGGTGCCGGACTGAAGATCCACAGCAGTGCTGCGGACGGTCCGACGCCGTTATGCATCGGGATGATCTTCGTCGTCGTTGGAATTGGATCCCCGTCGGGGCCCGTCAGATCCCACTCGATGGATTGCGGCCGGCGCGGGATCCTGCCGTTCAGCGAGCGGGTGATGAGCCGGCGGTACTCCGCTTGGTGGGAGAGCGAGATCCAAATCGGGGCATCTTCGTGGTTTGCCGGGTCACACGCTTTCATGCCGACCAAGAGGTCCAGCGACGGATTGGAGTAGGTGCAGCGACCGTTCTCGTCGGTGATCAAGACACCGTCGCTCATTGCCTCGAGCAGCTCCTGAAGTGGCACCACCACAGTGCCGGCACCGTTGCGCGCCGTCATGCTCGCCCCAGTCGCATCGGATAGATATTCATCAGCCCTTACCCCCTGTCTTTCCCTGTCTGGCCCTGTTTTGGGTTGCTTTCTGGTTTTTGCAGCCCACGTTTGACAGTAATCCGGAACCGGGATGCCCGGTAGGAGGGTTTCTCGTGACTCAGGATGGACTAGTCATTCTCGTGGTCGGGGGAATACACAGAGTGTTGTCAGTCTGGGTCGAGCTGACGGCCGTACAACTCGGCGTAGAGTCCGCCGACGGCCAGGAGTTCTTCGTGCCGGCCCTCCTCGATGATGCGGCCCTCTGCCAACACAATCAGACGGTCCGCCCGGCGCACCGTGCTGAGCCGGTGAGCAATCACCAGGGTGGTGCGCCCTCGCATCAGCACCTCGAGGGCCGACTGTACGAGCGCCTCAGACTCTGCGTCGAGTGAGCTGGTTGCCTCGTCCAGGATCAAGATGCTCGGGTCTGCGAGCAGCGCACGGGCGATCGCTACCCGTTGCCGCTGTCCGCCGGACAGCTTGATGCCTCTTTCGCCGACCACGGTTGCGTACCCATCCGGAAATTCTGTGACGAACTGATGGGCATTGGCTGCGATGCACGCTTCAACGAGCTCCTGATCGGTAGCGTCGGCCTTGGCTACCCGCAGGTTTTCGGCGATCGTCCCCGAGAACAGCTCTACCTCCTGGGGGACGGCCGCCATCCGAGATCGCAGTTGCTCGATGTCTTGTCGTCGAACGTCGGTCCCATCGACGAGGATCCGACCGGACGTTACGTCGTAGAAGCGGGGTATCAGTTGTACGAGCGTGGTCTTGCCGGCGCCCGAAGGGCCGACGAGGGCCACCATCTCCCCCGGTTCCACATCGAGGTTGATCCCACGCAGCACATCGCCTGAGCGTTCTGCATAGGCGAAGGAGACGTCTTCCAAGCTGACTGTGCCGAGCCGCGGCGGCTGCTCGGTGGTGTCGGTCTTGGCGACCTCGGGTGGTTCGTCGAGCAGCTCGAAGATGCGTTGTGATGCGCCGAGGGCCTCCTGGAGCTGGGCGTACAGGCCGGTGAAGGTGCCGATGGCGCCTGCCACGGTGAGTGTGTAGAGCAAGAAGGTGACCAGGTCGCCGGCGGTGAGTGTGCCGTCGATTACCAGGCGACCGCCTTGCCACAGCACCAATGCGATGGTGCTGAACATGACGAAGGTCACAGTTGGCACGAATATGGCTCGCAGCCGGGCACGACGTATTGCCACGTCATACGAGGCGCGAATGTGGTGATCGTAGAGCCGGGCGGTCTCGTCCTCGGCAGTGAACCATTTGACCACCCGTACCGAAGCGATTGCTTCCTCCGCAAGGCTGTTGGCTTCGGCGAGGCGGTCTTGGAAGTTGGTCGAGACCCGGCGCAGCCGGCGGCCGAAGAACGCGGCGGCGATGATCACAACCGGAAGGAACGTCAGCACCGTAAGTGACAGACGAGGGCTCAGCAGAAGCAAGAGGATGACGCTGCCGATCAGGGTGATGCCCTGCGCCAGCGCCTGGGCAACTGCCGTCGATACGGTTGCCTGCACCACGGCAGCATCGGCCGTCAGTCTGGAGGTGATCTCGCCGGTCTTGCGCTCGTCGAAGAACGGGACCCCGAGGCGGACCACTCGATCGAATACTGCTCGCCGCAGATCCGCAACTACGCCCTCTCCCGCAATCGCCAACCAATAGGTGCGGAGGAAATTGAAGCCGGCCTGTGCCAGGAAGACCCCGACCAGGATCAGCGCAAAACGATCGAGGCTGCTGGTGTCGGAGCTGCCCACTTCGCCTAGGGCGGAGTCGACCAGATCCCCCATGATGCGGGGAAACACCAGGCCGAGCCCGCTGGCGAAAGCCACGGCCACGGTGGCCGCGATGATCCTGCCCCGGTAGGGCCGGGCGAACACGAACAAGCGTCGTACCTGGACGAGCTGACCGAGACTGAGGCGCGGCCGCTCCGCGTCGGGGGTGGTCACCGGTCGTCTTCGCATGGGCCGCATGGGTTCGGATGTTACGGCAGCCCGCCTGTTCCCGCCCCGGGGGCGGGAACAGGTTCGAGTTTGCCACGCAAACGTCGGCCTACCGGTTTGCCTCTGCCGCCTGCGGAGTCCTCAGGCGGCGGCATCTTCCGGCTCTTGGTACATCAGTTCGCTGACGGCAGCGCGATCCTTGGTGATCACCATCAGCAGCGAAGGCAACACCAGCAGGGATGCCGCGCCCGCCGTGGCGATCATCACCGCGGTGAGGAAGCCATACGACGCAAACAACGGCATCGGGGCGAACGCCAGGATGGCGAAGCCCACCATCGACGAGACCGCAGAGCCGACCAGAGCAACCCCGGTGCCTTCGCCGGCGGCACGCACTGCGGTCTCCCGGTGGCCGGTGCGTTCCGGCTCCTCGCGGTAGCGCATCGCAAAATGGATGGCGAAATCGATGCCGATTCCGATCGAGACTGCGCCGATCGTCGCCGTCACCAGATTGATCGAGTACCCGAACGGGTACATGAAGGCGCAGAGCCAGGACACGACGATCAGGATCGGGACGATCGCGACCAGGCCGTAGCGATTCGCCGTAGAGCGGCAGCCCTACTTCGAGGTCATGTTCCGCTCCGAGATGCATGACAACGACGATCCCGAGTTCAAGTCCATCAGCCACGGCTCATTCGGGGTTCTGATGGGTGTCGTCGAGGCGATGAGTCCCGCAGAGCTGGGTGGTGCCGACCCGATGCATGTTGCCATGGGGGCCTGGGCGACAGTCCACGGGTTGGCCACCTTGTGGCTCGACGGAGCCCTCAGCCAGTTCACCGACGAGGACTTGTTCACGCTGGTGCAGGGCGTCTTCGCGGCGGACCACAGGGTTTGATTCGATACCCGGCCACCGAGGAACGCCGCACCACCTGGTATATAATGCCAGACCCTTCTCGCACCTTCCCTTTCATGGGGGTAGGCTGCGCGAGATACGCAGCTTGCCCGAGGAGGGGTCAATGCGTTTCACAACCAACCCCACAACCAGCTAGCTGTTTGTCGCGTCTGGAAATACTGGGCGCGGTGCATAAAGAGAAGGAAGGGGAAAGCCGCAGATGAAAACAACCCTCAAGGCGTTGTGGATTCTCGTGGTATTCGCGTTGATCGCCGCAGCCTGCGGTGGTGACGACGACTCCGGCGATGACACAACGACCGCGGCTCCAGAAGAGACCACCACCACGGCGGCTCCGGAGGAGACCACTACTGCCGCACCAGAAGAAACGACCACGGCGGCGCCCAGCCCCGACTTCGAGGGATATGTCCTCGACGCCGGTGGGTGCGACTACGGCGGCCGTGTCGAGACGATCACTGCCGTTGACGAGTTCACAGTCGAATTCGACCTGTGCGGACCGCACCCCGCGTTCCTGGCACAGATCGCGTTTGGTGTGTTCGGCATCCAGCCGGAAGAGCACCTGGAGGCGACGGGCGGTGCACCGCTCGACAACCCGGTTGGCACCGGTCCGTACGTGCTCGAAGAGTGGGTTCGTGGCGACTCCGTCAACTACTCACGCTTCGACGACTACTACGGGGAGCAGCCGACGCACTCGACTCTGGTCCTGAAGTGGGCGACGGAGAGTGCAGGGCGACTGCTCGAGTTGCAGTCCGGCACCGTGGACGGCATCACGTTCCCGGGCACAGAGGATCTGGCGGTGATCGAATCAGATCCGAATCTGACCCTGCTCAGCAAGCCTGAGCCGAACATCTTCTACGTCGGATTCACCAACATCTTCGAGCCGTTCGACAATCCCGACGTCCGCAAGGCCATCGGAATGGGCATCGACCGGCAACGGATCGTCGACATCTTCTACCCGCCCGGGTCGGAGGCCGCGTCACACTTCACTCCGTGCTCTGTTGAGAACGGCTGCGAAGGCGATTCGTGGTACGAGTTCGATCCGGAGGCAGCCAAGCAGATGCTGTCCGACGCCGGGTTCCCGGATGGATTCGACACGTCGATCTACTACCGGGATGTGACCCGCGGTTACCTGCCGACACCGGGTGATGTGGCAGCCGACATCCAGACCCAGCTGCGGGAGAATCTGGGTATCAACGCCGAGATCGTGCAGATGGAATCGGCCGAGTTCATCCAGGCATGCTCCACGGCCGGGACTTGCGACGGAATCCACTTGTTGGGCTGGACGGGCGACTATCCGCACGTCACCAACTTCCTGGACTTCCACTTTGCGGCCGGCAATGCTCAGTTTGGTGAGCCGCATCCGGAGATCTACGAACCGCTGGAGCAAGCTTCCCAGCTGACAGACCCAGCCGAAGCGGCGCCGCTCTATGAAGAGGCAAACAATGCCATCAAGGAGCTGGTCCCGATGGTGCCTATTGCCCATGCCGGCGCTTTCTTCGGCGCCAGCGCGGCAGTCGAGGGTTCCAACGCCCCGCCGTGGGGTCACGTGCAGTTGAACCTGTGGGACAACGGCACCGACACTCTGGTCTTCATGCAGGGCAACGAGCCGATCTCGCTCTACTGCTCCGATGAAACCGACGGTGAGTCGCTACGTGCTTGTGGCCAGACCGTAGAAGCCCTCTACTCGTACGACGTCGAAGGCAACGTCCGGCCGCAGCTCGCCACCGAGTGTGCGCCGAACGAAGACCTGAGCGTCTGGACTTGCTCGCTCCGCCAGGGCGTGATGTTCCACGACGGGTCGACTTTCGACGCCAACGACGTAGTGGCTTCCTACACGGCCGGTCTCGACGCCGCCAGCCCGCTTCATGTGGGCAACAGCGGCGTGTTCGAGTACTACGACTACCTGTGGAACGGCCTGATCAACGCTCCCGAAGAGGAGTAGTCGACCAACAATATCGACAAGCCGAGGGGAGGCGCCACAGGCGCCTCCCCTCCTTTTGTGACACGCCGCGAAGAGACGAAGATCGCGCCCAATCGATCAGCTCGGGTTACAAAGCTCTAAGATCCGTCCACTGATGCTGAGCTATATCACCCGCCGCGTGCTGCTGGCTATTCCGGTTCTGATCGGGATCATGGTGGTGGTGTTCATCTTGGTGCGGGCGATCCCGGGCGATCCGTGCACTTCGCTGTTGGGGGAGCGGGCGACCGAAGAGGCTTGCGAGGTGTTCAACGAGGCCAACGGACTCAACGAGCCGGTTTGGGTGCAACTCGGCATCTACATGAAGAACGTGGTCACCTTTGACCTCGGCGAGTCGATCCGCTTCTCGCGCCCTGTAAACCAGTTGCTGATCGAGCGGCTGCCTCTCACGACTGAGCTGGCCTTGAGCGCGCTGGCGCTGGCGGTGTTGGTGGGGATTCCGATGGGTGTCATCGCCGCCCGCCGCCACAACACTCTCGTCGATACCGGCACTATGGCGCTGGCGAACGTGGGGGTTTCGATGCCGGTCTTCTGGCTCGGCCTGATGCTTGCCTATGTCTTCGCCCTGGTATTGAAGGACACGCCATTCGTCCTACCTCCATCGGGTCGGCTCAGCGCCGGGCTTTCTTCAACGCCGTACTACGAGGTTTGGGGGTGGCAGCTGCAGGAAGGCTCCTTCTGGTCGAAGTTTCATGAGTACGTGGCCAACCACTACATCTTCAACAACTTCATAACGGGGCAGTGGGAGGTGTTCTGGGACGCGGTCAGACACATGATCCTGCCGGCAGTTGCCTTGGCCACGATCCCGCTGTCGATCATCGCCCGCATCACACGTAGCTCGCTGCTCGAGGTGATGAGCAAGGACTACGTGCGCACGGCGCGCGCCAAGGGCGTCTCCGAATGGACTGTGGTCCGCAGCCACGCTTTCCGCAATGCGCTGCTTCCGGTGGTGACCATCGTGGGGTTGCAGCTGGGTGCTCTGCTGGGCGGGGCGGTGCTCACCGAGACCGTGTTCAACCTGGGCGGTGTTGGCCGCGCTCTCTTCGACGCTATCACCGGCCGTGACTACGCGGTGGTCCAGGGCTTCACGGTGATCGTCGCCGCCGGTTACGTGATCGTAAATCTTCTCGTCGATCTCTCGTACGCCTATCTCGACCCGAGGATCAGACTCGAATGAGCAAAATCAGCCGTCAAGAGGCACTCGACCAGCTGGTTGCCGAGGCTGCAGCTTCGGAGAAGCTGTATGAGAAGCCGCTACCTCAGTGGCGACTGGCGTTGCGACGTTTCCGCGGTCGCAAGTCGGGCATGGTGGGGCTCTTCATGATCACCTCGCTCATTCTCGTTGCGGTCTTTGCTCCGCTGATCGCACCGTACGATCCGAATGAAGATCTCATCGGTGAGGAGGATGTGCGGCGTTATCAGGCCCCCTGTATTCACTTGCTGGGATGTCCCGAAGACCAGCCGCAGCACCTGATGGGCATCGACGGCAACGTACGCGATTACTTCTCCCGCGTGGTCTACGGTTCGCGGGTCAGCCTGCAACTCGGGTTCTTCACCGTCACGCTCGCCTTGGTGGTCGGGTCGGCGATCGGGGCGGTTGCGGGTTACCTGGGGGGTTGGTTCGACAACATCGTCATGAGGTTCATGGACGTCATCCTCGGCTTCCCGTCGTTGTTGCTGGCCATCGCCATCGTGGCCGTGCTCGGGCCCGGGCTGCGCAACGCGTTGATAGCCATCGCCATCGTCACGTTGCCCGGATACGCCCGGGTGATGCGGGCTCAGGTGCTTGCCATCAAAGAAAGCGATTACGTGGCTGCTTCGCGTGCCCTTGGCGCCTCACCGATGCAGATTCTCGTGCGGAGGGTGATACCAAACGCGATGACACCGCTGGTAGTGCTCGCCACGCTCGGCATCGCCACAGCCATCCTCGAAGCAGCCGGGCTTTCGTTCCTCGGCCTGGGTGCCCAGCCGCCTCTCGCCGAATGGGGCTCGATGCTGGCCACCTACCGCAACCAAGTGTTCACCGCACCCCACCTGGTGTTCTACCCGGGGCTGGCCATCATGATCACCGTGCTTGGTTTCAATCTCATGGGTGACGGCCTGCGCGACGCCCTCGACCCCACGTTGAACCGATGACGGCGCCGGCATCGATTCCCGAGGACTCAGGCGACATCGTCGCCGTCGCGCCCGGCGAGAGACTGCTGGAGATCCGCGGCCTGAAGACCCACTTCGACACTCGTGACGGCGTCGTCAAAGCGGTCGACGCGGTGGATCTTCACGTTGATCGCGGCGAGGTCCTCGGGATTGTGGGCGAATCGGGATGCGGCAAGTCGGTCACGTCGCTGTCGGTGATGGGGTTGATCGCCCATCCCGGCGAGATCGTCGCCGGCGAGATTCTCTTCGGTGGCAAGGACATTGCCAAGATGAAGAAGTCGGAAGTCAGGGAGCTGCGCGGCGAGCACATCTCGATGATCTTCCAGCAACCCACGGGGGCGCTCAACCCCGTTTACCGGGCCGGTGCCCAGATCAAGGAAGTCTTCGAGCTGCATCGCGACTGGTCCAAGGACGTTGAAGAAGAAAAAGTGATCGACATGCTGGCCAGGGTCGGTATCCCCGACCCCAAAACTCGCGCCCGCGCCTACCCGCATGAGTTGTCCGGCGGAATGGCGCAACGGGTGATGATCGCGATGGCGCTCTCCTGCGAGCCCGAGCTGCTGATCGCCGACGAGCCGACGACGGCGCTCGACGTCACCATCCAGGCGCAGATCCTCGACCTGATCCGCGACCTCCAGGCATCCTCCAACACCGCCGTGCTGCTCATCACCCACGACCTAGGCGTGGTCGCTGAGATGGCGCATCGGGTGGCGGTGATGTACGCCGGCGAGATCGTCGAGGAAGCTGATGTGCGCACCATCTTCCACAGGCCGAAGCATCCCTATACGCAGGGGCTGATCGGATCGATCCCGGTGCTGGGGGTGATGAAAGATGTGCTCGACACCATCCCCGGCGTCGTGCCTTCGTTGATCGACCTGCCGCCGGGATGCCGCTTTGCGGAGCGCTGCGTCGACCGAGTCCAAAACGGGCTGGAGATCTGCACCACCCATAAACCGGTATTCGAGGAGGTAGAGCCCGGTCACAAGGTGCGCTGCTGGCTGTATCAGGACGGTCCCGCTGATGGCTGAGAACCTCGTAGAGATCAGGAACCTGGTCAAGGAGTTTCCCATCAAGGGCGGCGTCTTCCAGCGGCAGGTCGCCAGCGTCAAAGCGGTCGCCGACGTCGATCTCGATATTCCCAGCGGTCAATCCATCGGTCTGGTGGGGGAGTCGGGTTGTGGCAAGACAACCCTGGGGCGGATGCTCGTTCGCCTTCTCGAACCGACCAGCGGCACCATCAAATTCGATGGTGAAGACATCACCCACGTCAAGGGTCAGAAGCTCAAGCGGTTCCGCCGCCGTATGCAGATCATCTTCCAGGACCCTTACGGTTCGCTCGACCCTCGTACCCAGGTGGGGGCGTCTATTTCCGAAGGATTGCGTCTGCACGGCGTTGACGACAAGGACGAGCGGCAGGAACGGGTGAAGGAGATGCTGAAGCTGGTGGGTCTGAAAGGTGCCCACGCCGGCCGTTACCCCCATGAGTTTTCCGGCGGGCAGCGGCAGCGCATCGGCATCGCCCGCGCCCTCATCCTCAAGCCGGATCTGGTCGTGGCCGACGAGCCGGTCTCGGCCCTGGATGTGTCGGTGCAATCCCAGGTGCTGAATCTGCTGAAGGACCTGCAGGCGGAGCTGGATCTGACCTTGCTGTTCGTGGCCCACAACCTGGCCGTGGTCGAGCACATTTCAGATCAAGTGGCGGTTATGTACCTGGGCCGGATCGTCGAGATCAACGATCGTGAGTCCCTGTATCGCAAGCCGCTGCACCCCTACACCGAAGCCCTGCTATCCGCCATTCCGATCCCCGACCCTGATCGGCCGAAGAACCGGCAGATCCTCAGCGGGGAGATCCCATCGCCCTTGAATCCGCCCACGGGGTGTCACTTCCATCCCCGGTGCCCGATTGCGGTCGAGGGTATATGTGATGTCGAGGTGCCGGCCTTGCTGGCGCCCGAAGAGGACGGTTATCGGCGGGCGGCTTGTCATCTCCGCACCGGCGCCCAGCAACACCTCGATCCCCGCCCGGTCGAGCCCTGATCGCACCGTATCTCGGGGCCGAAACCACGATCCAGGTTGGTGGGCAATCCAGCTTGCTAGCCTCGGCGCCGGATCGAACTCGAAAGGGATGGAGCAATGGCAAACCCGTACGACGTGGAGCGCTCCTGGCCGGATTACTTCCTCGAGCATCGTCGTCTCACCGTGGAGAAGCAGGGAACTTACAGGTGCGACAGTCTGCCGGTGTGGACCGTCCACTGCCCACTGGGCTACCTGGGCAACGGCACCATCATCGAAGGTGACGACGGCCTCATCGTCTATGACACGGGGGTCAACGCCGAAGCCGGTGCCCACATTGCTGCCGAGATCGAGAAGGTCTCCGACAAGCCCGTCGAGGCGATCTTCTATTCGCACCACCACGGGGATCACTACAACGGGACGGCGGCCATCGTCGATCCTGCAGATGTTGCCGCAGGCAAGACTGCGATCTATGCCTGGGACAACTTCGAAGAGGAACGAGCCAACGAGTTCGGCGAGATACTGGTCCGCCAATCCATGGGCGTCGGCTATTACGGGGGCGCCTTCCTTCCCCCCGAGGATCTGCACCATCACGGCATCGGCACCATCCCGGCGGGCGGCACCGCGGGGTACATCCCTCCAACCCATACCCTGTCGACGGACACGGAGCTGACGATCGCCGGGGTCACCCTCGAGGTCTTCTACACCGGGGGGGAGGCGATCTCCGAGTTCGGAATCCACATTCCCGAGTTCGACATGGTGATCATCGCCGACGAGTTCTTCACGGGAATCCCCAACATGCATTCGATCCGCGGCTCCAAGCCGCGGATCCCTGACAACTACTTGCAGGCGCTCGATCGGGTGCTCGAGATCAGACCCGAATGGCTGCTGGGTTCGCACATCATGCCGATACAAGGGAAGGGCTTCATAGAGGAAACCATCACCCGCTACCGCGATGCGACTCAGTACCTGTGGGATCAGTCGATCCGTTTGATCAATAAGGGCTACACACCGGTAGAGCTGCAGCACGCTCTCAAGGAACTGCCCGATCATCTCTACGAGCCACCGTATTCGGTGCCGACCTACGGGACGCCGTTCACAACCGTTCCCGAGTTCTTCACGGGTTGGGTCAGCTGGTTCAACGGTGATGCGACCGACATGTTTCCCTCAGAGCCGAAGCGGCGGGCGGAGGGATTCGTCGAGCTGATGGGAGGGGCCGACGAGGTGCTCGACGCCGCCAAGGCGGCCCATGCCGACGGAGATCACCAATACGCCGCGGAGCTGGCACAGCTCGTTGTCCGCGCCGAGCCCGACAACGAAGACGGCAAGCTGGTCAAGGCCGCTGCATTGCGCGCCAGGGGCTATCAGGAACTGAACCCGATTGCCCGTTCCTGGTATCTCACCGGCGCTCTGGAACTGGAAGGGGCCATCGACCCCGACCTCATCGTCAATGCAATGCTCGGCATGCTTGCGGGGCAGGCATCGGCCGAGGAGATCATCGGCGGGTGGCGGTATCAGCTCGATGCCACAGCGGCCGGGGATGCTCGCATCAGCGTCGGGGTGAGGGCGACAGACAGCGGTGAAGAGGTCACGGTGCGGCTGCGCAACAGCGTGCTCAACACGGACGATGGCGTTGCAGATGATGTCGATGCCGTTGTTGAGCTGACCCTTGCCGACCTGGCAAGCAATCCATCGGCGGCAACAACTGTGAGCGGTGATCCCGCAGCGTTCGGTCGCCTAATCAGCGTGCTCGACCTCGAAGTCGGCGGTTTCTACATGCACATGCGCTGATGGCTCGGCAAGGAGCCGCAGGCAGGCCGCGGCGGGTACCATCTCGCACATGAGTCTCCCCATCTCCTTCTTGTCCGACTTCGGCCGTGATGACGAGTTTGTCGGCGTTGTGCACGGCGTGATCGCCCGCATCGCCCCGGAAGTGCGAGTCATCGATGTGGGCCATGATTTCGTCCAGGGCGATATCCGGGCCGGGGCCCTGGCGTTGATGCGGGCGATTCAGTACCTGCCGCAGGGGGTTGCCCTTGCGGTGATCGATCCCGGGGTCGGCACCGAGCGCAAGGCAATAGCAACCGGCACCGAGTGGGGGACACTGATCGGTCCGGACAACGGTTTGCTGGCTCCGGCGGTTGCCATGGTCGGGGGTGCCGACAAGGTCGTTTCGATAGAGAACCCGGAGGTGATGTTGCCGGCTCCGGGTGCCACGTTCCACGGAAGAGACCTATTTGGCCCTGCTGCAGCGGTGATTGCTTCCGGCCAGGCGACGCTGCGAGAGCTGGGTCCCGAGATGGATCCCGATTCCGTTGTTCCCTTGATGCTGCCGCTCGTCGAGCACAGCGAAGACGCGGTAGTCGGCGAGGTGCTGTGGGTGGATCACTTCGGCAATTGCCAGCTCAACATCACCCCGCAGGATCTGCAATTGGTCGGAATCGCTCCCGGCACCGACATCGTCCTCAAGATCGCATCCGCCGAATTCGGCATCGAGTGGGTGGATGCCTACGGCAATGTCGATGAGGGAGAGGGCCTGCTGCACATCGACAGCTACGGCCAGATTGCGATTGCAGTCCGCAACGGCAGCGCCGTCGACTCATACCCGCTGGCTGCGGGCACTGCGGTCACGATTCGTTCGGGTAGGCCTGGTCTGCAAATCTTGCCGGGCTAGCTAGAAGCTGCGTATCAGCCAGATGAGTGAAGAACCCAAAATCAACACGAGAAGTCCGATGATGACGGCAGCGGTGGCGGGTCTCATAGGAGAAGGACGTTAATGCGCTATCGGCGAATCCAGTATCTGACCAAGCCGGGTTGCGGTCTGTGCGATGAGGTCCTTCCCATCATGGAGCGAGCGACCAAGAGGCTCGGAGTCGAGCTCATCGCAGTGGATATTCGCGATGAGCCGGAGCTGACGGACAACTACAACATGCGGATCCCGGTTGTCCTCAACCGGCGCGGCAACGTCCTCGCAGAAGGACGAATCAGCCAGTGGCAGGCATACGGAGCGGCGTTGCGGGCGTGGTTCTAGCCCCGCTTCAAAGGCGCGGCCGGGTGAGATTTTGCGTCCCCGTAGGCGCACTAATCTCGCAGCGATGAAAGGCTCCATTCCGACTGCGACCGTGGCTCGGCTTCCACTCTATCTGCGGTGTGTGAGCGAGGTAGCCCCCGACCAGGTGACGTGTTCGTCCGAGCAGTTGGCGGAAAGTGCGGGAGTGAACCCTGCTCAGGTTCGCAAGGATCTCTCCTACGTCGATCCTCCCGGGGTGCGCGGTGTCGGGTACGACGTTGCCGAGCTGCGGGCTGTGCTGCGTCGCGAACTCGGCCTCACCCGCGAACACCGGGTTGCGATTGCCGGTGCAGGCAACCTGGGAAACGCCCTGACGATGTACCCGGGGTTCAACGAGTCGGGATTCAACGTAGTCGCGCTCTTCGATACCGATCCCACCAAGATAGGGACCCGAATCGACTCCCTGACGGTTGAGCCCTATGAGACGATCGGCACCATCGTTGCAGCCAGGGACGTGTCTATAGGGGTCATCGCGACGCCGGTGAAAGCGGCCCAGGAGGTCGCAGACCGCTTCGTGGAGGCCGGGGTGCGCTCGATACTCAACTTCGCGCCTGCGGTCCTGAAACGCCCTGCAGGGGTCGAGGTACGCCGAGTCGATCTATCAACCGAGCTGCAGATCCTGGCGTACTACGAAGGCCGTTTGGGCGGCTAAGGCGTCGCGTCCCTCCCCGGAGTGCTCTGGCCTCGCCAGGCGGCCTTCAACGGCCGAGCGCCTGGGCGAGGTCGGCGACTATGTCGCCGGGATCCTCCAGACCGACGGACAGGCGGATCAGGCCGTCGCTGATTCCCGAAGCCGCCCGTTCCTCCGGTGGGACCACACGATGAGTCATGGATGCGGGATGCTCAATGAGCGTGTCGACGTTGCCCAGGCTCACAGCGAGAGTGCACAGCTCGAGGCGATCGAGGAACTGCATTGCCGCCCCGTAGTCCCCGAGGTCGAAGGCCAGCATCGCCCCAAAATCGGACATCTGTGTTCGAGCAATGATGTGCTGGGGATGGTGAGCCAGACCGGGGTAGTGCGTTTCCGCTACTCGGGGACTCTCGTCGAGGAAGGAAGCGACGGTGGCTGCCGAGGAACAGTGGCGAGCCATTCGTAGCGGCAGTGTCTTCAACCCCAGGTTGGTCAGCCAGCAGTCGAGCGGGCTCGGGACCCCGCCGGTGAAGCGAATTAGCGAGGCTATTTCGGTTTCCATCAGATCCCGGTCTGTGGTGATCGCTGCACCGCCGATGACCGTTCCGTGGCCGTTGATGTACTTGGTGGTGCTGTGCACGACAACATCTGCTCCGAGCAGCAGCGGCCGCTGCAGCACCGGTGTGGCGAAAGTGTTGTCGACAACCAACCGGGCACCGTACTTGTGTGCGATTCGGGCGGTTTCCGCAATGTCGACGACCCGCAGAGTCGGATTGGCCGGAGTCTCTAGGTAGACGACCGACGCATTCGAGCGATGTTGTAACTCGTTTTCCAGCAGGTTCGGGTCGAGGCCGGGAATCCTGCTGTTGGTGATTCCGTACTCAGGGAGTATCCCGCTGATCAAGTGGTCGGCCGAGCCGTAGAGCACCTGCTGGGTCACAATATGGTTGCCGGCCTTCGCCGTCCCCATCAGAGCGGCGGCGATCGCGGCCATCCCGGAGGAGAAGATCTCAGCAATGGGTTCCGCTACATCTGGACCCCGGCCGTATCCCTCGAGAGCGGCGAGCTTGGCAGCCAATGCGGCCCTGCCGGGGTTCCCGCCGCGCGAGTAGATGTACCCCTCGCCGCTACCGTCGGCCCAATCGTTCACGGCCTGCATGTCGGAGAACGTGAAGGTAGAGGTTTGATAGATCGGAGCTATGTGGGCACCCGACCCATCATGAATCTCGCCGGCGTGGATAGATTCGGTCGCAATACCGGGCCGTCGCTCACCGCTCATCAACCCCTCCATCTTCCGCTCGTGCGTGTGTCGGTCCGACACTGCGGACTCGATCACGCAAGAACGAGTAGGACGTCTAGATCTCGGGCTGTTCCTTTTCGTACCGATCCAGCGCAGCAACGAACATCAGGAACAGAATCAGCGATGCCAGAGTGAGTGCTATTGCCGGAATTCGTATCTGAAACGAATTCAGGCCTTGCAGGTTGGCGGGGCGCAAGCCGCGAGGTGCATACACAACGAACAGTATCGAGCCGACGATCATCCAACCGAACGTTGCCGCTCCGGTGACGAGAAAGGCAAGGCGGGTTCCCAGGTTCGTATACAGCAGCAGGAAGCCGGTGCCGACGAACGCCACGATCGAGACGATGGTGATGAGGATGCCGCGCAAGGCAATGGCGGTGCCGGTGAGGTCGCCGTTGTCATCCTTTTGGCCGAGGGTTGCATCAAAAGCCGCACCCAAAACCGACCGCACCGCGGGAATGAACACGATGATGCTGACGATGGCCGCAAAGATGCCAAACCACTCCAGGGCGCTCAGTCCGCGTTCGTCCTCGACCAACCGTTGTCTGAGTGTGCGGAGCGAAGCCATTACAGAGACCTCTCGTACTTCACGATCAACTCGATGTCCTCGAGGCTGAGTACCGCACCGAATGCGGGCATACCACCGACGCCGCTCAGCCCGTTCACGCCGTAACGTTCGGAGGCATTTGCCCCGTTGATGATGAAATCGATGTGATCCTGCGCGTCCGGGAACTGCACGACCGTACGCCCGTCGGTGAGTGCCGGAGCCCACGCTCCCGAACCCGGCTCTTGCTCGAACTCGACACCCGCTGAGTAGCCGGCGGTGTGGCAGCGCGCACAGTACGCGTTGAACAACCCAACCGATCGCTCCGCTTCGGTGCGCGTCAGTCCGGTGGCGGCAGCAACCTGATCGAAATCAACATCCCAGGCGCGACGCTCCAGCGAATCCTCGAGGAATGCGATACCGTCGATCACAGGCTCGGCAAACTGTTCGTTGCGGGTGGTGAGTAGCGACCATTCCAGATGCTTGGTATCGAGGTGAGAGATGAAGGCACGTGCCGATTCGAGGTCCGGGATCGGCGTACCGGTTGCATCCGACATCGAGAACGGTGAGGTAGGCGAGAACTCGAGGTCGAATTCGTCGTCGTAGACCGTTGTCTCCTCCAGAGTCACCGGATCGACGCTTCGCTTGGTCAGCGTCTCGTAGGCCAGCTGCGCCAGTGCCGTCAGGGCGGGCTCTACGTCGTCGGTGAGGCCGTCACGATCCGCATCGGGCCCCTCTTCGGCGCAGGCGGCGCCGACCAGCGCCGCCGACTCGACGGTGCACGTGCCCGGACCGCTCAGCAGCGCATCGATATCATCCGGCATGCTGCGGATGACCTCGAACTGGGCCGGACCATCCTCGATATCGGCCAGCTTGGCGTTCTCTACCACGATTCGCGCCTCGATGGTTGCGGCCCCGCCGGCGATCCTGTCCAGTGCCGCGGCTACCTCGTCATCTACCTTTTCGAACGCCTCCATCTGCGAGATCTGCAGGCTGCGGAGGTATGCGATGACCTGGTCGACTTCCTGCACCGTCATTGCGCCGCCACCTTCGAGACCGCTGGCCGGCATCGGGGTGCCGGCCCGGCCGTTGACGATCCAGTGCCGTACTTCATCCTCGCTGTAGCGGAAGAACACGTCGTTGTTGGCTGGGGCGGCCCAACTCGCGCTGAGGCCGGAGCGTTCCTCGACGATCTCAGCTGCGCCACCTCCGCCGTCCGGACCGTGACATGCGCCGCACTCGAACTTGACCCACCACTCCTCACCAAAGTGGATGTAGTCCTCGTTGATTTCCTCGGCTGCGGCCTCCTGTCTGCTGGTCTCGCTCACGAAGTAGATGGGCATCACGATGGCGAGCACCCCGGCAGCAATCACCGCAGCGGTGAGGACGCGGGTGAGCCTGTTGTTCTCGAGTCCTTCATCGTCCATGAAGAACTCTTGATTGGGTGGGGCCTCCTCGGGAGGCCGGGTCTTCCGCCTGCTGTTGATGACGAGGTAGCCGATCCACCCCAGGAAGATGACTACGGCAATCGTCAAGACCACGCTGCCGAGACCGACGTTGCTCGGCCCGACGGGTTCGCTGCTCTCGGCGACTGCGATGACCTGGGGCAGTGATGCGATCACAAGCAACTCGGTCCCTGCGGGTAGGCGATCGTCTTGACGACCGCGCGTGGTGTCTCGAGGACTGTTCCGGTGTCGATGATCAGGTTCCCCTGGGCGTCTTCTTCTAGGGCAAACCGGTCGAGGTTGCGCGGAGCCGGCCCGGAGTCATATTCCCCGTGGTAGTTGTACTTGGATCCGTGGCACGGGCACTCGAAGCCTTGCGACGAGGCGCACTCGGGAACCCGGCATCCCAGATGAACGCACTTCTGCCACAGCGCCATCAAACCCGTTTCTCCTCCATCGGCCCCGGCCAACACGGGGAGGCCATCGAATGAGCTGCCCGGCATCAGGGAGGCTTCCATCGGGACCAACCAGGCCTGCGCCTCGGGGAAGAACAGCGGCTTGATGCTGCCGTCCCCCAGGATCACCTGACTGCGGAGTGCCGCAATCGGGCCGGCATTGATCTTGCTGCCGAAGCCGCCCTTCAGCTTCGGCCACAGGAAGGCGAGCATGGCGATTCCGAGCGATCCGAGGAATCCGCCCCCAAACAGGCCGAGCGCGGCGCGATTGAGGAACTTGCGGCGGGTTACGCCGAGGTCGTCGGCGGAGACCGGCTCTCGCTGGTCTTCTATCGAGGGCGGTACCGGCTCCGCCGGCATCGTTTCCGGCGCTACGGCCTCAGCTGTCGTGACCGCAGGTTCAGGCGCCGGGCGAGCCGACATATCTCGCTTCGCCGCTTCCTTGTCGAATTCACCGACGATGGGCTCGGCGCTCGGGCCGCGGCGCCACGCAACGGCGAAGATCCCGGCGGCGACCAGGATCCCCCCTCCGATGAGGGCTATCACAAAGATGGCTGTTGTACTCATTCTCTGGCTGAGTCCTTTTCCATCAGAAGTCGAAGAAGATTCCGTCTACCCACGGGAACGAGAAGTTGAATCCCGGGCCGCGGAAGAACGAGCCGTATGTGGTCAATATCGCGGAGGCGAAAATGAAGAAGCTGAAGATCATGATGGCGAGCTTGCGATCGGATGGCTTCACTGCAGGGTTCTTGTCGACGTAAGGGATGATGGCGAGGCCGATCAGGCCGAATGTGGGGATGATTACGCCGGCGACCTGCGGGTCGAAGTATGAGAGCAACTCCTGCAGACCAAGGAAGTACCACGGAGCCTTCGACGGGTTCGGTTGCTCGTTGAAATTGGCGAACTCGAGCAGGGGAGCATCGACGAACACGGAGAAGACGATCAATCCCGCAGTGACAACCATCAACGCAACAAATTCGATCGCCAGCAGATGCGGCCAGACGTTGACCTTGTCCTGTGGTGATGACTTGACCTGCTGAATAGCTCCCGCCTTGACGACGGTGAGCAGCCGCTGGGTGGTAACGCCCTCGGGGATCGCCGGGGCCGCAGCAGCAGGCGCCGCAGGGGCCGGGGCACTGGTCGCCGGTGCCGCCGTTGCCGCGGCCGGGGCGGCACCCGCCATGGCCGGGACCGGCTTCCCCTCTTTGCGGGCGCGGCCTTCCATTGCCCGTCTCAGCAGGGGAACGGGCACACCGAGGCCGGTAGACTCGGCCTCCAAATCGCGTACCGGCCCGGCTGCGGGTGCAGGCGCGGCCGCCCGGGTGGGGGTGGGTTCGGGGGCCGGTGCGGCCGGTGCCGGCTCGGGAGCAGCCGCAGGAGTCTCTTGCTCAGGGGCCGGGGGAGCTTCGCCCTTCAATTCGGCAAGCACCTCTTCGACGTCACGTCCTTCGGCCTTGGCCCGTGCCTCGGCCGACCGGCGGAGCAGGTGTTCGGGAAGACCTGCCACTAGAGCGGCCCCGAAATGCCACCGTCTTTGCGCACCCTCCAGAAGTGGACGGCCATGAAGACGACGATGATGAACGGCAGGAACAGGACGTGGAGCACGTACCACCGCAACAGCGTGTCGGGTGTGATCTGGACGCCCCCGATCAGGGCAAACGACACTTGATCGCCGATCACCGGCGCATATGCACCCATATTGCTACCGACCGTCACTGCCCACAGTGCCAGCTGATCCCACGGCAGCAGGTAACCGGTGAACGAAAGCAGCAGGGTCAAGACCAATAGGACGATTCCGACGACCCAGTTGAACTCGCGCGGCGGTTTGTAGGCACCGTGGTAGAAGACCCGGGCCATGTGGAGAAACACGGTGAGAACCATCAGGTGGGCACCCCAACGGTGCATATTGCGCACCAACTGCCCGAAGGCTACGTCTGTAGACAGGGCCTGGATATCGAGATAGGCCTGAGGCGAGGTCGGCCGGTAGTAGAACATCAGGAAGATGCCGGTAATCGTCAGCAAGATGAATAGGAAGAAGCTCAGCCCGCCGAGACACAAGGTATAGGAGAGACGGACGGCGTGCCTCTTCACCTTCACCGGATGAAGGTGATACAGCACGTTGTTCATGATGACGTAGGATCGGTTACGCGGCGAGTCGGTGTAGCCGTGGCGGAATGGAGATCCGGGCCGGAAGATACTGCTCCACACCTGGCTGGTGCGGATGTGATCGCCGGCCTGAGCGAAACGCTCCTTCAGCCCGACCCTTCCGTTTCCGTTTGCCACCTCGTCTCCTCAGTCCGATTTCCTGTTACCAACGTACGCCGTACATATAGCCGTTCTTGAAGTCGCGGTCGCCCGTGTCGTACTCCCAGGGCTTGTCTGCGAAGTCTCCGGTGCGGTCCGCGACAGATCCCGTGAACTTGCCCAGAGAGATGACACCGGTTGGACAACGATCGATGCAGAGAGCACAGCGGGTACAAGCGTCCTCGTCGACCACGAAGAACCCCCCATTCTCCGGCTTGCCCTTCGGGTCTTCGACGTTGGCGGCTTCCTCGATAGCATCGAGCGAAAGGTAGTGGATGCATTTCCAGGGACAGATGTCGACACACCCCTCGCACAGGATGCACTCTGCTTCGTTGATGTGGAGGAACTGCTTGGGCTTCACGGCGGCAGTCAGGTAGGAGCCGTCGACCGCTGCGAGCTGATAGTCCTCTCGCGTATCGATGAGTTCCGTCCAAGCCTCGTTTGCCATTCCTACCTCTCGACCTTCTGCAGCGGCCGCCCGTAGCTCGACACCGATTTCTTCTCTGCTCTTTTCTTGTCTCGAGCGGCCTGGAGCTCGTCACGCCGCTGCCAGGCGATCATGGCGGCCGCAACTGCACCGGTGGCAATGAGCACATATGTGCCCGAAATGATGTCTTTCAAAGCTGCGGCAGAGATGTTGACCTCGTTGCCGCCCAACAACTCGGGTGGGATCTGTATCCAGAGTTTCTGGTCGGTCCACTCCCACACCGCCTGGGTATAGGTGAGCCATTGATTGGGGATGACGCCGAAGAGGATGATCATCAGTGAGGTGAAGAGCAATGCCCCGATGGCGGAGCGGGCCCAGGTCATCTTCTTCTCGTAGAGGAATGCCAGCGCCATGCCTGCCATCAGAACGAGAACCCCGCCGAGCGATACCAGCTGCCCGAGCAGGACCCACTGCCAGCCTCGCGGAATTGCCGGATAGATCTCCCGGCCAACCTCGTCGAATTCGGAGAGCTCGGCGAAATGCGCCCACAACGCACCAAGGATCGCTAGGCCCAGCCCAATCGCCATGGCCGCGACGCCTCGGGTGAAGTTCCTGTCTCTTCCTTCAGCCATCGATCCGATTCATATCTTGTCGAAGTTGCGCCATTCTAAGCCGCGTATGGCCTACCCAGCCGACGGCTGCCCGCAACCATAGTGGTCCCGCAACGGCGGCGTGGAATCATCTGCCACGCCTCTGCGCGTCGGTGAAATTGGGACAGGTCGAAGCATGTGTTGCGGTGCCCTCGGCAAGCGTGCCCCCGGCGGCAACCCTGTCACGCCACCACCTGCAACCGGCCACCAAGTCGAGTTCGGGAATCTGTGGCGCTCCGGGCTATTCTGCCGGACTGCCGACTCGGACGGACTCGGCGACGAAGCGAGGAAGGGACTAGGCAAAGGGTGACTGCCGAAGTTTCTCAGGACAAGATGATCTCCGAAACGGCGGCCTCCTCGCAGAGCGTCGCCCGTCATCATCTCGCTGCCTCTCTCGGTTTCCTGATTGTCGGTGTTGCCATGCTGGCTATTGCCAGTGTCCAATACGTCTCCGCCGATTTGCTCAGCGGTTGGGGTCCCATCTCCTACGGACGTCTTCGCCCCGCCGCCGTCCACTTCCTTATGTACGGCTGGTTGACCCTCGGGCTGATCGGCGCCATGTATTTCGCAGTACCTCGTCTCACCGGCGAAAAGCTGACTGATCCCATCGTCGCCCGGATCGGGTTCATACTGATGTCTATCGGCTACGCCATCGGCGGCGTCGCCATCCTCGCCGGACAGAGCGAAGGCATCCGCTATCTCGAGGCGCCGCCGCTCGCCGACTTGATGGTGTTGCTGGGGATGATGGCCATGGCGCACTCGTTGGCCCGCACCCTGTCGCGGCGCAACGGACGACGCCGTAGCCCCGCTGAGTGGTTCATGCTGGCCGCCGTCGTCTGGCTGGTGGGGCTCCACTTCATCGGCAATCTCACGATGCTGTCGCTGCTGGCAACTCTGTTCTGGTCGCAACCCCCGGTCTTGCACGGCATCAACACAGCACTCCTGGCCGGCTTCTACAAAGCGGGGATCACCGGTATGTGGTTTGCCACGGCGGGCGCCGGTGTGATGTATTTCCTCGTGCCGCGTCTCGTCGGCCTTGCCCACTTCCGGGCAACCCGGATGTCGGTTGTGGGCTTCTGGGGCCTCGGAATCGCCTGGGCATTCACCGGGACGGCCGAACTCACCTTCACCGCAGTCCCGGACTGGCTGGAAACCATCGGCGTTATGTTCTCGATGGCTCTACTTCTGCCGGTCGCCACGATCATCGTGGACCTGAATTCAACGATTCGTAGTCGGCTCGAAGTTGTCAGGGAGAAGGACCGACCGTCGCTGCGGTTGGTTTACCTCGGTCTCGGATTGTTTGCAGCATTGCCGGTGCTCAACCTGTGGCAGGCGCTGCGAGCACCCGGCGGGATCATCGGCTTCACAGACTGGGTCTACGGCACGGAGCTCCTCGTATTGCTCGGTGCCTTCAGCGTTTGGTTGTTTGCGTATGTCTATCACGTAGCGCCGCCGATGGTTTCAGCCGATGCCCGCAGGGTCCAGCAGTGGCACCTCTGGCTCACTCTCGGGGGCCTGGCTGTGGCCGTGTTCGCCATGCTGGCGGGTGGTCTCGTCGCCGGGCTCACCTGGGGTGCCGGCGGTTCCGACGGCGTCCCTGCGGTCGGCGACGGATTTGAGTCGACCGCTGATGCAATGTGGAACTATGGGTTTGCGATCGCCCGCATGGTTGGCTTGATGACGATTGCGGTCGCACAGGCCTTGCTGTTCTCTTATGCCACGGTTGCGTGGTTCCTGTCCGAGGATCGTGACGCCGTATTGGCCCTCGATCCCGAACTGGACGGCGGCGGGCAGGAAGTCAACGTCGAACTCGAGGTGCCGGAATCGGCCGAGCCGGGTTGGCTGCGTGTCGGCTCCATTGCCCTGGTCACCGGAGTCGCCGTCTTCCTGATGGTTGTCGTGTTGCCTGCGCAGGAGGCTGAGTCCGCCCAGCCGACGATCCTGGCTGATGAGTCGCGCATCTATGTGGAAGGGGCCGACGTCACCATCGGTCGTGACATCTACGTGCGCGAAGGCTGCGCCTATTGCCATACGCAGGCGGTGCGCCCGATTGTGACGGATCTGGGACTGGGTCCCGTGAGCGTTGCCGGCGACTACGCCCACGAGCAGCCGGTCCTGCTGGGTGTGGCGAGAATGGGGCCGGATCTGAAGCATGTCGCCAGTCGCGGTGGCGTGACTGCCGAGCAGCTCACCGAGCCGCGCCGCGATCGGCCGTGGTCGACGATGCCGTCCTACGAGCATCTGTCTCAATCCGAGATCGCTGCGCTTGTTTCCTACATCAACGGGTTGAGGTAATGGACGAACTGCTGAACCAGATCGCGGAGGAAACCGGTGTACCCGCCGACCTGCTCGAACGTGCCGCCCGGGCTCGGGCCACGGCGCAGGGCGTTGACGCAGCCGGGCTGGTGGCGGGGTGGGCCGGCGCACCCGGTGGCGGCGACACCGAGCAAGCACCACCTGCGGTGGCGCAACCGGCAGCGCCGGCACCATCCGCAGCTCGTGAGCCGGAACCAGTGGCTCCGCAACCGGAACCGGCAGCAGCTCCTGCCGCCGCCGGTGGGTCACTGGATGAGATGTTGGGCCGGGTCTCCGGCGACACCGACGTGCCCGTCGATCTCCTGGAGCGCGCTGCTCGGGCTCGCGCCGGAAAGGCGGGAATGGACGTCTCCGCTCTGGTCGCCGGCTGGACGGGTGGGGAAGCCGCCGCTTCCGCCGTCGCTGCGCCCACCCCTGCAGCTGCCCCTGCGGAGCCGGCCCCGACTCCGGCACCCGCCGCCGAGAGTGGTGCCGGGCAATTGCCCGAGGCCTTGTTGCGGCGCAGCGCTGCAGCCCGCGCCAAGCGGGAAGGCCGTCCACTCGATGAAGTCTTAGTGGAGATGGGACTGAGTCCCGAGGGAGAAACGCCTGCCCCGCCGGCCGCCGAGCCGGTTGCGGTGCAGGCAGATGCCGAGGCGACTGCCGAAGCACAGGAAGCGGCGGAGGAGGAGCCGGCCGCCGAGGAACCCGTCGTCGAAGAAGAGCCGCAATCGGTTTTCGCCGGGTTCCCTCGGTGGCTGGCCGCTTCCTTCGTCCTCATCCCCATGATCGCCCTCCTCTATGCGGGCCTGGCTCCGCACGGTCCTGATTGTGGCCGGTCGGGCCAGCTCGACATCAATCCGCTGACCGGAGAGGCCCAGGCTTGCGCCGGTGACGCCAGCCCGTTCTTCAGCCTCGGTCAAGCCATCTACAACGCCCAATGCACGGCATGCCACGGCGCCGGCGGTGGTGGAGGCGTCGGCCCGGCGTTTACCGGGGGTGCGGTGTTGGCCACGTTCTCGGCCTGTTCCGACCATGTCGAGTGGGTGGCTATCGGAACGAACGACTGGCCCGATGCGACATACGGGGACACCGGCAAGCCCGTGGGTGGCGTCGGTGTCATGCCGGGCTATCAGAACTCGCTCAGTCCCGAGGAGATTGCCGCCGTTTCGCTCTACGAACGGGTGGCCTTCGGCGGAGAAGACATAGCCCTTGCCGAGGAGTCGTGCGGCCTACTCGGAGGCGAAGGGGGCTAACCCGCGTCCGGCGTACCTGAGGCCCGCATAGGGGTCCCATGTACGCCGGAGTGATTGGAGAGGAGTCCCATGGTTGCTGCAACCGAGCTTCCGTCACTTGTCGGTACCGAACTCGGTGTGTCCGACTGGTTGTTGATCGAGCAGGATCGAGTGAATGCATTCGCCGATGCAACGCTCGACCACCAGTTCATTCATATCGACCCGGAGAAGGCCGCGATGACACCATTCGGCGGGACTATCGCCCATGGCTTTCTCACCCTGTCGCTGTTGCCGCACTTCCTCGAGGCCGCATCGGTGCCCGTCGAGGGGACGCTGATGGCCGTCAACTACGGGACCGACAAGGTGCGCTTCGTGCAGCCGGTGAAGGTCGGTCAGCGCATTAGGGCGCGCTCGGTGCTGGCGAGTGCCGTTGAGAGGCGTCCCGGCCAGTGGCTGCTCAAACAGGATGTCACGGTCGAAATCGAGGGCGAGGAGAAGCCGGCGATGGTCACCGAGTTTCTCATGATGTTCTTCGTCGCTTGACGGCGTTCCCGTGATCCGTACGGCCGTCTAGCCTCGGATACTCATGATGGATCCCGATGTTCTTGTGGTTGGTGGCGGGCCCGGCGGTGCTTCCGCCGGGTACTGGCTGGCCAGGCGTGGCCTCTCGGTATTGGTTGCCGAGAAGCAGGAGTACCCCCGCGAGAAGGCGTGTGGTGACGGCCTGACCCCGCGAGCCATCAAGCAACTCGTCGACATGGGGTTCGATTTCGACGGTCACCACCGCATCGTCGGATTGCGGGCGTACGCCGGAGACGTCCGGCTGGAGATGCCGTGGCCGGAGCATTCGATCTATCCCAATTGGGGTGCAGTGATTCGGCGCGCCGACCTGGATATGCAGGTTGCCGCTCTTGCCGAGAAGCAGGGAGCGACCGTACTCACCGGGACGGAAGCAGTCCCGGTGGTCGACGCCGGGGAACTGACAGCCGTCACCCTCAAGCGCAAAGGCCTGGAGGACGAGAGGGTCTTCCCGAAGATGGTCGTCATTGCCGACGGCTCGTTGTCGCGCTTTGGCCGCAAGCTCGGGCTGCAGCGGCGCAAGGACTATCCATTTGCGCTTGCGGTGCGCGGCTACTGGAAGAGCGACAACTCCGCAGACCCCTACCTGGAGAGCCAGCTCGACATCCGCGATCGGGAGGGTCGAGCAATGCCGGGCTACGGCTGGGTCTTCCCACTCGGCGACGGGGAGATCAACATCGGGGCGGGTGCGCTGTCGACCTTCAAAGGCTGGAAGGATCTCAACACCTCCCGCTTGATCGAGGCATACGTCGAGCAGCTTCCGGATCATTGGGGTCTCACGGACGGTTCGGTCACCCGCCAACCCATCGGAGGCAAGCTGCCGATGGCGATGTCGGTGGGGCCCCGTTTCGGCCGCAATTGGCTGGCTGTGGGTGATTCGATCGGCGCCGTCAATCCTTTCAACGGTGAAGGCATCGACTACGCATACGAGACTTCTCGCCTGGCTGCCGGCTACATCGCCGACGCGATCGCCACCAACAACCCGGCCGTGCTGCGGGGATACTCGGAGGCCATCGACGACATGTACGCCGACTACCTGAGAGTGGCTCGCCGCTTCGCTATGGTGATCGGCTACCCGGCTGTGATCCGCCGCTTGACCCACCTGGGGATGCGTTCCCGTCCGTTGATGGAGTGGGCGTTCAAGGTCATGGCCAACCTGCTCGAGCCGGAGGAGAAGGGTCTCAGCGAGCGGATCTACGGGACGATCGAGAGCATCGTCCGCGTCACGCCGGATCCGCTCATCAAGAACAAATAGCCGGTCGCTCTCCAACCGTCCTTGCGCAGCCGGCGGCTCATACCGGCCGTGTGCCTTGCGCGAGAGAGAACGGGGCAACGGGGCTCTATCCCGCCAGGCGGTACTCGATCGACCTGCCTCTCTTGCCGACGGCTTCGACTGCGCCGCTGTGTCGCAGGCAGTAGGCCATCTGTTGGGCCACTCGTAACGGACAGGACGCCGCCCCAGCGATGTCACCGGTGGTGAAGCGGTCCGGTAGGTCGTCCGGGAGCAGTTCGACGAGGTCGCCGGGGCCGTGAATGGTTGTCGCGCCCTCGACCCGTACCAATCTCCGTTCGGTGACCACCCAGCCACGCCGTCGCCATGCCTTCTTCGGATCGTGGTGCCGGTACTCGTCCTCTACGGTCAACACGACCTGGATCTCGAGACCCGGGTGGGCGATCAGTTCGGGGAAGCTGACCAGCTCCGCAAACAGATCTCTGGTGGTTCCTCGTCGTGGCGAGCGGCGGCGACCGGTGATCGAGCCGTCCCGATCGAGGCGCACGATCGTCTTCTCGACCGGTATGGGGTAGACCACCCGGATGCGGTGCCCGGCTGCGAGCAGCTCGATCAGCTTGCGCTTCATCTTCGAGAAACTGCGGGTCTGGACCTCGATGAGCAGATCGTCCCTGACGACGTCGATCACATAGCCGTCGACGCTCGCCTCGAACCGGTCGCCTTCCTGCGAGCACCACTTCTTGAGCGCGGCGTGCAGAGGCTTCTCACCGAGGGTGCCGATGTGGGGTGGGGAAGCGCTCATGGTCCGATCGTAACGGCGAGATCTCGCCGTCCGCGGATTCAGTTACTGTCTCCGCCTCATGCTCGAGTTCGCCGTATCCGCCTTCTTGTCGTTCCTGGTGATTGTGGACCCGGTGGGGTTGGCCCCGCTGTTTTGGGCATCACTGCCGGTCGGTCGCGCTCCGAGCAGAACACCATCGCGCGCAACGCGGTGCTTATTGCTGCCCTGGTCATAATCCTCTTCGGTATCGGGGGCAGGTCGCTACTGGGCCACCTCGGGGTGAGCATCGAAGCGCTGCGGATCGCCGGCGGCATCCTGCTGTTCAAGCTGGCCTTCGACATGATCCTGGCGCACCGGGAACGCACCACGGCCGAGGAGCAGAGCGAGGCGGCGGGCCGGGAGGATGTGACCGTGTTCCCGCTTGCGATCCCGCTCCTTGCCGGGCCCGGCGCCTTCGCCACCGTGCTCGTGTTCGTGGCGCGCGCCGACGGCCGGCCGGAGTATCTGGCCATCCTGCTCGGATCGGTTCTGCTGGTGCTGCTGCTCGCCTGGGTGGCGCTGCTGCTCGCCGGTCGAGTGACCGACGTACTCGGTTTCACCGGCATCAACGTCGTTACCCGGGTGTTCGGAATCACTTTGGCGGCTCTGGCGGTGCAGCTGGTTGCCGACGGCGTGCTGGCCCTGTGGCGGAGCTAGTCGCGGCCGGCGAGGTCCGGTAGCTCGGTCTCGATGTTGCGGACATGCGGGAGCAGCCAACCGATCACTCCCAGCACGAAGACGAAGAGCCCGGCGACGATGTACAGAGCGCCGATGCCGCGGCCGGCACCGGTGCCGATGATCGATCCCACCGAATCGGCCAGCGACCCACCCGCCGCGAGTGCCGGCTCGAACACTTCATCGGCAAGGGGTCCGGCAAGCAGGATCGCTATCGGAGAGATCGCCTGCCCGATCATGCGTCGGAGCGAGAAAACTCGACCCTGGGCGCCTTCAGTCACCTTCGTTTGCCAGATGACCTGACTTGCCCCATTGATGATGGGAACACCGAGCAGGACCAGGACGGTGGGGATCGTGATCACAACTAGAGAAGCGCGGATCCCGGCGAGCGCGGTCAGCAAGCCGGAAACGGCAATGCCCACCATGATGGTTGGCACCAGTCTCTTTGGTTCGCCGTAAGCGCTGAGTATCAAGCTGCCGACAACGGCACCCGCTCCGGAGATTGAGAGCACGACACCCGCCGCCGCCTCGGTCGCGAAGGAGACGACGAGCGGAATGATGAGGATGTTGGTCATCGACAGCATGAAGTTCACGCCGCTGTAGATCCACAGCAGCCAGAGCAAACCGGGTCTCTCCCGCAGGTAGCGCCAGGCAAACCCGGAATCGGAACGCACCGATCGCCCCGGCGTCTCGTCACGCTCGTACTGCGGGAAGCGCACTGCGGCGAGTGTCGCGATCCCTACGGCAAAGGTCAGCACATCGAGCACTAGCACCGCCCGCAAACCGAACCCGGCAAGCAACGCACCGGCCAGAGCCGGGGCAATGACCACAGCAAGCCCGAAGTTGAGCTGGACCATTCCGTTGGCGCGACCCAGTTGAGCTCGCGGAACCAGCACCGGAATCGAGGCCAGCCACGCCGGCTCCTGGAAGGCGTTGGCTGCGGACCCGACCGAAGTCGCGGTGCAGATCAACCAGAAGGGGAGCGGCCCGAAGCTCAGAGCCCAGAGCAGCGACAGCGTTGCCGCCCCGGCTACGACATCTGCAAAAAGCATTACGACCCGGCGGTCGGAGCGATCGACGATGGAACCGGCGATCGGGGCAAGAACCACAGCAGGAAGCGAGTACGCCAGCGCAATCAGCGCCACCCGCGTCACCGAACCGGTCTCGATGTAGATGAAGAACTGGAGCCCGAAGGCGGTCAAGCCGGTACCGGTTAGTGATACGAGCTGGCCGAACCACACGATGACGAAGGAACGCATCGACGTAGTGGCCGGCGGAGTCTGGTCGATCACGGCCTCGACTCTAGGTGGGGCTCCGGACGGGAAGGATCAGTCGCCCGTCCCCGTCATCCAACCCCGCCACAACCCAATAGGCTGGTGCACTCCAAATGGCTTTGGATGCATGTGAATAGATTCCTAATCTTGCGGCACGGAAGGAGCTCCATCACCCAATGACGTTGTCCGCCTACCTGCCGATCGCCCTCGCCTTCATCCTCGCCGTGGGTTTCGCCGCCGTCAGTCTCACCCTTTCCGGGCTCCTTGCCCCGAAACGGCCTACCCCCGAGAAGCTCGCCCCATATGAGTGCGGGATCGTGCCGTTGCAGGAGCCGGTACAACGCTTTCCGGTGAAGTTCTATCTCGTCGCAATGCTGTTTGTGATCTTCGACGTCGAGATCGTTTTCCTCTTCGCGTGGGCGGTGCGCTGGGAGTCATTCGGGTGGGGCGGAATCTTGATGATGGGGATCTTCGTGCTGCTCATCGTCGAAACCCTCGTTTATGTGTGGAAACGCGGCGCGCTCGATTGGAATGTCGCCAGACGGGCCCGTTACCGGCGTGTGGTTGCCCCCGCTGAGTCCGCTCCCACCGGGACTCAGGAGGAAGCGGCGTAATGGCGCATCGGTCGGGACCCTCGGGGTTCTTGCTCACAACCTACGAGAGCGCCGTCAATTGGACGAGGACTCGTTCCATGTGGGCGGCCACTTTCGGCCTGGCCTGTTGCGCCATCGAAATGATGGCCACCGGAGCCGCCCACAACGACCTGGCTCGTTTTGGCATGGAGGTATTCCGTGCCTCTCCTCGACAGGCCGATCTGATGGTGGTCGCCGGTCGAGTATCGCAGAAGATGGCGCCGGTTCTCCGCCAGGTCTACGACCAGATGTCGGAACCCAAGTGGGTCATCTCGATGGGGGCCTGTGCCTCCTCAGGAGGCATGTTCAACAACTACGCGCTGGTACAGGGAGTCGACCAGGTCGTCCCCGTTGACGTGTATGTGCCCGGATGCCCGCCTGGTCCCCAGTCCTTGCTACACGGCATCCTGATGTTGCAGGACAAGGTCATGGCGGGGGAGATCAGGCGATGACGATGCTCGAACGGCTGGCCGCTGCCTTCCCCGGGGTCGAATTCGAGCAGGTGCTCGACCCTCCTCAAGATGTCGCTCATGTTCCCGCTGAGGCCTATGTGGACTTCGTCGTCGCCGCCAAGACTGCCGGCTTTGATTTCTTCATCGATCTCTGCGGTGTCGACTACCTGCGGCGCAATCCCCGTTTTGAAGTAGTCGTCAATTTGCTGTGTCTGGACCCGGCGGCGCGGCTCCGCATCCGGGTTGGGGTTGCGGCGCCTGATCCGACGCTGCCGACCATTACCGGCGTGTTTCCCGGCGCCAACTTCTATGAGAGGGAGACTTTCGACCTCTTTGGCATTCTCTTCTCCGGCCACCCCGACTTGACCCGCCTGGTCCTCCCCGACGATTGGGAAGGTCACCCGCTGCGCAAGGACTACTCGGTTGGTTCTGTACCCGTCCGTTTCAAAGGATCTCCCAAGGCGACATGAGCGATACACCGAACGTAGTAACCGGCGATCTCGAGGCTCCGACCACGGAGGCTCCTGAGGAATTGCGCGATACGGCATCGGAGTCGGCCGCGGCGCGCCGCGAGATTCACGACATGTGGGTCGCCGGTACCGAAGAGCCAGCATGGATGCGGAGCTACACCGACGAGGGCGCCCAGGAGATGCTCGAGGCGGATCAGGATCCTGCGGTCGATCTCCACCGAGGCACGGTGGTCGAGGACGACTTCATCTTCGAGGAACCCGCCGACGACGATGAGCTGCAGATCCTCAACATGGGACCGCAGCACCCCTCCACCCACGGGGTTCTGCGTTTGCACCTCGAACTCGACGGCGAAACGATTCGCCGGGTCAAGCCGATCATCGGCTACCTCCACACCGGCATGGAGAAGACCGCCGAGACCCTGACATACATGCAGGGTTCCACCAACGTCACTCGGATGGATTACCTATCACCGATGCACATGGAACTGGCCTTCTCGCTGGCCGTCGAGTCGCTGCTCGGTGTCGAGATTCCCGAGCGCGGCCAGGCCATCCGGGTGCTGCTCACCGAGCTCAATCGAGTGTCGAGCCACCTGGTTTGGGCCGCCACCCAGGGCACCGACCTCGGTGCGGTGTCGATGCTGATCTACGGGCTGCGCGATCGCGAGTACATCCTCGAGTTCTTCGAGAAGACAACCGGCTTGCGCATGAACCACAACTTCATTCGGCCCGGTGGAGTAGCCGCCGACCTTCCCGACGGTTGGGAGGAAGACGTCGAACGGATCATCGAGAAGGTCTCGCAAGGAGTCGCCGAGTACGAAGAGTTGCTCAACGGCAATCCCATCTTCCAGGACCGGACCATCGGCGTCGGTGTCATCACACCGGAAGAGTGCAAGGCGCTCGGCGCGAGCGGTCCGATTGCTCGTGCCTCCGGCATCAATTGGGATATCCGCAAAGCCTTCCCCTACAGCGGTATCGACAAATATGACTTCGAGGTGCCGACGGGCAAGCACGGGGATGTGTGGGACCGCTACCAGGTGCGCATTGCGGAGATCTGGCAGTCGCTCGGGATCGTCAAACAGGTGCTGGAAAAGATGCCGCCCGGTGACTACCGGACTCCGGACCGCAAGGTGACCCCCCCGCCGCGGAAGCGGATCGATGAGTCCATGGAAGCCCTGATTCATCACTTCAAACTATTCACCAGCGGGTTCAAGGTGCCGGTGGGGGAGACCTACCGGGCGGTGGAGTCACCTCGCGGCGAGCTCGGCATGTACATCGTGTCCGATGGGCGGGAGCGCCCGTGGCGGATGCACGCCCGGACGCCTTCCTTCAATCACGTGCAGGCGCTGCCGACGATGATGACCGACTCGCTGGTGGCAGACATCGTCGCCACCATTGCGTCCTGTGATCCGGTCCTCGGAGACGTTGATCGATGAAGGACGTCGTGCTGAGCGCTGAGGAATCCGCCGCCATCGCCGACTGGAGTGAAGCTTCGCGACAGCGTGCCGAGAAGGTCTTGTCCCAGTACCCGGAGAAGCGCTCGGCAGTGATGCCGTTGCTCTACCTGTCGATGATCGAAAACGGCTACGTGACCAATGAAGGGATGCGGCAGGTCGGTGTGCTTACGGGACTCTCGTCCGCGCAGGTGCAGGCGGTGGCCAGCTTCTACACGATGTACAAGCGGGAACCCGTCGGCGACTACCTGCTGGGGGTGTGTACCTCCATCTCCTGTTTCCTGCTGGGAGCCGACGATGTGCTGGCTGCAGTCGAAGACGAGACCGGCGTCCCCGACGGCGAAACCGGCGGCGACGGGGTCTTCAGCGTGGAGCACGTCGAGTGCAACGGTGCCTGTGGCGGCGCCCCTGTGGTGTTGGTCAATTGGGAGATGATCGAGAGCGTGACCCCGGAGAAGGCTCGCGAACTGGTGCGCTGGCTGCGCCACGGCCGACCCGAGGTGGTCAACACGGAAGAGATGCAGCAACTATTTGGCGGCGCCCGGTCTTTTGACTGGGGCATCAAAGAGGCGGAAGGAGCGGTGCTCCCGGTCCCGGCATTTGGCCCCTATGGGTCTTCAGCAGGCGACGTTCCATCACCGAACTCGCCCGGCGAGCTAGAGGGAACTCAAACCTTCCCCCGAGGAAGCCGGGGTCGGCCGTGAAGATCCTCACCGAGCGGATGGAGGCCCATCGCGGCGATAGCCACACCATCGAGCGTTACGAAGCCACCGGTGGCTACACCGCGTTGCGCAAGGGGCTGTTGGATATCGGAGCCGAGGGAGTGACGGCCGAGGTCAAGGCGTCCAACATCCGCGGGCGCGGCGGTGCCAACTTCCCCGCAGGAGTGAAATGGGGCTTCCTGGCTCCCGCCAAGCCCGCCTACCTCGTTGTGAACGCCGACGAATCGGAGCCGGGCACCTACAAGGATCGCCAGCTGATGGAGCGCGATCCCCATCAGCTGGTCGAGGGTGTGGTCTTGACGTCCTTCGCGCTCAGCGTGAATCACGCCTTCATCTATATCCGCGGCGAGTACCCGAAGCCGGCGCGGCGTGTCCAGCGTGCCGTCGACGAGGCGTACGCCAAGGGGTACCTGGGAACCGACATTCTCGGCTCGGGGTTCGATCTCGATATCACGGTTCATCTTGGTGGTGGCGCCTATATCTGCGGCGAGGAGTCTGCCTTGCTCAACAGCCTCGAGGGTCGCCGCGGCGAGCCGCGCATCAAGCCCCCATTCCCGGCGGTCGAGGGGCTCTATTCGAAGCCGACCATCGTCAACAATGTTGAAACCCTGTCCAACGTGCCCTGGATCGTCAACAACGGGGGTGCCGCCTACGCTCGCATCGGCCCCGATACCTCGGCCGGAACGCGCATGATCTCCCTGTCGGGTCATGTCAACAAGCCGGGCAACTACGAAATCGTCATGGGCATGCCGTGGCGTGACATCATCTACGATTTTGGAGGTGGCATCCCCGAAGGGCGGGAGCTGAAGGCGTGGATCCCCGGGGGGTCGTCGGCGCCGTGGTTCGTTCCCGAAGAGCATCTCGATACCCCCGCCACCATCGACGACACAGGTGAACACGGATCGATGATGGGCTCGGGGGCGGTCATCGTCATGGATGACAGCACCGACGTGGTGGCGGCGGCGCATCGCATCGTGCGTTTCTACGCCCACGAGTCATGTGGGCAATGCACGCCCTGCCGGGAAGGGACCAGCTGGCTGGAGCGGATCCTCTATCGAATCATGACCGGGCGCGGTCGCCGGGCTGATTTGGATCTGCTCCTCGACGTGTCCGACAACATCAGCCCCGGCCTGGCCTGGCCGCCGCTGATGACGACGATCTGCCCGCTGGGCCCCTCCGCGACAGCTCCGGTCGTGTCACTCATGCAGTTCTTCCGGGACGAGGTCGAGGCCAAGATCGGGGGTGAAGATGGCTGAGCGCGAGCCGGTCACCATCACCGTCGACGGCGTCGAGATGCAAGGGTCCGCCGGAGAGGTTCTCATCAAGGTGGCCGAGGACAACGGCAACTTCATTCCCCGTTTCTGCTGGCACCCGCGGATGAAGCCCGTCGGCATGTGCCGAATGTGCCTGGTCGAGGTGATGGGACCCCGCGGGCCGATGCTGCTGCCGTCATGCACCACTCGGGTCACCGACGGGATGGAGGTAGATACCCAATCCGCTGTTGTGAAGAAGGCGCAGGAGGGTGTGCTCGAGTACCTCCTCATCAACCACCCGCTCGACTGCCCCATCTGCGACAAGGGCGGCGAGTGCCCGCTGCAGGATCACACCCTTGCCTATGGCCCCGGGGAGAGCCGCTTCGTAGAGGAGAAGAGGCACTATGAGAAGCCGATCCCGATTTCTGAGCTGGTGCTGCTCGATCGGGAGCGCTGCATCCTTTGTGCCCGCTGCACGCGCTTTTCCGACGAGATCTCGGGGGATCCGCTGATCGAGTTCAAGGATCGGGGCAACGCCGTCCAGGTCCTCACCTTCCCGGACGAACCGTTCGCTTCCTACTTCTCCGGTAACACCGTGCAGATCTGCCCGGTCGGCGCCCTTACCGCGGTTCCGTATCGGTTCAAGGCGCGGCCCTGGGATCTGGAGGCGGTCGAGAGCGTGTCGATGGTCGACTCGATCGGATCCAAGGTGTCGGTGCAATCCAGCCAAAATCGGGTGGTGCGCATCGACGGCATCGACAACGAGCCGACAAATCAGGGGTGGCTCTCCGATAAAGATCGCTTCATCTTCGAGTCGATCCACAACGAAGCCAGGCTGCACACGCCGCTGATCAAGGAAAACGGCGATTTCCGGGAGGCCACATGGGGCGAGGCGCTGGATTTGGCTGCGGATCGCCTGGCCAAGTATCCGGGACATGGCGTTGCCGGACTGGGCGGAGCCAACAGCACCAACGAGGAAGCCTTTGTATTTGGCAAGTTCCTCCGCACCATCGTGGTCACTCCCCACATCGATGCACAGCTCGACGACTGGCTGGATCCACACTTCCTCATCGGTGTTACCCCCCGCGCCGGAATACCCGATCTCGAAACCGCCAAGACCATCCTGCTGTGGGCGGCGGATCTCAAGGAGGAGTATCCGGTGCTGTACCTCAGGGTGCGGCGTGCCGCCACCGAATTAGGAGCGACGCTCATCCTCGTGCATCCGCGACGGACCGGCCTCGATGACGTTGCTACCCACAAAGTGCGCTACCAACCGGGTCGAGGGCCCGATGTGCTGCGGGAACTGGCCGCGGGCCGAGGAGACTACGAGGAGATCTCGGCTGCGCTTGCTGAGGGGCCGATGGTGGCGGTCGTTGGTCGCACCGGGCTCGGCGAAGACGCCAGATTGGCGGAAGCAGTAGCAGCATTCGCTCGAGATCTACCGGAGGGGAAGATTCTCCCGCTGGCGCGCCGCGGCAATGTGGTCGGTGCGCTCGACATGGGACTGGCGCCCACCCTGTTGCCGGGCCGCGTGTCGGAGACAAGCGCCCATGACATCCTGGAAGCAGAGTGGGGTCCCCTTCCCGAGGGTCTGGGACGGAACGCGACCGGGATCCTCGAGGGGCTGCGCGATGGTGAATTGAATGCGCTGCTACTGCTGGGAACCGATCCGATACGAGACCACCCGACGCCGCAGCTGGCCCGCCAAGCACTCGACAACGCCGAGCTGGTGGTTGCGTTCGATCAGTATCTGACCGATTCGAGTCGTCTGGCCGATGTGGTGTTCCCCGTGGTCGGCTTCGCCGAAGTCGAAGGGACCGTTACCAACATCGAGGGTCGAGTGCAGAAGGTGAACCGCCTGGTGCCGGGCCCGGGACAGACCCGGCCCGCCTGGTCTGTGCTCGACGACCTGGCACGGCGAATGGGCGGTGACCTGGGTGCTCCGTCGGCGGCGACGCTCGCCAAGGAGATCGAACGGGTGGCGCCGGCCTACCACGGAGTCACCTGGGACGTCCTCGACTGGGGCGAAGGCCGCGAAGGTCTGGTCCTGCCGCTCGATGCGGGTGTCCAGCCGCTCGAGTACATCCCGGTCGATCCAAACCTGGCCGCGACCAGCGCTGAGTACGGTATCCACCTGGGGCGGGTGCTCTACGACGACGGCGTGCGCACCCGCATGAGC
>JARFRN010000087.1 GCA_029287195.1 Acidimicrobiia bacterium | reverse complement strand
ATGTGTATAAGAGACAGTCGAAGGGGTGGTTCCACCAACAATCAACTACACCACCCCTGATCCGGAATGTGACCTCGACTACGTGCCCAACGAAGCCCGTGAGATTCCGGTTCGCCGAGTGCTATCCAATTCGTTTGGATTTGGCGGTCACAACGTATCTTTGCTGTTCAGTTCAGTCTGATCGGGGGCTTTCTCCGGGCGGCTGCTCGTCGGCGGAACGCCGCGCTACCGACTCCCGGTACTCGTCGAATGATCGGGTTGCCAGTGCGACCACCAACCCGATTCCGACCAGAGCGCCGATCCCGGTGACGGTGGCGCCAAAGGCTACGAACGCAGGGCATCCCTCCGGCTCGCACAGCACGTCGACGATCGTGCCTCCCACGTAGGCCCCGATCCCGGCGCCGACTGCTACCGGAATTGCGACGACGGGGCGAATCAGGTAGACGGAAATCAACAGCGCAGTGCCGAGGCCGGTGAGACCACCGACGATCGCCCATATTGGGTCCACGAGAGCACCGAGCGCGCCGCCAAACGCAGCTGCAACCGCGATCGCTGCGATCGACGAGACGGATGTGGTTGGACTCATCGTCTCCTCCGCGGCGTCGGGAGATTTGTGGGAAGCGGGTCCACGGCCAGCCGCGCTTCTTCTCTCCACGCCAAGCCGGTCAGGGTGGAACCGGCGATGACCATGATGATGGCGCCACCCGGCGGGGAGGCGATCGCAGCCGCCAACGCCAAGACGGGTATCCCGAGCCGAAGCAGCCACAGTGCCCAGCTGTGGCCTTTGAGGTATCCCCAGCTTGCCAGAATGCCCGCAGCGCCGACCAGCCCGTGGGCGTATTCGAGACCCGACGGTGCAGCAATGCCGACGAGCGGTACCAAGGCGAATGAGCCAATTGCCAACACGAGCGGCACGGCACCTGGAGATCCGGTCGCCGGGCGTTCCCGCAGCCAGCCCTGGAGCCAGGGGCCGGCCAGACCTACCAACGACAGGACACTGCAGGCCAACGCAATGAGCAACCAGGGCTCGAAATCCGCTACCAGCACGATGAGCAGCTGAACAGCTACCAATCCGGTCGCGAAGTACCTCGTCCAGCGGCCTCGGCCGAGCAGCAAGCCACTCATTGCGACGATACTGAATACAAGCGTCCCGATCGCAATCGTGAAGGCCGAGTCGACCGCCCAGGGCTCCGGTGCCACCATCAGATGGATGGTCCAGGAGAGACCGGTAGCCATGACGAGAGCGCCTATGACGTATGGCATGCGGGACACGAAGAGGGTCTCCGATCGGGCGAGTCGGGTCTATTGCTCGGGTCGGGTGTCGATCGAACCGGGTACCCGATTGTTCCCGAGGAACGAGAAGTACCGATAGATGTTGGGCTCCAGCTCGCTGAAGTCCACCTGGAACGTGTCACCGGTGGTCAGCGTTGGGCTCGTGAACTCGCCCTTGCGAGCCTCGAGCACATATTCCCGCTCCGGGTCATCCTCGTGTCGCCACTCCACGATCCAAGCTTCATCGAGGTCCAGTTTCAGGTTCGAAGGGCGAAAACGGCCACCTTCGATGCGAACGACGACAATGCCCTCAGGGGGAGGCTCGGTCGTGGTTGTGGACACCGGAACCCTGCCCTCGGCGAGGGCGGCGTCCGATGGACCGCTGGCGCACGCTGCCAACCCGATGGCAAGAAGCGTGATCATCAATACCCAGCGTGCCTGCACATTCCTCCTCGGACGAGAACGGTTCGCAAGTGTAGTGCTTCACTTGGGCAAGCTTGCTGAGCCTACTCTGCAGGTGCCCAACGGCTGACGACCGTCCACCCGGATCCTGCTCGTTGTAGTGTCGTGATGGAGCAGTGAGCCGGCTTGTTTGCGTGGAAGTCCGGCGCAGCGACCCGGCTCAGCAGCATCGCGCCGGCGTGAACCGGATCCTGATGCGACACAAAGGCGAGGTCCCCAGTTTCCCTTTGCGCCCATTCGGCAACGCACGTTGCCACTCGTCGCCCTGCATCCTCGAGCGATTCTGGTGAGAATGGTAGATCGCGGGGATCATCGAGATAGGCATCGAGTTCACCCGGGAATACCTCGGGAAGCTCCTCCCAGGGAAAACCGGCCCATCGGGATGAGAGACCCCACTCGACGAGGCGGTCGTCGACCACCACGGTAGCCCCGGTCGACACCGAAATGAGTTGAGCAGTTTCTTCTGCTCGCTGCAGTGGAGAGGTGACGATCAGCCGCGGCGGCTCCTTGCCCAAGCGGCGGCCTGCCTCGGCGGCCTGCCGTCGTCCTCGATCGGAGAGTCCGAAGCCGGGCAGCATCGCATAGACCACGTGGCGCGGGTTCTCGACCTCGCCATGACGGATCAGATGGACATTCACGCGGGCAGTCTGCCACAGGTTCCGGTCGTGGTGGCAGTCTGCCGCCCGCTGTTCTGCCCCGTAGAGCTAGATCGCCAGGCGGTAGCGTGGGGTCATGGATCGGTATCAGGAACGATTCCTACATGTCGACATGGACGCCTTCTTTGTGGAGGTGGAGCGATTGCGTGATCCGAGCTTGGCCGCAATCCCGGTGATCGTCGGTGGATTGGGGCGGCGCGGAGTTGTCGCCTCCGCGTCCTACGAGGCGCGAGCATTGGGGGTGCGTTCTGCGATGCCGATTGGGGAAGCTAGGCGGCTTTGTCCTCACGGCCGCTTCGTCCCGCCGGATCACGGCCGCTACGAGGAGGTCTCAAAGCAGGTCTTCGCCGTGTTCCGATCCTTCACCCCGCTGGTGGAAGGACTGTCGGTTGACGAAGCCTTCCTCGACATCTCGGGTCTCAGGTTGCATTACTCGGAACCTGCGGCGGTCGGGCAGGCGCTGCGGGAAGAGATCCGGAGTCAGCTCGGACTGCCGGCCTCTGTTGGAATCGCAGCAGTCAAGTTCATCGCCAAGTTGGCCTCAGATGTTGCCAAGCCGGACGGGTTGATTCTGGTTGATGCCGGCAAGGAGCTCGAATTCCTTCATCCGATGCCGGTACGACGTCTCTGGGGCGTGGGGGAGGCCACCCACGCCACCTTGGAGAGCCTGGGGGTGGCCACAATCGGCGAACTCGCTGCCGTCCCCGAGAGGATTCTCTTCAAGCGGCTGGGGCCGAGTCTGGCTACGCACCTGTCTCGGCTTGCAGCCGGCCGGGATCCGCGTGAGGTTGAGCCGGGGGGCGGCGCCAAGTCGATCTCGGTCGAGCACACCTACGACAACGACCTGGAATCCGGCGATGAGGTGGACCGTGCACTGCTGAGCCTGTGTAATCGCCTGGCGGGGCGGCTGCACAGAGCGGGCATGGCCGGCCACACAGTGACGCTGAAAGTCAGGTACGGCGATTTTGACACCACTACGCGATCGGAGACGGTCGGCGAGCCGATTGCAACGGGGCGGAAATTGTGGGACGAGGCGAGAATTCTCCTCGAGCGAGTTCAGATCGACCGGCGAGGTGTTCGGTTGTTGGGGATCGGCGTGTCGGGGTTGGTCGGCGCCGCCACTCCCCGGCAGTTGACACTCGAAACCGGTGGGCGCGATCTCGCTGCCGAGACCGTCGAGAAGGTGAGAGAGCGGTTTGGGGAAGATTCGGTCCTCCCCGCATCGCTCATCTTCGATCCGCCGCAGAAACGTCGCGGAGAATAGGGAGACCCGCTTGTATACTTGGCCACGGAATCGGAGACGGAATCGTGCCGCTAAACGAAGACGAACAGCGCATTCTCGAGCAGATAGAACGCCAGTTCTATGAGGAGGACCCGGAGCTAGCCCGCTCCGTGGCCGAGGCATCGTTGCGGTCAAAATTCCGACCAAGGCGCAGGCTGGCGATCGCTGGATTCATCGTCGGATTGATCGTGATGTTGGCTTCCTTTACGTCTTCAGCGTGGATCGCGGTTGGTGGTTTCCTGCTCATGTTGGCCTCTGCGGGTTGGTTCGCCATGAGCCTCCGCAAGACCAATGATGGTGGATCGGACAGGTTTGCTAGGTGGCTGGATCGGGCTCGACAGAGGTGGTCGCGGAACAGCTAGAGTGTCGTTTCTTCGTCGTGTGAGTCGAAGTGCGTCGCCACATCGGCGGCCGGGCAAGGAGAGCGACTTCCGCTAGAGCCCGTGGAACGAGCTTCTGATCTTTGGGAGGAGATAGGTGGAATCGTTTACCGCCCAGCAAGCGTCTGCGCTGACAGGGTGCACCGCCCATCAACTTCGCTATTGGGACAAGGTTGATCTCGTTGCTCCCAGCGTTCAGGGCAGCGGAGGCAGGCCGGGTAGGAGACGGTTGTACTCATTCCGTGATCTCGTAGCTCTTCGGGTAGTCAAAAGCCTTCTCGACAACGGCATGTCCGTGCAGCGGGTGCGCCGGGCATGGGATTATCTGCGACGCACCGCGGCGATGGATGAACACCTAGCTTCGGTGAAGCTGGTGACGGACGGGCAGACGATCTTCCGTGTCGCTCAGAACGAGGACGAACTCCTCGACGCGCTCCGCGACGGCCAGCTGGCCTTCTTCGTTGCCATCAACGAGATCACCAAGAGCGTCGAAGAGGACGTCACCAAATTCGAACTCGATCGGGAGCGGTTCCTCGATATGCTGCGACGGGTCGAAGACGATGTGAAGTCCGAAGCAGGGATGACACACGGCTGACGTCGCCCCCACCAGGTCTCCGGGCCCTTTTGGCTTCCTACATGCTGGAGCCGCAGGCTCGGTCTGCGTAGCGCAATGAGCGTTGATTGCCGCTAGCGGCCATTCCGATCCGCACTGTTGTCGCCGTTTCCGTTACGACGATTAGCTCGCAGACTCTTCGCAATCTGGCGGGCTCGATCCGGGATGATGCTTGCCGGCCGGTAGGCGGCCACGAACCGTTGTCCCACGGAGTGGCGGGTTGTGAGTCTCTCCCTGGTCTGTTCGAGGGACGCTACCGCAGTATCGACATGATGGTCGTCGACGGCTCCGTCGGGGCCGTAGACAGACCGTCCGTAAACAGTGGCGAGGGGCAACATGGCGCTGTCGACGGAAAGCGCCAGTTGTCGGGGCGTTGCTGAGGGTGACGGGGCTTCGCCCAGGTCGGTGAGGCGAGCAACTATGTCTTCCCATGCCGCCGTGATGTCGCCTTGCTCCAGGCGCTTCATACGACGCCGTCGCTTCCACCACTTCAAGGTGGGCACCGCACCGAATAGCAACAGCAGCGCGAACGCGATCGGCAACCCAGCCTTGATCCAACCCGGCACTGAGATGCCGCCGCTTTCCTCGCCGGCGTTGCCCCCGCTGAAGATGGGGAAGTCCTCACCAAACTCCGGGGGTCGCAGTGGCGCACCCTGGAAGGAGATCGGTTCGGGGTCGGGGACATCCAGGTAGTCGGTGATAGCAAAGCCCAGCTGTTCTTCGGCCAGGCCATACGTTGATGGATTGATTTCATCGCCCCGCGGCGTGGGATCGAAGCGCACCCAGCCTTGTGTCGGCATCCACAACTCCACCCAGGCGTGGGCGTTGCGATCCCGTACTATGACGACGTTGTCCTGATCGGGGTGGGGTTCACCCGGGGTGAATCCCAACACCACCCGGGACGGGACCTCGAGCGTTCGTGCCATCACCGCCATAGCGGTTGCGAAGTTCTCGCAATATCCGACGTGATAATTGGGAGATTCCGGATCTAATAACCAAGCCGCCAGGTCGGTGGCACCGTGACCGGGATCGATATTGGTGGAGTAGGCAAAAGCGTCCGAGTGAAACCAGGATTCCAATGCGAGACCGATTTCGTAGTTGGTAGTCAGGTTGGCGGTCTGGCGGCGAGCCTCAGCAGCGATTCCGGGATCTAGGTCTTCGGGAAGGTCGAGGTACACCTCTACGTTGGGCGGTTCGGGTCGGGGGACGACGACCACAGGGTCCGGTACGGGTTGCTCAGTAGCGGCAAACGCAAATGCGGGCGACAGTTCGCCGCTCTCATCAGCGGCCAATACTGCAATATCGGGTCGGGGTACTTCCGACTCCACGGTGTAGGTGAGGCCCTCATAGGTCAGATCGCCGTCTAGTCGCAATGACCCGTCGGCCTGGCGCACGCGCACATTGCGCTCGGTATCTTCGTCGGCGCCGAAGCCATCCGGCACGTATGTCTGGGGAATCCAATCCATGCGCAGTCGGGCGATCTCGACCGTGGTAGTCACTCTTCCCGTCGGTCCGGCGAAGCGGTGGCCGCCGTCCTCCCAGGGGCGGATCTCCAGGTCCACGACGATTGGTTTGTCTGCGAAGAACTGTCCTCCGTTGTAGGTCTCCATCGTCAGCAGCTGGAAGTAGACCTCGTCGGCGGGGACGTCACCGGTGACCTCGGCGAGAAAGACCGGCTGGCTGGATTGGGAAACGAGCGACTGCTGGATCCCGATGAACGGGTTATAGGCGATGCCGCCGTAGAAGTCGGAGCTGAGGCCGGTAGCGCTTCGCCAGGGCAGTACGCCGTCATAAGGCACAAAGCGGCCCAGGGCGCTGCTGCCGATGACGGCGACAGCAAGGGTTATCCCCAGGAGACCCACCGCCGATGGCGCCAACCGATTGCTCAGCGAGGGCCACTGTCCGGCGCGGCTCATCCTGCCTGCAGCTTGGTCACGCTCATCGATGGTCACTGCGATGATCGACGCAGCGACGACGGCGAGGAAGAAGGCGATGCGGATCCATCCGGTGCGCCCGCGATCCATCGTGGCGAATTGGAGCGCTAACACGAGCGGGGGTATGAGAGCAACGTACGGATGACCGCGCATCAAGCCCCAGGTGAGCAGCGTCCCGGTCACCCAGAAGACAACCGATACGATGATCACAATCCCCGGTAGAGGTTGCACCGGCTCGATACCGGTCCGGATCAAGGTGAACGCCCGATCGAGCTGGTCGCCGAGAACGGTAAGGGTTTCTGAAGTCGGAAGCAGGCCGTTGGTGGTCTCCGGAGCAGCAATGCGGGCGATGGCGATGGCGATGGCAGCGAGATTGAGCCCGATGACGATCACCGGGTGAGCCCGGTAGCTCAGCGCCGTCCAGGTGATAGTCGCCCCCAGTACGAGAGCCGCGATGACAATGTATTGCCAGCGAGTGCCACTGGACGTGGGTCGGAGCAGGCCGTTGAGGCCGGTGAAGGCGAACACCAATGCTGTGGCGCCGGCTAGCCAGCTGAAGCGGTAGACCATGTCTTCTCCATCGACTCCTTCCACGCCGGGGCCCACTTCGATGCCGGGCCCGAGGCCACAGCAACCGCTCCTGCGCGCTGTATCTGGTGCAGGGCTTCGTTCTCGCGCTCAGAGACCGTCATGACGATGGTTTTGTAGTAATCCCGACTGAGTGTCTTGAAGACCGACACTCCGTCGCCATCGAGCACCCCGGTCACCATGACGAGCGCTCCGCCGGCGAGCCCGTCACGGCGGAGCCGGCTCATCAGAACGGCAAAGTCGAGACCGCTGGTCGAGGTGACAGTCGCCAACTCTTCCATAGCCAAACCGTAGGCCTGTGTCGTGTTTACCGGTGTGCTCCCGGCGGATCCGCTCCACATCGTCGGGCTGAAACCCTGGCGATAGAGGTGACGCATCGCGGAAGCTGCCCCGCGTACTGCGTGCTCAAAGGATTCCGGCGTCGAATAGGCCTCGGCTCGGATGTCCAGTAGGACTAGAGCCCGGGATTGCCACGGCATCTCGAGCTGTTTGATCATCAACTCGTCGTTGCGTGCAGAAGACGGCCAGTGAACCCTGCGCAGATCATCGCCCCTTTGGTACTCGCGCAGCGTGAAGAAGTCATCCCCCCCACTGTGCGAGAAGTTGGCTCGAGCCGAGTTGACGTTCGGGTCCTGTCCGCGCACCAATGGCAGGCCGCTGAGATCCTCGACCATGGGAAAGACCACCAAACGATCTGAGCGGCGTCCGGAGCTGACCGATTCGGCTAGGGCCATCGGATCACGCACTTTGACTATTGCCGGTCCCACCTTGTAGACCCCGCGCGGTTTGCACAGCACTTCGTAGCGAGCAGTCATCGGCTCGCTCTCGTCGACTCGCTCGGCGACAAAGGATGCGGTACCGAGGCTGTGAACTACATCCTCGACGATTGCCGAGTGGAGGCGGCGCCCCGATACCAGTGATAGCTGGACGATGGCCCGGTCTCCGTCGTGAACCTGAACCGGCGAAATGTGCCGGGTGAGCCGGGCTCGGGGTGCGCTGCTGCGGACGTATCCCATGCCGAACGCGACGGCGGCGGCGAGGAAGACTGCGACTGCGAGGAGCATCCGTTCCCCAAAGCCGATCCACAAAATGGCGAGCGCAAAAGCGGCCCCAAGAGCCGCCCAGCCTCGCAAAGTCGGCATCAGACGTTGGCGCGGGCGCCGGGCACGCCCACCCGATCACTGGTGGCGTCGATGATCGACTGGATCCCCGCGCCCCGCATTTGAGCCTCGGGTTGCAGAATGAGGCGGTGATTGAGCACCGGGTGCAACATCTCCTTCACATCATCGGGAGTGACGTAGTCGCGTCCCTGTGTTGCCGCGTTGGTTCGAGAAGCCCGTTGCATGAACAGAGTAGCTCGTGGCGACGCTCCCAGCAGGAGGTCGGGGTCGGTGCGGGTGGCGTCGGCAAGGTCGACCAAGTAACTCTTGATGGCATCAGCAACAAAGACGTTGGCGGCAATGTCGATCATCCTGAGGACGTCGGCGCCGTCCACAACCGACTCGAGGTCTTGGAGAGTGGAGTGATGCCCGTGGGTGTCGAGCATTTCCAGTTCTTTCTCTCGGTCCGGATAACCCATGCCGAGCCTCATCATGAACCGGTCGAGCTGGGCTTCGGGTAGGGGGTAGGTTCCCTCGTGTTCGATCGGATTCTGCGTTGCCACCACCATAAAGGGCAGTCCCAGGGGCCTGGTAACTGCGTCGACCGTGACCTGGCGTTCTTCCATGGCCTCGAGAAGAGCCGACTGCGTCTTGGGGCTGGCCCGATTGATCTCGTCACCGAGCACGACGTTGGCAAAGACCGGGCCCGGTCGGAATACGAAATGCGCGGATTCCCGATCCCATACCGATACGCCGGTTACATCAGATGGCAGAAGGTCTGGAGTGAACTGGATGCGTTGGAAGCTGCAATCGATCGATCGCGCCAGGGAACGGGCGAGCAGCGTCTTGCCGACGCCCGGCACGTCTTCGATCAGAGCGTGCCCTTCAGAGAGCAAGCAGATCGTTGCCAACTCGATCGTGCGGCGCTTACCCTGGATGACGGTCTCGATGTTGTCAACGATCGCGTCAAACTGCTTCCCGAACCACTGCAAGTCGTCAGTGGTAACCGTCATCGTGCTCCTTCCTCCGGCAGCAACGTCTGGGAGGTTATCAGTGCCCGAGGGGTTGTGCTCACGCTCGAGCCGATTCTCGGCAGTAGCCCAGATTTCTGCAACCCGGGAGGAATCCCCTCCGGTGAACGACAAGCGAGTTACGATCCTTCCATGTTGTCCTGGAACCTGGTTCGGGCCGTGGGGAGGCACCCCAGCCTGTGGGGAGAGGGAATGCGCACTCTGTTCGCGGTCTCGCCCCGGCAGTGGTGGCGTCGTCGTCCCTATCTGCCCCTACCCGACGCCGAGTACACGGCCTGGCGGCTGGCGACTGCCTACGGTGACGCTTCGGTCGCCCCCGACGCATCCGAGCTCATTTCGTATTTGGAATGGCGAAAGCGCCAGCACCGACCATGGCGGCGGCTCTGATATGTTCAAAGGAGTGTGATGGCGGACGCGTTGCGGGATGAGTTGTTGTCGGTTCCGGGGATAGCCGGAGCGGAGGTTGATACCGGCGAAGGCGTTGCCGGCGTACGAGTGCAGCTTGCGGTCGGAGCCGATGCGGCAGCGGTAGGCGCGGCCGTCCGGGAAGTACTGATTCACCACGGGATGCGCCCGGCTGAGGCGATCGCGGAAGCTGCTGTGGGGCCACCTCCGCCGCCGGGGGCGCCCGGTTCGGTTGTCTCGTTTCCCCTGGTGGGAGAGCACGCAATAACCGAGCCTGCCTCGGCCGCCTCCAACATTGAACCGCCGGATACGCAGCCGGCACCGTCAACTCCGCAGATCGCGTCCCCGCAGCGTCTCGAGAGCGTCGCCGTTGAGGAGACCGCGGCGGGACTGTCCGTCATGCTTCGGGTCAACACTGGAGAAGTCGTTGATGTCACCCTCCATGCAGGATTGGCCGGTCTCGATGCTGCTGTTGTGGAAGCCGTTGCCGAGTTGACCGGCAGCGCTCCGGTTCGGCTGGTCGCCGTGTCGGGAGCGACTCATGACGAGGTGCCGGTGCTTACGGTCGTCCTGGCAACAGCTGATCGGGGCGACATTGCCGGAGCGGCTGTTCAATTGGGGGGCCGGGCTTTTGCAGTAGCGCGGGCCGCTTGGGCCGCGCTCAAGTCGCCGGTCTGACCGCACTCTGGGGAAGCGCTTGGTTCGGGTCGGGGGGGATGAGTTCGATGACGACATCCCGGGCTTCGTCGACATGGGTGTCGTCGGGTTCTACTTCCGGTGTGGGTAGGCGCATGATCTCTTCGAAGCGAGCCGACTTGGCGAGCACATCACGAATTATCAGACGTACTTGGTCGGCCGGTGGGTCCGCCAGCTGCGGGATGTCTTCGGAGTCGGTGGAAAGGACCATGACCCCGTGGGCCCGCAGTTCCCACATGATGACTTCCTGGCTGACCTTATCCTGGGAGAAGGTCAGCAACGAAGGCACAACCACTGCGTCCACCTGCCCCGCAGAGACGATGCCGACGATCGACTGCAGTCCTTCCCGACCAACTGAGTGGCCGGGGGAGCGCACATCCTGACAGAGCGACACCAGCCGGTGTCCACTCTCGCCGATCCACCGCCGGATCTGCTCGGACTGGGCAAAGGCAGGCTCGCTATCTGCGGAGGCCTCTCTGATGTAGCCGACGACCTGCACCCTGAGCCCTTTCTCCTTCTGCGGCTGCTACCGACCTGCTCGAGCTGCCGACCAACGATCTAGTGGATCGAATACCGACAGTTTCGCAGCGTCACTGATCGTGTTCAACGACCCTCTCGGCACGCAGGTTCCCGAGAACGCCGGTGTCCGTGTGGTGCGCTGGTAGCCTGCCCGCCATGAAGGCCTTGGTGCTCAATGCCTCGTACGAGCCGCTGTCGGTAGTGCCCGTCAGGAGAGCAGTCGTGCTCGTGCTGCACAACCGGGCGGATGTCGTCGTTTCCAATGGCACGGTGTGGCGTAGCGAACGAATCGACCTGGCATCGCCGTCGGTGATCCGGCTTCGCCACTTCGTAAAGGTCCCCTACGCCCGTCGCGTTCCCCTCAACCGGCGGGCGGTCTTCTTGCGTGATGCGAATCGATGCCAATACTGCAACCGGGCCGCAGAGAACATCGACCATGTTGTGCCCAAGGCGCAGGGGGGCACTCACACGTGGGAGAACGTGGTTGCGAGTTGCCGCCGCTGCAATACGAAGAAGGGGGGCCGAACTCCCGAACAGGCCGGGTTGGTTCTACTGAAAAGACCTCGCGCCCCGCGGCGTCACAGCTGGATCTTGGTTGCAGTTGGGAGTGAACCCGACCCGGCTTGGGAGGAGTACCTGAGCTGACTCTCAGTGGATCGGCCGGGTGGCGAGACTAGCTGTCGGCATTCCGCAAGAGCAGCACCGGACGCTTGGCAAGACGGGTCACCTTGGTCCCGGTCGATCCGAGGAGGCCCTCGAAGAAGCCCATGCCACGTGGCCCGATGACGATGACGTCAGCGCTGAGTTGCTTCGCTGTGGAAAGGATGCCCTTGTCGGCAGGGCCCTCCACTACCATGCTGGCGGCGGTGACGCCGGTTTGCCGCAATGCCGAGACAAGCGGCTCGCAGATGTCAAACCGCTTGCTTTGGAGGTATTGCTCGATAATGGCGTCGTCGCCCGGCCAAGAGCGTGGCGCCTCAGGTGGGTCCGCGGTCACGGTCTCGGGGTCTTCCATGCGTAGTTTTGGCGGCGGCTGATCGCTGAAGTGGTCTTGCAGCTCCTGGAGCATTGCCCGGGGAACTTCGATGACGGTGAGCACAGTCACCTTGCCATCGGGCCCGGCCAAAGGCGCGCTGAACTTGGCTACGGCCGCAGCATCGAGGTGGCCGTCGGTGGCAACAAGTACGTGCATAGCTCCTCTCTCTGCCGGTCGTGGGCGACAGCGTAGCCAGGAAGCCCGAATCGTGTCGGAATCGGGTTCAGCCCTCGGTATCGGAGGCAATCTCGCGCAGCGTCGGCACATCGACGCCCGCCTGAGCGGCGTGCTCAATCGCGCGAGCGAGGCGCGCCGGAGCGCTTCGTCCCGTAGAGCTGTGTTCGGGATCGGCGTCAAACGCCTCGGCCATGCCTGCGATCAGATGGTCCCGATCCAGCTGTTTGCCGGTGAGCCACTCCTGGATGGGGAGGATCTCTTCGGCAACTGACTCGGCGAGGCGGCGGTTGTTGTACCAGAGGTCGTGAACGGTGCCCTGTGTGACTAGCCCGGCGATGTTGGCCGTGAGAATGTACATGTTCTTGCGAACCAGCTCGTACATGAGGTCGTCCTCCGTCGCGAGTTCGCTGGCGGCGATGCCGATGGAGTTGAGGGCGTCGATGAGGTGGGGTGCGATTGGGCCGTAGACCGGTGTAGGGATGATCACCTTCTCGGCACGGCCGGGCTTCTTCTCGAACCAGACAACGGCCACGGTGGGATGCGACAGCCCATGGGCGAGCCAGTTGCGGGGGAGCAATTCGTTCTGTACCAGAGCGACGCTTCCGCTCCACTGCTCTGGGAGCGTGGCCAGGGCGTGGTCGAGGTCGGCTTCGCCCACGGTGACGACTGTCGCCAGCGGAATGGGCAGCTGGGCGGCGAGTGCTCGACGATCGGAATCACGCAGTACAGGGAATACCGGATAACCACTGCGGAGCAAGCCCCGGGCGAAGGTACCGCCGATCTCGCCGATGCCCATGATGACTGCTGGTTGTTGGAGGTCCATGGGGCAGAACGGTAGCGCGTCACCTGGTGGGGACGATCACGCTTCCCGTTGAGCGAGCGCAGCAGTGAGCCGACCAATGGCGTCTTCGATCACGCTCGAAGGGGTCGCAATGGTCATGCGTGCAAAACCTGCACCGTCTCTGCCAAACCAGTGACCCGGACTCAGCGCCAGCCCGGCTTCGGCG
>JARFRN010000058.1 GCA_029287195.1 Acidimicrobiia bacterium | reverse complement strand
GATGAGCCCTGAAACCATGGCCCACGAGCTGACTTCGTATGAGCCGCTCGACAAGCGCAGCGTTGTTGCCGAGACGGCAAATGGGACCATCGCCGGCTACGGCGGCGTCTACTTCCGCGAGGCGGATACCGAAGAGTTGCGAGTCTACGTCTCGTCGTTCGTACACCCGCAATACCGTCACCGCGGGATCGAAGAGAAACTCGTGGACTGGACGATCGCTGCCGCCGAGGATGCGCTGGCAGAGGCTATGGCAACCAGGCGGTACGTTTGCGCCTGGCTGTACAAGAAGCTCGAAGATCGAGCTCGCCTGTACGAGCAGCGGGGCTTCACTCCAATCCGCCACTGGTGGGAGATGGAACGAACGCTGGCGGAGGACGTGCCGGGACCTCCGGAAGAGGGGTTCTCGGTTGTTCCCTGGGAGGACGCACACTCGGCGCCGATCCGGCTGGTGCACAACGCCGCCTTCATCGACCATTGGGGGAGTGTCCCGATGAACGAAAACATCTGGCGGCAGCGCATGCTGGAGAGCCCCGGCTTCCGTCCCGACTTGTCGTTCGTGGCAGTGGCCGACGGCGAGTTGATCGGGTACGCCTACAACGAGGTCTACGAGGAGGACTGGGAAGCCGCGGGTCGATCGGAGGCCTGGATCGGTGCGCTGGGTGTGCTCCGCCGGTGGCGAAAGCGCGGAGTTGCAACCGCGCTGCTTGCGCGATCAATGCAAGCGATGCAGCGCGCCGGGTTGGACGCGGCCATGATCGGGGTCGACTCATCGAGTCCCAGCGGCGCCCAACACCTGTACCAAGCAGTCGGCTTCCGCACCACCATCACCGGCGCCACATGGCAGAGAGAGGTGGACTAGTGGCTGCCCCCATCCGTATCGCCAATTGCTCCGGGTTTCTCGGGGACCGCCACACGGCCGCGTACGAGATGGTCTCCGGGGGCCCGATCGACGTGCTCACCGGGGACTATCTGGCCGAGCTCACGCTGGCCATCTTGGCGAGACAGCGCATCAAGGATCCGCAACGAGGTTATGCCCGCCAGTTCCTCGATCACATGGACGGAGTGCTCGAGCTCTGCCTGGACAGAGGTACCAAAGTCGTGGTCAACGCAGGTGGACTCAACCCCGGCGGGCTCGCTCGGGCAGTTGAGGGAATGGCGCAGGAGCTAGGGCGGCCCACGACCGTTGCCGCGGTGAGCGGGGACGATCTGATGCCCCGCATGAGTGAACTCGCCGGCCGGCTTCACCACACAGCAACCGGCAAGACGTTTGCCGAAATGGGCGAGCCGCTGACCGCCAACGCCTACCTGGGTGGGTGGGGGATCGCCGCCGCGCTCGACCGTGGAGCCGACATCGTTGTCACGGGGCGGGTCAGCGACGCCTCTCTAGTGGTCGGTCCGGCAGCGTGGCACCACGGCTGGAAACCGACCGACTTCGATCAGGTTGCCGGTGCCGTTGCCGCCGGACACGTCATCGAATGTGGTGCCCAGGCAACCGGTGGGAACTACTCGTTCCTCGCCGAGGTGCAGGGTGTCCCCGGATTCCCTATTGCGGAGGTGGCGGAGGATGGCACTTCTGTCATCACCAAACATCCGGGAACCGGCGGCCTGGTCTCGGTGGGTACCGTGACTGCACAGCTGCTGTACGAGATCGGGGCGCCGGCATATCCCAACCCTGATGTCGTCGCCCGACTCGACACCGTTGCCCTCACTCAGGATGGTGAGGACCGGGTTCGCATCAGCGGGACACAAGGCTTTGCCCCCCCGGTCACCACCAAGGTGGCTGCTACCACCCACGGTGGATATCGGAACTCGATGACGATGATCGTGGCCGGGATGGATATCGAGGCCAAGGCGGAAATGGCTCTAGAAGGTTTGTGGACCGGACTGGGTGGCGCCGACCAGTTTGCGAGCGTCGATGTACAGCTGTTACGCACCGAGCACGAGGATCCGCCCAGCCACGAAGCGGCGTTTGCCTACCTCAAAGTGACGGTTGTCGACCGCGATGCCGACAAGGTGGGCCGCCGCTTTTCGAACGCTGTCGTTGAGCTGATACTCGCCAGCTACCCCGGGTTCACGCTGACGTCCCCTCCGGGTCCTGCCGGCCCCGTCCTCGAGTATTGGCCCAGCCTGGTGGAACATCCTCCCGCCCTGGTCCGCATCGGAGACGAGGAATTCTCGGTCGATCCCGCGCCGGGATCCAACGAGGCGATCATCTACTCAGAGCCGGTTGTGGTTGAAGCCGAGGACCAGGGTCCGATGATCGCGGTCCCCATTGGCAGGGTGATCGGCGCCCGCTCCGGCGACAAGGGCGGCGACGCCAATCTCGGCGTCTGGGCTCGAACCGATGAGGTTTACCACTGGCTGGCCAACTTCCTGACGACGGAGCGCCTGCGGAGTCTGCTGCCCGAAACCGCGTCGCTGCAGGTTGACCGCTACCTGCTTCCCAATCTCCGAGCCGTCAATTTCGTTCTCGTCGGCTATCTCGGCGCAGGGGTCTCGTCATCCAATAGGCTCGATCCGCAAGCCAAGGCTCTATCCGAGTACTTCCGCGCCAAGGTGGTTGATATTCCCGAGAAGCTCCTTGTGGTCTGAGCCTCAGCAGTGTCGTGTGGCCCGGTCGATCACACGGGATCCCGCAACGGTCGTCCGTAGGACGACGCCTCAAGCAAGACTCGAAAACTGACGAAATGATCTCTGTTGACTAACTCAAACGGTGCGTAGACTCATGCGCGTGAACTTGAACAAGGCGAAACGGCTAGTGAAGAAGCCGCTGTATCGGCTTTACGAATCCCGAATTCTGAAGTTTCTCGACCGGGACAAGCTCCCACGCCACATTGGCGTCATCCATGACGGGCACCGTCGCTATGCCCGTGCCGAGGGTTTGCCCGACTATGCGGCCAGCTATCGCGAGGGCATGAAGAAGTTCGTCGAGTTCCTTGGTTGGACCGATGAACTGGAGATCCCGGCCATAACCTGCTGGTTGCTGTCGACCGAGAATCTGTCCCGGCCGGTGGAAGAGCTCGAGCCCTACTACGACGTATTGATAGACCTGTTCCAGAGTATTCCGGAGAAGATCGAGGGCCACGACGTGTCGGTCCGATTCGTTGGCAGTCTGGATCTGCTTCCACAACGGCTTACCGATGCTGCCAAGACCCTCGAGGGCGAGTGCAACACCGGCAGTCGGCGGGTGACGATCGCGCTCGCCTACGGCGGCCGCCAAGAGATCGTCGACGCGGCGCGCGAGCTGGTCGGCCATCTGGCCGAAGGGGGCGTAACCGCCGACGAGATCGCCGAGCACATCGACAAGGACAGTTTGAGCTCGTTCATGTACTCCGCCGACTTGCCGGATCCCGACCTCGTGATCCGCACCAGCGGCGAGACCCGTCTCTCCGGATTCTTGCTGTGGCAGGCAGCGTATGCTGAGTTCTCGTTTGTCGATGTGTATTGGCCCGAATTCCGGCGGGTTGACTTCCTGCGGGCGATTCGGGACTTCACCCACAGCAACCGCCGCTACGGGCGCTAGGAACCTGATGGGATCAAGACGATCCACCAGAGAGGAGACGCGGACTGCGCTGCTAGACGCGGCGCTGGACGAGTTTGCCCGCCACGGCTTCCGCAATACCACGCACGCCGACATCGCGGCCGCCGTCGGCATCGGCAGGACCACGTTCTACGAGTATTTCGAAAGCACCGAGGACCTACTGGTGCAGTTGGTCGAAGAGAGGATGCCGGTTGTCGTCTCAGATATCATCGACGCCATCGACCCGGAGCTGCCGCCCCTCGATCGGATGCGAGAGCTCGGAGTACGAACCGTAGAATTCGTTGGACTCGATCACCTTGGGCTCATCCTCCATACCGAGTCGATGAAGATGAGTGAGGAGTCACAGCGACGGATCGCCGCTGCCCATGCCGGGCTGGTCGGGGCCTTCGCCGAGATCTTCCAAGAGGGAGTGCGCTCCGGTGCCTTTCGTGATCTGCCGGTACGTATCGCGGGTCAACTGATGTTCCAAACCGTGATGGGAGCCGGCAAATCGATCATGGATGCACCGGACCCGAAGCAGCAGGTTCACGAAACGGCCGAGATCGCCGTCGACTTCCTCATCCGCGGGCTCGCTGCGAGCTGACGAGCAGGCTAGGCGACGTCGCTTGCCGCACAGCTCCTGCAAGTGGTTGCAGTGGGGAGTGCCTCCAGGCGCTGCTCTCCGATCTCAGCGTTGCACGAAGTGCAAGATCCGTAGTTGCCCGACTCGATTCGCTCCAGAGCGATCTCGATTGCCTCGAGCTTGGCATCGAGCACATCTGCCTGAATCGCCGCTTCGTCGTCGACGACATCATGTGGTTCGTACTCACTCCGCGTCGTTGCAGCGGTGCGCAAGTCCCCCCGCAGCCGACGGGAGCGTTCACGCTGCTCGAGGAGCCTGCTCCGCTGGTTCCATTCGAAAGGGGTTTGCACTTTCATCGCTGCCTCCGTCTTTTGGCTGATCGATCTCCGTCTGGCGGGTCGCCGGACCGGGCTAGCGGTTGCGACGTCCCGTTATAGGGCGCGCCGCTGGCCCGATTGCCACTAGCGAGGGTCTTTCCCACCCGTCAGGGCGGCATGCCGGCTGAGATCCGTGCTGACGACAGTGCCTGGGTAGGGATACTCCCCTTTCCATACGCTACTTGTATCACGATATAAGTGTCGTGTCGAGGGTCTCGCCAGGAGGCTTTGTGGCGGTTTGTTATCCAGCAGGAGTTCCTCAGGGTTCACCGGCGGGATGCGTAGGTCCGGCGGAGGAGCTCGAGATCGTATTGTCTCCCCGGTGCCTGTTCGGTACAGCTCGACCGGACAAACTCTTCGGGAGGGCCGGCTGCCGGCGCCGGATCCAGATGGTCTCGTCGATCCGGCCACACTCAGCGCCGAAGGGGAGGGTCATTTTGGTCTGCAGGGCGGAGTACCGTCGACTTCTCCGATCTGGCTGGGATTGCCGTGTGGGGCGGGCCGCAACCGGCTTTCGGCTGTGCGCTGATGACGGGAGCAGACGGGCGCGGTTCCCAAATCTATGAGCTCGACCATCGTCTTGATCCTGCATACGCCGCAGCAGCTAATGCCGCTGCGATCGCAACGACCGATACCCACGCCAAATCGCCGGGCCCACCGGGTCCGGCAGCCGCTCCGTCGAGGTGAATACGGACCGCCTCGTAGCGGTGACCGTAGCTGCTGCCCAACTCGGCGATATCGACATCGGGCGCGGTCCTTGGATCGATGGCTGGTTCAAAGAGCTGAGCGGCGAATCCGGCGCGGATGAGGAGGCGGCGCACCAAGGCGATCCGCTCGGACTCGGCGGTTACGATCTCAGCGGTCCCCAGCAGCCTGCGACCGTCCGGGAGCCACACCTCACAGTGGGGGCTGGCGAGCAAATTCATCAGCCAATGGGTGTTTCTGCCGAAGCCGGCCAGGCAGTAGACGGCTCCGGGATCTTCCGCGTAGTTGAGGGGAACGGGTCGGCGCCGGCCCGTCTTGCGGCCGATAGTCACCAGCACCATGACGTATCCGCGACGGGGCCCCGCCATTGTGGACCCCAGACCGAGACGCCACATGAGAATCATGAAGCGATTGAGTTGGCGGAACGCGCCCCGCAGCTTGGCGACCTGGGCTTCTTTGACATTCATGCTGACGCAGATTCGATCGTATGCGCGACGAGTGATCGGCGCTAGCCCGAAGTTCCTACTCGATTGGAGTTCGAGGTAATCGGACTCCAAGTTGATTGCATCAGCCAAACACTAGAGGCCGCCTCTTCGAGGCGGCCTCCGGTGTGAGTACGGAAGGAGAAGGAGTCTTCCCTCCCTTGAGTTGTCGGCCGATCCAGCTGGGACTTGAGGAGAAATGAGTCATTATTCTCAGTGGTCTGGCCACACAAGAATCGAGGCCGCCGATGCGGCGGCCTCGATCCGGGCTATTAGACGGGGGGTAGGAAGGCATCCAGTCTGAGTACGATATCGGACTGACCCCCCGCAACCTTTAGGGGTTTGTTTGAGAAATCTGACCGGAAACCAGAACGAGCTAGTTGCCCACCTGAAGGCACACAGCTTGGCTACCGATGGCCCTTACAAACTCAGCTCGGGTATCGAGTCGGACTGGTACCTAGATGGCCGCCAAACCACTTATGACGGGTTAGGTGCGAACATCGTCGGGCGTTGCGTTCTCGAGGTGATGGAGCCGTCGGCGGACGCGATCGGGGGAATGACGATGGGAGCGGATCCAATCGCAGTCGCTACGGCAATTCTCGCCCCTCGGCCGCTGCGTGCATTCAGCGTGCGCAAGGAAATCAAAGCGCACGGCGCCGGGGGCCGGCTGGTAGGTCCGATCCGGGCCGGGGACCGCGCCGTCGTTGTAGAGGACACGGTGACCACCGGAGGTTCGATGGGCAAGGCAATCGAAGCGCTTCGAGAAGCGGGGGTAGAGGTATTGCAGGCCATCGTGCTCGTTGATAGAAGCGGCGGGGCCGCAGCAACTCGGCTGGCAGCGCTTGGTGTATCGCTCGTCTCACTCCTGGAGCCGCGCGATCTCGGGGTAGGCGCATGACCGCCAAGTTCACCGTGTCCAAATCGGCTACCCGCCAACTCCTTATGACCGCAGCGGGGACGCTGCTGCTACTGGCCGCACTCGATGTGGTGGTCCTACACAGACTCTCCGAGCCCCCGGCAACTGATGACGACGGTGTCACAACTTCGAAGGGCCAGACCGAGCGGCGAACCGATCTCGTGTGGGGAACACTGTTCACGGTTGCCGGAGCAACCCTGGTTGCCGTCGGTAGCGGCGGCATGCTGACGGGTCGGTGCGTTGTAGAACTCGACGAGGCCGGGGTGAAGCTGCGGGTTGCTGGGCCCATGTCATATGTTGCCATTCCCTGGGACGACATCGTGTCCGTCAGGTCGGCGCGTGACTACGGAGACGACGGCCACGTTCCCATGCCGCAGTTGCTGATCGAGGTGCGGGCTCGTGCTGGATACCCTGATGCACTGTGGGGTGCGGTCTGGGAGGAGAACGTCCTACGAATAGACGCGGATGGTTGGGAGACTGCCGCCGAGGAGGTCGCCGTACGCTGCGAGTTGATGCTCGGTCGTACCCAGGAAGGGGACTATCACTGATGCTTATCGGCGCACATACCAATCCCAAGGATCCAATCGCAGAGGCCGCGGAGCGCAACGCGGACGTAGTCCAACTCTTTGTATCCAACCCACAGTCGTACAAGAAGCCGGTACCGCGAGAGGATGCAGACGAATTGATTGCTTCAGGTCTGCCGATCTACGTTCATGCTCCTTACATCATGAACCCGGTTTCCCCGAACAATCGAATTCGGATCCCGAGTCGCAAGACCCTGGCACAAACCGTCGAAGCTGCAGAGGCAATAGGGGCGCGCGGCGTGATCGTCCACGGCGGTCACGTGGGTGATGATGAGGACCTCACGGTCGGATTCGAGCGGTGGCGCAAGGCGCTCGATACCTTTGAGTCGTCGGTACCGGTGCTCATCGAGAACACGGCCGGTGGCGGCAATGCCGTCGTTCGCGAGCTCGACAACTACGGGCCGCTGTGGGAGGAGATCAGCGACTACAACGTCGGGGTGTGTCTGGACACTTGCCACGCCTGGGCGGCGGGCGACGACCTCGCTACCGCTGTGGAGCGCATCGTGGCGGCAACCGGCAAGGTTGATCTAATCCACTGCAACGACTCACGCGATCCGCACAACTCCCGGAGGGATCGTCATGCCAACCTGGGGGAGGGCACGATCCCCGAGGAGCTGTTGATCGGGGTGATCAAGGCGGCGAATGCCCCGGTCATCGTGGAAACCCCCAACGAGGACGATGGCCAGAAAAGAGACATTGAGTGGTTGCGGGAGCGGTTGTAGACCCCGACCCTCCTGTTCCGGCGGGTCCTCGTCCGATATTCCCCCCCGCACGAGGCTGCGCAAGAAGCGAGGGGAGAGGGTCTAACATCCCGCCGCGATGTCTCTTTGGATGTGGCGCACACTGGTGGGCGTGCTCTTGGTCGCACTCACACTCGGCCTCACCGCAGTTGCGGCCTGGGGCATCGATCAGCTTGTCCACGGCGACCAGGTGAATCGTAACGTGACGCTGGACGGCGTCGCTGTTGGCGGGTTCACGGCCGCCGAACTCGACGGGCTCCTAGAAGAGATGGCGGCGGAACGTGCCGGCGACACTGCTGTGATCAATGCACCCGGGTACGCCATTGAGGTCACCAACGCCGAAGCGGGAATCAGGCTGGACATCGCTGCCACTAGGGCCGCGGCCCTTCAAGCCGGCAGAGATGAAGATGCGGTCTCATCCTTTTCCACGTGGCTCACGGCCATGCGTGACCCGGTCGAGGTACGACCCATCTACACAGTCGACCTCGAGGCTGCGATGGAGACCATCAGTTCGGCTTCCGGCTGGGTACGAGTTCGGCCTACGGAGCCGAGCTTCACGGCCGCCGGCGGCGAGTACGTCGTCACCCCGGGCAGCGACGGCGAATACATCGATCCGGCGGCGGCCGCCGAAGCACTGGCGGCTGAGGTTGCGTTTGGCCGGCCCCCATTCTCCGTCGACGTGCCGTGGAGCCCGATGGCTCCACAGTTCAACGAAGAACACGTGGCTCGTGCGCTCGAAGCGGCCGCCGACCTGACCGACACCAATCTCACCGTCCGTCTCAATGGGAGATCGGCCCAGATTGGCCGAACGACTCTCACCCGCTGGATAGATTCGGCTGTGAGCAGTGATGGCCTGGTGCCGGTCTTCAACGAAGAACGTGTCACCGAGTCGTTGGAGCGACTGCTCGACGGGTACACAACCCGCTTCCCGCAACCGGTGTACCTGGTAGAAGACAAGCAGGTGACCTACGGCCTCGACGGCCCGCCCGCAATGGAGTGCTGCGACGCCGGGGCTGCCGATTTGCTGTTTGCCGAGGCGGAACGCGGCGGCAGCGCTTTCGTCTTTCTTCCGAGCAAGCCTGTCGAGCAGGATGGGGGGACCGCTCGCGTCGAGACACTGGGTATCACCGAACTGGTTTCGGAGTTCACCACTAATCATGCATGCTGCGAGTCGCGGGTCACCAATATCCATCGTATCGCCGACATCGTGCGTGGCGCCATCATCCACCCCGGCGAGCGTTTCTCTGTCAACGACTTCGTTGGTGAACGCACCATTGAGAAGGGTTTTGTGCCGGCGGGCGCGATCCAGCAAGGGCACTTCAAGGACGATGTCGGAGGCGGCGTATCACAGTTTGCGACCACCCTCTTCAACGCAGCCTTCTTTGCCGGACTCGACTTCGATGACTACCAGTCGCATACCATCTACATCAGCCGGTACCCCTATGGCCGCGAAGCGACCATCAACTACCCGGACGTCGACCTGGCCGTCGTCAACAACACCCCATACGGGATTCTCATTTGGACGGCATACGACGACACCTCGATCACCGTCGAGATGTATTCGACGAAGTATTGGGAGGTCGAGCAGACCGACCAGCGCAGCTGGCGCTCCGGCGCCTGCCGGTCCGTTGAGACCTTCCGTACGAGAACCGGCGTCGATGGCGAGGTGCTCGAAGATTCGGTCAAGGCCCGCTACCGCCCGGGCGAAGGCTTCGACTGTGCCGGCAACCCTACGCCGAAGCCGCGAGGCTGATGGCTCCGGTGCTGATTTCAGGCGCGAACCGTCACCCGACTCCGGTATGCCAGACTTGAGGTATGGAATGGAGCCGTGACGGCAGCCTCGTAGTCCTATTTTTCGTCCTCTTCCTGACCGCGGTCGTACTCGGTGCGGCAGAGACGGCGCTGGTACGTGTGTCCCGTGTGCGCATCGCAGCTCGCGCCGAAGAAGGAAGCCGTCGCGCCGAACGTACCCTGCGACTCCTCGATGATCTTCCCCGAGTTCTCAACACCATCTTGCTGGTTGTGCTGCTGGTGCAGATCGGAGCGGCTACGGTCACCGGGATTCTCGCTGAACGCTGGTTCGGCAGCCTCGGCGTCACCATTGCCTCAGTAGTGCTGACCATCTTTCTGTTCGTGTACTCCGAAGCTATCCCGAAGACCTATGCATATCGGAACGCCGCCTCCGTGATCATGGCGCTCGCCTACCCGATTGGTCTGCTTACCTCGCTGCTACGCCCCATGGTGTCCGTGCTGGTCCGGTTTGCCGACCTGCATGCACCCGGCAAGGGGATTGCGACGGCACCGACCGTTACCGAGCGTGAGCTACGCAGCCTGGCCGAGGCGGCGGCGACGGAGGGCCAGATCACGGATGCCGATCTCAGCTTCATCGAAGGAGCTTTCCGACTCGGGGATCGAGTGGCGGAGGAGGTGATGGTGCCCCGGGTCGACGTGGTCGGGATCCCGGCGGAGGCAACCACCCAGCAAGCACTTGACACTGTGCTGACCACCGGCCACCGGCGGCTCCCGGTTTACGAGGGAACTATCGACAACATCGTCGGTGTAGTTCGGCTGCGCAATCTTCTGGACGCCGATGGCTCTGTTGCGGATCGGGCATATCCGCCGCTGTTTGTTGCCGAGTCGAAGCGAGTGGTGGACCTGTTGAAGGAAATGCAAGAAGCGGCGACTCACGTGGCGATTGTTGTCGACGAGCACGGCGGGACCTCGGGCATGGTCACCATCGAGGACATCGTCGAGGAGCTCTTCGGAGTGGTTAGCGAGGAAGGGATCATGGCCACGCCGCTGCTACGTCCCATCGGCAAGTCACGCTGGCTCGTCGACGGTCGGATGCTGACGGAGGACCTTGCCGAAGCCATTGACACGACTCTTCCGGAAGGGGACTGGACCACAGTTGCCGGGTTGGTGATGGGGCTTGCCGGAGAGGTGCCTAAGCCCGGAACGGAGCTGGACGCCGGCGAGGCACGGTTGCGGGTTGCTACCGTTACCCGGCGACGCATTCGCCGCGTGGTGGTTACGTTGCGCAGCTCTGAATAGGGCGGCGCTGAATAGGAGTTGTTGCCGACTCCAGCTTGAATCGGACCGAAACAAGAGGAGTTGTCTGGTGGAAACTTTGGTGACGGTTCATTCGTGGTTGCGTTGGTTGGTGCTGCTGGCGCTGCTCGGCAGCGCAGTAGTGGGTGTCTATCGCTACCGAGCACGAGCCGAGTTCGAGCCGAGCCTGTTTCAGCTTGCGGTAATGACCGTGGACATTCAGGTGGCAATTGGCATCGTGATTTGGATTGTCGATGATGGCTGGAGCGAGACCTTCTTCTTCAAGGTGTTGCACCCGGCGTTCATGCTCGTCGCGCTTGCCGTCGCCCATATGGGACTGGTTGTGGCCAAACGTCGCAACGATGAGCGCTCCTATCTGCTCGCCGGGGGCTCGTCGTTGCTGGCGCTGCTGCTGATCGTGATGGGCATTCCCTGGGACCGCCTCTAGCCCGAGGTCGGCGCATCGCATAGGCTGCGGGTATGGTTCTTCCCAGCCCACCTCCTCCGCCCCCCGAACCGCTTGGTGGCAACCCGCAATTGGAAACCAAGCCGGGCGAGGATCCGTGGTGGTGGACCCGCTTCGTCGGTCCGGAGAAGGTGACCGACAGGGTGTGGTTCCGCACGGTGATCATCCTGGTGATCCTCGCCGCGATCTTCGCGGTGCTGCAACTGGCTGGCTAGGAACCCGCCTCTCTAGGTCCGGAACCTTCTCCCTGCGACAGTCTCACCGTCCCGCCACGGCTGCTCCTTGCGGGGGCTTGTGTCGTAGAACAGCTCGAAGTGACCTATGACGTCGAATCCAATGTCGTGGTAGAACCGGATCGCCTCGGCGTTGCGACCGGCGACGTGGACATTCACTTCGCGCAGGCCCATCTTCTGCACCTCTGAAACCACATGCTCAACCAGGGCTTTGCCGACGCCCGACCCCCGCGCCTCCCCGGCGACCACGAGGGGTTCCACCTCGACGGTGCCCTCGTCGTAACCGGGTTGCAGACCGATAAGGCCAACGACCCCGCCCTCCTGTTCCGCAACCCACAGTCTTTCTTGACCCACTTTGGCAAGGTGGTTGTCGAAGTGCTTGCCGGGATCATCGCCCCCGATCGCGGGAGTGTCGTAGATTTTGCGATGCCACTCGGTCAGTTGCACCCAAAGCTGTCGGCATGAGTTCAGGTCGGTGTCCCGGTAGCTTCGAATCTGCATGTCACTCCTCCACGTCGAAGAGAGAGTCGGCCGTGGTCACATACGTAGTCCCGGCGATCCGCCCTACGGCGCGCAACGCACGGTGATCGATCCGAGTGCCATCCAGCACCTCGTCCGCCACGTGGATGCGCAGCACATCGCCGAAGACCACAGACGCGCTCGCCGGCGCTCCCAGGTCCACGATTTGGCTAACCCGGCACTCGAGGGCTGCTTTGGCTTCGGCGACAAAGGGAGCCTCGACCACGTCTCCCCATGCGGCAGTCAGCTTCACCTCGACGAATTCGTCGATCTCCGGTGGATAGGCCGTTGAGGTTGAGTGCATAGCGCGGGTGAGGCTCTCGTCGACGATGCTCAGCGTGAACTCACCGGTTGCAGTGACGTTGGCCAGACTGTCCTTGATTCTTCCATGGGGTCTCCCAGTCGAGAAGATCACCGTCGGCGGTGTGGCAGCAACCGCATTGAAATACGAGTACGGGGCGAGGTTCCTGGTGCCATCGGCGGCGACGGTGCCCACCCAACCGATCGGCCGGGGAATTATCAAGCCGGTCAGTAGCTTGTAACGATCGACGCCGGCTAATTCTTGCATATCGAAAGTGGTTCTCTCCATGAGGTGGACACTAGGGCGCCGGCATCTGGAGATGCTGCAGGTTCCGAATATGAATAGTGGCAACCAAAGGTGAAGATGATCTACAGGATTCTCGGCATACCCGGCAGCTTGCGCCGGAACAGTCTCAACCGGGCCTTGATTGATGCTGCAGGTGAACTGATGCCCGGCAATGGAAAGCTGGAGCTGGCGGATCTCTCGGGTCTGCCGCTCTACAACTGGGATATGGAGCAAGAGTTCGGCTTTCCGGAGCCGGTGCGACTCTTCCGCCAGCAGATTGCCGAGGCAGACGGCTTGCTGATTGCTACCCCTGAGTACAACTACTCGATGCCGGGCGCATTGAAAAACGCCCTCGACTGGGCATCCCGGGGAGGCGACGAAGCGCCAATCAACCGGAAGCCGGCTGCGATCATGGGGGCCGCCGGACGGCTCGGTTCCGTCCGGGCTCAGATGCACCTGCGTCAAGTGCTCATGCACAACGACTTGCGGGTCGTACAAAAGCCCGAGGTGCTGGTCGCCGGTG
>JARFRN010000039.1 GCA_029287195.1 Acidimicrobiia bacterium | reverse complement strand
TCGAGGATCGTGTGTGCCCGATCCCGGTACGCCCTGGCACCTAGTAGTTGCTCGCAGCGGTCCCTCGTGGGCCACATGAAGACCTTGCCGTTCAGCATCCGTAGCCATTCGGTCGCGGTCATGTCGACAAGGCACCGTTCCAGCTTCGCTTCGTTGAGCGGGCTCTGATCCCGAAGGACAAACTCGTCCCCCTCGATGGTGAGCGTGACGTTTTCGGGCCGTCGCCGCTCTTCGAGCCGGATTCGCTGCTCACCGCTGATGTTGGCAAGGTCCAATATCGCCGCCGTCGAAAGAAGTCCGCGGCGTCGAATCGATGGCCACGCTCCCTCTGCCGCCATGTGGAATAGGCGAGGGTGCAGCTCGATGAACTCGTCAGTGTCCACGGGCACGAGGCTACCGACAGATCGCTGATATCTGAAGCAGCAACAGCCACTTCTACCGTGTCCTGGTTGCCGCGCAGCACAGCGAGGTTGAGCAACAACGCTAGGAGAGCCGTCAGCGCCATGATGATGTGCCCCAGCCGGAGCCGGCTCAGCACGTTGCGTCGCATCGACCGCGGACCGCCGTGGCCCGACGCTGGGTCCGCCCCATCGGTGCGGTCAATCACCGTTCCTCCCTACCTCCCACTGGGTGGCGCGCAGAGTACCGAGACTTGGCAACATCCGCCAGAGTCAAGCACCACCGCGCAAGCCTCTAGATAGTATTAGAGAATGTTATATAACGTTAACAAACGGATAGCCGAATCACAAGTGACTGATCGTCGGCCACTACTGCGGAAACCATTCCCCCAACAGCTGAGCCGCCTCACCGACCGAGTAGTACTCGGATACTCGAATCCCGGGATTGCCGCCGAGCATGGCGGAGAGGCGACGCTGCGGAGCCGGCCGATACAGGCACAGAACCGGGATCCCCAGGCTCTGAGCAACGCCGATCTCGTACCCGACCCCCAAGCTCGGGGTGGTCACCTCGGCGACCACCGCATCGCAATTGGTGAGCCATTCGAGGTCGCGCACAAATATCTCGCTGTCGCTCAGCTCCTCCTCGCCGATCGTGGCGACGTGCTCGGTGAGCACCTCACCGTACTTATCGAGCTCAGCGACCAGCTGCAGGTAGACGTCGGCATCCTGCCGGCCGCCCCGGATCGAACCGGCGAAGTAGATCCTCACGAGTAGCGGTTGTGGTGAACCAATTCGTCGAGCGGCTTGCGACCGCCTTTGAATTTTGGCCCTGCGTTCGGGGCCGGGTATCCCAGCGAAACCGCATACCGGCATTTGCGCCCCTCAGGCAGACCCAGGACTTCCGCAGCCTTCTGGTGAGAGTGGATTGTGATCGGACACGAGGCAATCCCGATTGCCGCCGCTGCCAGCATGATGTTCTGCGCTACTCGACCCGAGTCGAACTCGTATCCACCGGGCTCCTCGATGATGGCTATCGCCGCCGGTGCATTGCGGATGGGAACGGTGAATTTCCCACAGTCGGCAAACCGGCTCTTCACCCCCGGTTCGTCGACGACCACGAACGACCAGTTCTGTAGGTTCTTCGATGACCCGGTCCAACGAGCCGCTTCGAGGATGGCGGTCATGTCCTCCTCAGTAATGGGCTTGGGCTGGTAATCGCGCAAGGCCCGCAATCCAACGACGAACGCGTAGTGATCACTCATGTCACCCAGGGTAATCACACATACTTCACCCTGAATGGTCAACCGTGTTTGGTTCGGCCTTTGGGACAAGAACACACCCAGCGAATCGTGGCCTGCTGCCGGCCGGGGGGCTCAATCGTGGGTATCCAGCAGCCTTTTTGGCCCGGCTCGGCATGATCCGGCGCCTGTCGAGGCGACGCGAGGCCCCGCAATCGTGGCCCTACGGACACTAGAGAGCAGTCGACCTAGATCATGTCGGAGGCGGGCGCCGATTCGGTGATCGAGATACCGCGCCTGCAGGACGGGCTTCGCCCGGGCGGTGACCTATGCCATGGGACCACGGCAGGTTCGGTAGCGAGCGATTCCTAAGGTAGGCGCCTCTTGTGAAAGAATGGCCTGCAACTCTCTTGGACTTCCTATGACCGATGTCGCCACAAGCCGCCCGATGCGCCTATGGGAGAAGCTGCTCCTCGGCACCACGATCGATCAAGCTCCGGCCTTGATACCCGGTGTGCTGCTGGCTGCTGCCGTCGTGGTAGTCGCCGTGGGGCTGGCGGAATTGATCAACAGTGCCCTAGGCTTCGACGGGCTGGTCAGTTTCATCCTCGTCGCCATCGTGCTCGGAATGGTGATCCGCAACACCGTGGGCCTTCACGAGCGGTTCCAGTCGGGCGTGAGCTTTGCGCTCAAGAAACTGCTCCGGTTGGGAATCATTCTGCTCGGCATCCGACTCAGCCTGCTCGACGTGCTCGAGGTTGGCGTGTTTGGGATTCCCATCGTCGTCGGGGCAGTCCTCACCGGGCTAATCGTCGCCACCCGAGCAACCCGCTGGCTGGGTCTGTCCGACCGGCTCGGCACCCTCATCGCGATCGGTACCGGGATCTGCGGCGCAACGGCGATCGTCGCCACCGCACCCGGCATCAAGGCACGGGACGAGGAGGTCGCCTATGCCGTCGCCAACATCACCATCTTTGGCATCGTCGCCATGGTGCTCTACCCGTTTCTCGGGAATCTGATCTTCAGCGGAGACATAGTCAACACCGGCTTGTTCCTGGGGACCTCGATCCACGAGACCGCACAGGTTGCCGGCGCCGGACTCATCTACGACCAGTCGTTCGACATCTCCGCCGTGCCCTCGGTGGCAGACATCGCCGTGATCGGCAAGCTGGTGCGCAATGCGATGATGGTGGTCGCCATCCCCGGGATCACCTACGTGTACGCTCAGCGGTTGCGGCGCCGGGGCGAGGATGCGGGCAAGAAGACCAGAATGCTCGATCTCGTACCGGTCTTCATCCTGGGCTTTCTCGCCATGGCCGCGCTGCGATCCATCGGCGATGCCGGCGTGAATGGCGGCGGCTCGGCATTTGGGATCTGGGAGGCGGACGCCTGGAACGACGTCATCCACGCCATCCGCACCTGGGCCGAGTATCTGCTGGCAACCGCCATGGCCGGTGTCGGGCTGGGCACGTCGATTGCCCAGTTGAAGGGCCTCGGCTTCAAGCCGTTTGTCGTCGGTATCGCGGCCGCATTCGCCGTAGGCGTCGTCAGTGTGGGTCTCGTCTTCGTTTTTGGGCCGCTGATCTCCATCTAGCCCACCCACCCGGGTCCAGCGCCACGACCGGACCGGCGGGCATACCTGCCGCCGCGACCGCTCACTCTGTTCTCGCGTAAGCCACGACCGCCGGCATCAGCCGCCGGCTACGCGAAAACGGTTGGCTAGAAGGCCTCGTCGGATAGCGTCATCAGGGCACCATCCTCGCGCTCGGCAGCTTCGCGCCGTGCCTTGGCCTTGGGGAGCGCATGGCGGGCAAAGAAGCGAGCAGAGGCCACCTTGCCCTCATAGAAGGCCTTGTCCCGACTGTCCGCCTCGGGCAGCGCAGCCAGGGCGATCTCCGCATGCCGAAGCAGCAGCCAGCCGATGGTCACCTCTGCGACGCTCTCGAGCAGCGAGTTGGCGTGCAAACCCAGCTTGTAAATGCCGCTGGGGTCTTGCTGGGCACCCATGAGATGGCCCACCATTACTCCGAGATGCGCCTGGGTGTCGTCGAGTGCGCCTCCCAGCAACTCCCTCTCCACGGCCAGCTCCTCGGGCCCACCCTTGACCATCTCGACCACCTCGCCGGCAAGGGCGGTCAGGGTCTGACCCTGGTCCCGCGCAATCTTGCGGAAGAACAAGTCCAGCGCCTGGATCCCGGTCGTGCCCTCATAGAGCGTATCGATCTTGGTGTCGCGGATGTATTGCTCGATCGGGTAGTCCGACGTGAATCCGGAACCACCCAAGACCTGCAACGACGTCGCCAGCAGCTCATAGGCCTTCTCGGATGAGTAGCCCTTGACCAACGGCAGCAAGAAGTCGTCCTTCTTGTCCCACATCTCATCTTCGGGGAATCGCTCCCGCTGATCCTGGATCCAGGCTGTGTAGTAGAGCAGGGCCCGCAAGCCTTCTGCATGCGACTTCTGCAGCATCAGCATGCGGCGGACATCGGGGTGGCGGATGATCTCCACCCGGGGAGCCGTCTTGTCCGCCATCTGGGTCATGTCGGCGCTTTGCACCCGCTCCTTGGCGTACGCCAGCGAATTGAGATAGCCGGTGGATAGGGTTGCGGTGGCCTTGGTGCCGATCAACATCCGGGCCCGCTCGATGACACGGAACATCTGGCGGATGCCGTTGTGGACGCCGCCCACGAGGTACCCGACACACGGCTCGTCCATACCGAACGTCAGCTCACAAGTAGTCGATGCCTTGATGCCCATCTTCTTCTCGAGGTTGGTTGCCACCACGCCGTTGCGCTCCCCTAGGGAACCGTCCTCATTCACGAGGAACTTGGGCACGACGAACATCGACAGACCCTTGGTGCCGGGTGCGGCGCCGAGCGGACGTGCCAGCACCAGGTGGATGATGTTCTCGAACGCATCATGGTCACCCGAGGTGATGAACCGCTTCACACCCTCGAGGTGGTAGATGCCGGCTTCCTCGTCGACCGGGATGGCCTTTGTGGTGCCGGCGCCGACGTCCGACCCGGCATCGGGCTCGGTGAGCACCATGGTCCCGCCCCAGTTGCTCTCCAGAGCCGGCTTGACGAAACGCTCGATCTGCTCGGGGGTGCCGACCTCGTTGAGCACGACGGCCATCAGGGTGCCGATGAAGAGAAAGGCGGAAGGATTGGCCCCCACCAAGAGTTCCTGCACGGCCCATCGCAACGAGAGCGGAGCGGCTACGCCGTCCAGCTCGGGTGGACGGAACAGACTGTCCCAACCGGCGTCGTAGTAGGCATTCAACGAGTCCTTGAGGCTCTGGGGAAGCTTGATTTCACCGTTCTCCAGCACCGGTGGATTGCGGTCGCCGTCGACAAAGCCGGCGGCGAACTCCTCGACGGAGAAGCGCTCGATCTCGTCGAGGATGTGCCGCGCGGTGTCTTCGTCCATCTCGGCAAAGGGGTCTTCGCCCATGTAGTCCTGGGTGCGATATGCCTCGAAGAGGTTGAACTCGATGTCCCGCAGATTGGTCTTGTAGTGACTCATGGCAGACCCCATTTGCTCGTGGTCGACTGGACCGTGATGTTGATTGGTGGATTTTGAGTATACACTCTATTTTGAGTGAACACTCCAAGTTTGAGCAGAATCGGCTAGTGTTCTTCCCCGAAAGGAAGGGAACCTTGGCCCGATATCAGGCAGGCATCCGGACCGAGGCGCGCATCATCGACGCGACTCGTGAGCTGCTCGGCGAAGTTGGTCTCGACGGCACCACACTGAAGGCCATCTGTGACCGTGCCGGCGTTCGCGCCGGCAGCTTCTACAACCTCTTTGCCACCAAGGAAGATGCGGTCCTGCGCGTCGTCAAAGATGCCATCCGCGCCGTCGACCCCCACCCCGCACGAGACGCCCCCGACTCGCTGCACGAGCTGGTGGAGGCGTACATAGCATTTGTCACCGGCCAACCCGATGTCGCCCGGGTGTACCTGAAGATCGCCATCTCGGGGGCAACCAACGGTTCCCTGGGTGACAGCATGAAACGCCACCACCACCGCCGCGTTGCACGTTTCGCTGCGGCAATCGCCCGAGAGAATTCCGGGCTGGACAATGGCGAAAGCGAAGCGCGAGCCGAGATCGTGCTGGCAACGCTGAGCGGGCTGGCCTTCATGTGGCTGCTCGACCCCGCTTTCGATTTCGCACATCGAGCCCGCCTCGCGGTCGACGTACCGCTGGTTGCCCACTGACCGGCGCGCTTCCTGAGCCCGCTACGCGACCCGCGCTATTCAGCCGGTAGCCGCCTCAGAGGCCGACGATGTGCTGTGGCAGCACCGGTACCCGGTACAGATGCCGCCCGATGGCATCACGGATCGCAGCGGCGACCGCCGGTCCTGCCGAGATCGTCGGTGGCTCCCCAATGCCCTTGGCGCCAAGCGGCCCCCAGCGCTCCGGCTCTTCAACCCACTTCACCTCGACATGCGGTGCATCGAGGAACGTTGGTAGCAAGTAGTCGGTGAAGTTCGGATTCTTGATGACGCCCTTCTCGAGTACCAACTCCTCGAGCGTCGCCAGCCCGACCCCCTGCGCAGTGCCACCTTCGATCTGACCGAGGGCAGCGACCGGGTTGAGCAGCTTGCCGACGTCGTGGACTGCATCGACTTGGACCACCCGCACCAAGCCCAGCTCGGGATCCACATCGACCACCGCCCGGTGGGCAGCGACCGCATACGCCGGATGCGGGTCTCCTTGGCCGTTCTCATCGGTGGCGAAAGTCTCAGGATGCCTGTAGCGAATCTCGTGCTGGCGCGGCTGCAGGGCGCATATCTCATCGAGTGTCACTATGAGCTCTCCGCGCAACCACACACCTTCGATCGACAGATCGTCCCCGCCGTATTCGGCAAGTATCTGCTCTCGTAGCTCCCGGGCACAGAAGTAGGCCGCACCTCCGGTCATTTGTGTCTGCCGCGAGGCCGAGGTCGAGCCGGCCGAGCCGATGACACCGGTATCGGACCAGATGACGGCGACGTTCTCCATCTTGAGGACATCCCGCACCAGCTGCTGGATTACCGTCACCAAGCCCTGGCCGACCTCGGCAGCCGCCGTATAGACCTCGACACCGATCGGACTTATCGAGATGCGGGCGTCGGAGTAATCGTCAAAGGCTTCCGAGAACGCCAGATTCTTGAGGGTCACCCCGTATCCGACACCACGCCGCACATGGCCCGGCTCCGTGGTGAGACCGGTACCGCCCGGCAAATGCCTCGGGTCGGTCGATGCCACTGGATCGGGGAGCGGCATCTTGGCCAGTTCGTCGATCAACTCGGCCGTCGGCAACGAGCCTTCTATGAGCTGGCCGGAGGTATTCATGTTGTCGCCGTGGCCGAGGGCGTTGATCCGCCTCACCTCGAGCCGGTCGATACCTAGTTCGTCTGCGAGCCGGTCCATCTGCGCTTCGTGGGCGTATGCCGTCTGCACCCCCCCGAATCCCCGCATCGCTCCGGCCGGCGGGTTGTTGGTTCTCACCGCGACCGCATCCACCGAGGTGTTGTCGCACTTGTAGGGACCAAAGGCGAAGTAGGCGGCGTTGGCGATAACTGCATTCGAGGACGACTCATAGGCGCCACCGTCGAGAATGATGCGGGCCTCGGCCTTTACGAGCGTGCCGTCGCTGTCGGCCTCGTGGCGGTACCACATGCGCGCCGGATGGCGGTGCACGTGGCCGACGAAGGACTCGGCTCGGTCGTACATCATCTTCACAGGACGTCCGGTTCGCAGCGCCAGCATGCAGAGATGGATGTGCATGCTCACGTCCTCGCGGGCGCCGAAGGCACCTCCCATACCTACTGGATGGCATCGCACCTGCTCGGGAGCAACATCGAGACATGGGTAGATCTGCCAGTGGTCACTGTGAACCCATTGGCTCACGGCATAGAGGTCGACACCCCCTGCGCCGTCGGGTAGTGCCAAACCTGCTTCGGTGCCGAGCGGCGCTTGATCTTGTTGACCCACCTCGTAATAGCCCTCGACCACGACAGCGCCGAAAGCGTCCTGATCGCCGCGGCGAATCTTCATTCGCCGGGTCTGCGAGTCGAGCGCATCCGCCTCTTCCATGTCGGTGAGCGGTTCGAGCACCTCGTATTCGATGTCGATTGCTTTCACGGCCAGTTTGGCCGTGTCGAGATCATGCGCCGCTACAACCGCGATCGGCTCTCCCCAGTAATTGCACTCCCCGTAGGCAAAAACCGGCTGATCCGGGACGTGCATGCCAAAGCCGGGACGCCCCGGGACATCCTCCTGGGTTATTACATCCACCACCCCGCCGAAGGCGAGCGCCGGGCCGATGTCGAGCTTGGTTATCTTGGCTTTGGGGTGGGGGCTCCTCAGCGTGGCCCCCCACAACATGCCCTCTGCATGAAGGTCGGACGCATATGCGAAGTTGCCGACGACTTTGGGGATGCCGTCTGGTCGCAGCGGCGACTCACCGACGCCGCCCCGAAGTCTCCGTGTCGTCGTTGGCGAAGTAGTCATGATCCCTCCCCTGCCAGCGCCTCGAGCCCGCGCAAGATTGCTCCGTAGCCGGTGCACCTACAGATGTTGCCCGAGAGTGCTTCCTTGATGTCGTCGCGCGACGGGTGGGGATCTTGCTCCAGCAGATGAGCCGCAGCCACTACGAATCCCGGCGTGCAGAAGCCACACTGCACAGCCCCGTGGTCCAAGAGGGCCTGCTGGACCGGGTGGAGTTCTCCCTCGCTGCCGATCCCCTCGATCGTCGTGACCTCGGACCCCTCGCAGTCGGCCGCCATGACGAGGCAGGAGGTGACGAGGGCGCCGTCCAGGATCACCGAGCAGCTGCCGCACTCGCCCTGCTCGCATGCGTTCTTCGAACCGGGAAGTTCCATTTCCTCGCGAAGCACAGTCAGCAGACTCTCTGCCCCGGCGACGTTGGCAACCCGGCCTTCTCCGTTGACTTTGAAGCTGACAATCATCGCGCCAGACACCTTTCGAGAAGCCGCCGCGACAGCACTCCGGCTGCGTGACGTCTGTATGCCTCTGTCGAGCGGTGATCCGTGATCGGGCTCACCTCTTCGGATACCGTTCGGGCAAACTCGTCGAGAACAGCCGCCGACGGCGATGGGTTGTCGGCGATCAATTGCTCCGCCCGGTAAGCCCGCACCGGAGTGGGTGCCACCGAGCCGAGCGCCACCCGTACCGACCCGTCTTCATGACGCATCACGCAGGCAGCCACGGTCGAAATCACCATCGCGCTGCGTTGCCCGATCTTGGCGAACTCCTGGTTCTCCGGGACGCCATCGGGCACAACCGCCGCCACGATCACTTCATCGGACTCCAATGAGTTGCTCTTCACGCCTGTGAAGAAGTCCGACCAGGGCACTCTGCGCGTCCCCCGGGCCTCCGATGCCACTTCGATCTCGGCATCGGCCGCCGCCAGCCAGGGAAGACCATCCCCTGCGGGGCTCGATGTGCCGATGTTGCCGCCGATCGTTCCGGCTGCCCTGATCTGCGGCGAGCCCACTGTGCGGGAGAGTTGAGCGAGCGCCCGGTGCCGGCTCTTCTCGAGCCGAGCCCAGGTAACGCCGGCTCCGATGCGACCATCTTCGATGCGAGCGAGTTCTTCTATGCGCCGTAGCGAGATGACGTGCTCGGGCCGGGCGTAGCCGAAGTTGACTTCGACCATGAGGTCGGTGCCCCCGGCTAGTAGGTCGGCACCGGGGTCCGCACCCCTTGCCTGCAGCGCATCGGCGAGACTTGTCGGACGGGTGATCTCCACTCGGCACCTCCTCTTTATGGATTGTAAACCTCAGCCGACCCGGCATTCAGGCGAGCAGGTCCGCCGCTAGACGATTGTGGCGCTCGATCAGCGGCTCCAGTTCGAATGAGGTCGGCTGCCCATTTGCGACCACGGCGCGCCCGGCGACGTAGTTGAAGTCCACGTTCACCGGAGCCGCCAGCATCACGGCGGCTACCGGGTCGTGGAGCGCCCCGGCATATTCCAGGCGCGACAAATCGACGGCGATGAAGTCGGCCACCTTTCCCTCTTCGAGCGACCCGAGATCGGGACGCCGCAACACTGCGGCCCCGCCCCGGGTTGCGATCTCCAATGCGGTCCGCGCCGGCATCAGGTCACCCGCGTTCTGATTGGGGGCGGCATCGAGGCGGGCAAGCAGCATCGCCATACGAGCTTCGCCGAGCAAGTGACTGCCGTCGTTGCTAGCCGAACCGTCCACGCCGAGCCCGGTCGGTACTCCGGCGCTGAGGTATTTGCGGATGGGGGCGATGCCGGACGCCAGTCGCATGTTGGAGGACGGACAGTGAGCCACACCGGTATGGGCGGCGGCCATGCGATCGATCTCGCCATCACCTATGAAGACGCTGTGAGCGAACCAAACATCGTCGCCCATCCAATTGAGATCCTCCATGAGCTCAACGGGGCGCCGGCCGTAGGTGGAGATACAGAACTCCTCCTCGTCCATGGTCTCGGCTAGGTGGGTGTGCATCGTGACACCGAAGGAGCGGGCCAGGGCGGCCGATTCTCTCATGATCTCGGTGGTGACCGAGAAGGGAGAGCAGGGAGCGACAACCACCTGCGTCATCGAGCCAATCGAGCCATCGTGGTAGGTCTCGATGAGCCGCTGCGAGTCGGCGAGGATCACCTGGTGGGTCTCCACCACCGAATCCGGGGGCAGACCGCCGGCGCTCTCCCCGAGCGACATCGAACCGCGCGAAGCATGGAGTCGGACTCCCATCTCCCGCCCCGCCAGGATCTCGTCGTCGAGGCGGGCATCGTTGGGGAAGAGGTAGAGGTGATCGAACGCGGTGGTGCATCCGGAAAGGGCCAACTCGGCCAGGGCTAGCTTGGTGGAGACTTCGATGTGCTCGGCCGTCATCCGCGCCCAGATCGGATACAGGGTGCGCAACCAGTCAAACAGTCCTGCGTCTTGGGCGCCGGGAACCGCCCGGGTGAGGGTCTGATAGAAGTGATGGTGGGTATTGATGAACCCGGGGAGAACCAGGTGGCCGCTGAGATCGAGAATCTCGTCGGCGGAGCCGGGCAACTCCGCAGTCGGGCCGACCTGCGAGATGAAGCCATCCTCGACGTACATCCCCCCGTCGGCGATCTCCCGCCGGTCATCGTCCATCGTTGCCACTACTTGCGCATGCTTGACCAGGAGAGTGCTCATACCCGGAACCTAGCGCAAAGCGCCGCACATTTGGACCAGCCGGCGGCTCAGCTGGCGACTGCGCCTTCGACCTTCAGCGGTTCTTGATCGGCGTCGAATACGAGGTGCACATCGACCCTCATGAGGCGAGCCGCGGCTGCAGCGGCCAACCAGTCGAAGATGGCCGCGGAGTGATCGGAGCGCAGACACTCGGGGTGCCACTGCACGGCAAGCATGTCCCACTCGGGATCGGTGGGTTCAAGCGACTCGACTACCCCATCGGCGGCGGAAGCGACAACGGCCAAGCCCTCGCCAACGTCCTTGACCCCCTGATGGTGGAGCGAGTTGACAACCAGTTCGGAGGTACCGACGACGCCATGTAGCCGGGTATCGGGTTCGATACGGGTGCGGTAGTGACCGGCAAAGGCGCGTCCCGCGAAATCTTGCGGATGCTCCGGCAGGTCCTGATGGAGGGTCCCTCCCAGCGCTACGTTGATCACCTGCAGCCCTCGGCAAATGCCTAGTAAGGGAAGCTTCCGAGCCGCGGCCTGCTGGACCAGCGCGATCTCGAACAAGTCCGATTCCGGCCGGAGTCCGTATAGGTTCTCGGCATCCCTGTGCTCGCCGTAGTTTGCCGGGTCGATATCCCCGCCGCCGGGAAGAAGCAGCGCATCAAACCGGTCGAGCAGGATGGGGGCTTCGGCAGGGTCACCGTGGGCGAGGATGACCGGAAGGCCTCCAGCGGCCTTGATCGAGTCGACGTAGAGGTCGTAGAGGCTGGTGAGCCTCTGTTCTCCGTAGTGCTTCGACTCGGAGATTGCTGTTTGCGCCGAAACGGCGATCACAGGCTTCATACGTATCCAGTCGGCAGACAACGCCCGATGTTGAGCAACCGTGAGCCAGAGACTCTAGAGCAATCCGACTAGATAATCGATTGCAATACCTATTTTGGGGCCATCCGAATGCCGCCGTCCATCCGCACCGTCTCCCCGTTCATGTAGGAATGAGTGACGATGAAGTGCGCCAGCTCGGCGTACTCGGTAGTCGTACCAAGCCGCTGCGGGAAGAGAACCTGATGTCCCAGCGATTCCTTCGCCTTCTCGGGGAGACCAGCCAGCATCGGCGTATCCACGATGCCGGGAGCGATGGTGTTCACCCTCACCCCGATGGATGACAGGTCGCGGGCAATCGGCAAGGTCAGCCCAACGATGCCGCTCTTCGAAGCCGAGTAGGCGGCCTGGCCGATCTGCCCGTCGAAGGCAGCGACCGACGCGGTATTGACTATCGCCCCACGCTCCCCATGGTCGAGCGGATCGGTCTTCGCCATCGCGGCCGCCACCAGGCGGATGCAGTTGAATGTGCCCACCAAGTTGACGGCTATGACCTTTTCGAACTGGCGCAGATCGTGCGGTACACCGTCACGACTCACCGTCCGCGCCGGCGGCGCAATCCCCGCACAGTTGACCAGAATCCGCAACGGACCCATTTCCGTTGCGGCGAGGACCGCCGCCTCCACCTGCTTCTCGTCGGTGACATCGGCGTGAACGTAAGCGCCGCCGACCTGGTCGGCGATGGCGTCACCAAGATCATCCTGTAGATCCAGGACGACGACCTTGACCTCGGCGGCAGCGAGCCGCCTGGCCGTAGCTGCACCCAACCCCGATGCGCCCCCCGTGACCACCGCTGCGGTGCCTGCAATCTCCATGCGAACCTCCGGCTGGATCGTCGTCCGCAGGGTACCGCCATCACCGCAGCGCCACCAGGATGTCTGTTGGCGCGTGAGTCCGGAGCACCGGGTCTGCCGGATCTAGTCAGGAACGGTCACTGCCGGCCATCGGGCCACTTCAATGGCCATCGGGTAGCTTGGGGCGTAGCGACGAAACGGAACGCACATGCGCCCGAGCCGGCTCCGATTGCCCACACTGCTGCTCATTGTCTTCGCGTCGACCCTGCTCGTGGCCTGCGACGAGGACGTCCTCGGAACCGGTGAGCGGGGTTCCGGCAACTTGGTTACCGAGAGCCGGGATGTCGCGGATTTCGACTCCATCGACGTCGGGAGCGCGCTCGACCTGGATGTGATCGTCGACCCCAACGCCGCACAGTCGGTCAATGTGACCTTCGACGACAACATCATCGCGATGGTCGTCACCCGGGTCAGCGGCAACACGCTCGTTCTCGACATCGACGGCAGCGTCAACCTCACCGGCGGTGCCGATCGCATGATTGCGGTCACGATGAAGCAACTCGTCGCCCTGGATGCCAGCGGTGCCAGCAATGTCAAGGTCACCGGCTCCGCGACTGCTCTCAGTCTCGACACGTCCGGCGCGTCCAGCGTCGATCTCCGGGACCTGACTGTGACTGATGTCGAACTCGATGTGAGCGGCGCCTCGAGCGTTGAAGTCGCAGCCGGCGGCGTCGTGAGTGGATCGGTATCAGGAGCCTCGAGCCTCGACGTTTATGGGGACCCTTCGAGTGTCGAAGTCGATAGCAGCGGCGCCTCGTCGATCGACATCAGGAACTAGCTGAGACACCGCGTTCGAGTGGTAATTCGACATGTGGCCCCTCTTGGAGTCTGGCAACAAGTCGGGTGGCAAAGCGACGGGCGGCAACACGGGAGGCAATCCTCGAAGCGGCCTGAGACCTGGCCCACGAGAGCGGGCTGGAGCAGATCGGGATGCGGGAGTTGGCCGCCAAACTCGGCATGGCAGCCTCCTCCCTATACGAGTACTTCGACGGTAAGGATGCCATCTACGACGCCATGTTCATCCAAGGAAACAAAGCCCTCGGCGACGATTACCGGTACCTGGAGTCGATGGAGGGGCTATCCGCGCGCCAAACACCATCGAGGCGGCGCGCCGGTTCATCGAGTTCTGCGATGCGGACCCTGCCCGCTTCCAGCTGCTGTTCCAGCACTCGATACCGGGCTGGCAACCCTCCCCCGAGGCATATGCGGTTGCCGTAGCCAATCTGCAGAAGATGCGGGGCTACATGACCTTCATCGGCATTGAGGACGAAGCTCCCGCAGACCTATGGACTGCACTCACCAGCGGCCCAGCGAACCAGCAGGTGGCCAACGATCCCGGCGGCGATCGCTGGCTACGCCTCGTCGAGGACGCCGTCGACATGTTTCTGACATCCCAGGGATGTGACGGATTGAAAGACATCGGCATCATCATGCCGATCGCGACCCTCATCCAGTCCCGCCGCACCACCCAGGTGCTCCGCAGCTACCGGAGATCCCGCGGCCGCAATCTCGGTAACAGCAGTCACGGACCCGATGGTGGTTGGGAGTGAACCACTCGAGTTCTTTGCCAGAACGTTTTGCCTCGGCCCTGATCACCCATTGCCACAGGATCCGAGGGACCCGCAACCCGAATCACTCGAGCCGGAGCAGGAGCGCGTTCATACAACCGGGACTCGCGCCAACGATCGCTCCGGGTGACGCATCTGCCGCATCGGTATTCCGATGCCGTACGTGACAAAGCGCCCGGTGGGATCGATACGAATCACACACGTGTCCGGCATCTCCCCGAGGCCTCGGGTCAATTCCCTACGCAGATCGGCGTCGACCTGGTCCAGTTCGAGCACCATCGCAACGCCGGGGAAGGTGATGACAGCCGGAGGCGCCTGCCTGATACGGATCGGCAACCGTTGGACCGTCACAGTCACCGACACGTTCGGATTGGCCTTGATGTGCTTAGCCTTCCAAGTGTTTGGCCCCGTCAGGACATAGAGCTTACGGTCCTTGACCTTGTACATGACCCCGGCGCTGCGCGATTCGCCTTTGGGCGTAACGAAGCTGAGAACGGCGAACGGCCACTTCTCGATGTGGGGCCAAATCTCGTCTGCGGTTGTGGGAAGCGTCACTGGAGCTCCTGTCTTGGATCTAGAGATACTGAGTCGCAGCAAACCCCGCCCGCTAGTGGCCAACGTCCCGAAGTATCCCAACGCCTAGCATCACACCCATGGACCAACGCAAGATTGGAAACATCGCGGTGAGCCCAATGGGGTTTGGGAGCTGGGCCATCGGCGGGCCCTTCTTCAGCCCGACGGGTGAACCATTCGGCTGGGGCGAGGTCGATGACGAGGAGTCGATCGCTGCCGTCCGCGCCGCTTTCGATGCGGGAATCACACTGTTCGACACGGCCAACGTTTATGGGGCGGGACGTTCCGAGAAGGTGCTGGCCCGGGCGCTCGCCGGAAGGCGTGACGAGATCGTGCTGGCAACGAAGTGGGGCAACACCATGGTCGAAGAGACCCGGGTCCTCGACGGCTCCGACGGGTCGGTTGCGAACGTGCGACGCTCGCTGGAGGGTTCGCTGCAGCGCCTCGCTACCGACTACATCGATCTGTACCAGTTCCATCTCAACGATTACGCCGGACCGGAAGTAGACGATCTGCGCGCCGCCCTCGAGACCCTCGTAGACGAAGGCAAGATCCGAGCCTACGGATGGAGCACCGATCACGCCGATCGAGCGCAGCGCTGGCTGGGTGGCCCCGGCTACAGGGCAGTCCAAGCCGAGATAAACGTGCTCGCCGACAATGCAGATGTCATTGCCGTTGCCGAGAGGAACGGGCTCGCCTGCCTCAACCGGGGGCCGCTGGCGATGGGATTGCTCACCGGCAAGTACACGGCCGACTCGAAGATCGCCGAAGGTGACATTCGCAACCTCTCCCCCGATTGGTTGCGCTACTTCGACGACGGGGTGCCCACGCCGCAGTTCCTCGATATGTTGGATTCGGTTCGTGAGGTTCTCACGTCGGAGGGTCGGTCGCTGGTCCAAGGCGCCATCGCCTGGCTGTGGGCTCGGTCAAAGGTCAACATCCCTATCCCCGGCATCCGCACCGTTGCGCAAGCCCGGGAGAACGCGACGGCAATGCACTTCGGGCCGCTGACTACAGCGCAGATGGAAGAGATCGAGCTGCTGCTACAGCGGTGACCCCCGCTGGCTCGGGATTCGCGACTAGTTACCGGTCAGACGTAACAGGCCGGAGTCGGTAGGAGGTGAGGCGGCCGCCGTTGTTGGCGTCGCCGATCTCTTCTTGCGCGGACTCTGCAACCTTCGCTAACTACTCTCTTCTCGGCCGTATCCAAGGGAACCCCGCCTCGAGCGGAGTTCGATTTCTCCAGGTCTGCTTCCTGCCGCTCCACCCACTTCCCAATGCAAACGACCTGCGGGAGCCCATTCGCGCCGAGCACGGCGTTCACACGGATTCAGGAAGAGTCGGCCCGGCCGGTACCGGTGAGCGACCGGCTGAGAAGATTGTCGCCGTTCAAGGCTTCGCCTCGTGGAGCCGATGTCATAAAGCCGTTCCGCCAGGAAAGACTGCCGTTGACGATATCCGGCTTCGAAGGAGTTCTCGCCGCCGCCCAGGAGGGCTCCGATTGGGCGTGGGAAATCATCGTCCGTGGCTACGCGCCCAACCTGAGACGTTTCTTCCAGATCCGCGGCATGGCGGATCCCGACGCGTTGGTCGGCGAAGTACTCGTGGACATGGCCCGCAACATCGGCACGTTTACCGGAGAGCAATCCTCGTTTCGCTCGTGGGTGTTCGTAATCGCCTACCGGCGCCTGTCCGACGAGCGCCGCCGACTGCGCCGCCGCCCTCGAGAGACCCAACTGGTTGACGTGGCCCTGTCGAGCGAGTTGACCCCCAGCGCCGAGGACGAAGCGCTGCAGATTCTTGGAACTGCCGACGCCGAGCGAATGTTGGATGTCCTCACTGAGAGTCAGCGGGATGCGATTTCGTTGCGGGTCATCGCCGGGCTCACCCTGGCAGAAACCGCAGCCATCATGGGAAGGCCGGTGGGTGCAGTCAAAGGTCTGCAACGGCGGGCTATCTCGAAGCTACGCAGAATGCTCTTGTCGGAGGGCGTATCCAAATGAGCGCCTTTGGCGATTACCTAGATGAGATGGACAGGATTTGGACCTCCGATGCTGAGATCGAGCGGTTACTTACGGGTGCGCCTGATGTCGGCGAGGACCTGCAGCCGCTTACCGACCTCTTCGCCGTGCTACGCGCCGGTGGCGAACTTGCAGATGACGCGGTTGCCGCATATGTGGCCGCAGCCGCGTCGTCGGCGGAAACACCCGTCGCCTCGCCGGTGGATACACCACAGCGAGGATGGTCGCTGATCCCCGCATTGCGAGGCCGGGCGGCCACCGTCACGGTGGCTACCGCCGTTTTCTTGGGTGGGACCAGCGGCCTGGCCGTTGCCGCCGACAACGCCAAGCCCGGCGATGCCCTCTACGGCATCGACCGTGCGTTCGAAACCATTGGCATCGGGGCGGGTGCCGAGCAAGAACGATTGAGCGAAGCCGCAGCGCTCGTCGACTCCGGCGAAGTCGATCTTGGCTTGCAACATGCCGCCGAGACACTGGAAGAGAACGAATCGAACGGTGGCGCGGCAGCAGAGGCACTGATGGATGCGGCGACTCGCGTAGGTCATGCTGGTGCCGCTCCATCGGCGACAACCCGCGAAGGAGTTGCGGGCCTACTCACCTACATTTCGGAGAACGTCGGCGATGTCGACGGCGCCCGTGTCGCAGAGCTCGCTCGTCAGATCGGCGGGCCAGAAGATCGACCGAAGTCCGCAGCTCCCGGGCCGCCCGCCCATGGCCGGGTAGACCCACCCGGCCTCTCCGATCGGGATCCCGTCACGCCTACTGAAACCTCGACGGACCCACCGCGTCTCTCCGACAAGGAGTCGGGAGAACGAGATGATGTCCCTGCCAATCCACCGGGCCTGAGCGATTCCAAGCCCGGACGGCCGGATCCGCCCGGCAATCAACCTTGAGGAAAGGAACCGAATGAGAAACCGATTGATCGTGCTGGTAGCCACCGTAGCGCTGCTGCTGGTAGGTGCAGTGCCCGTGAGTGCAGCACCGGGTGGTGTTCCCGGGCCACCGCCCGGCCACGGCAAGTCCGCCGACAACACCGTCGCCGGTGACGTAGGGACTCCGGATGGCGAGAAGACGAAGGGCGGGCCACCCGAATGGGCCATGGCCTACGGGAAGCGCATCAAGGATTACTACGGAATCCCGTTCGGCCACTTGCAGCAGTGCGCCCGAGCCCCCGGCGATGAAGAAGCCGATGGTGATGAGATAGCCGCCGATGACATAACCGGCGCGGCAGAAGACGACGCGAAGAAGGCGCTCGAGGCCTGCGCCGAACTCCCAGAGTACGAATTCCCCGAGGGTGAGCCCGGAGCCAAGGCGTTTGCCATGTTCAACGAGGCGTTGTGGGTCTTTCCGGAGTCGGCCCTGCCGATCGTCGGCGTCTGACCGCGTGGCGCACATCGCAATCTCTCACTCGCTGTAGGCCTTTGCCACATCCCGCAGCGATTTGTGGGTTGCCCAGCGCAGCAAACGGTTCCCTCCAACAGCGATTACGGCAAGGTTGATTCGCCCACGCAGATTTGCCGCCGTCCGATCCCAGGTGACGGCGACCCGGCTGCCTCCGGAGCCGTTTGGGGTGACGTCCATCGAGATGTGACTGCCCGGCGTGCAGAAGTTCGACTCGACTGCCGTCCAGGTGATCTTCGTCGGGTGTGACCAGTCGTAGCGCTCGCGCGACCAGACCCTGGGGAAGGGGCTTCCTTCCGTGACCTCTGCTCCGGTTTCGCCGAGCCAGTGCAGCTCATATGTCTTTCGATCGAGCTGGGGCCAGATATCGGGCCGACGATCTGTGAAGTCGAGCAATGCCTTGCGGATGAGCTCCGGGTCGACCTCAGAGTCCACATCTGCGTGAAGCGTTACGCGCACAACTTCCTCCTGGTTGGACCGCTCACCGTATCAGACCGGGACGGACGGCTCTTGCCCAACGCTCGCCCGCCGCCCGAGTGCGGCAAACAGAACGACAAACACCAGCAGCCCGGGCACGAGGCCAAAGGCACCACGAATCCCGATCTGATCCGCCAGGGCGCCCAGGGTAAGCGGCGCCACGATCACCGAGCCACCTGCTGCGATGGAGATCCGGGCCGCCGCAACGTCGGGTCGATCCGAAACAATGCCTATCGCCAGCGACAGCAGCATCGGGAATAGCATCGAGATGCCCAGCCCGGTAACGAAGAGGCCGCATACGACAAGAGGCCGGGAACCGGAGCCCCACAACAAGAATGCACCACCCAGCCCCAGAGTCGTCGTTCCCAGCAAAAGGGGAAACGGTTTGGTCCTCCGGGCGACCCTTCCCCCGAGGAATCGACCGAGAACCATGGCTCCGAAGAAACCCGACATGAGGAATGAGGCCGCTCCTTCCTTGGTCCCGGCAACGCTCACCAGGTAGTCGGCACCCCAGGCGCCGACGGACCACTCGGCGCCGACTGCCGGGATAAAGGCTGCCCAGAACCACCAGTAGGCCCCGGGCAATGCCCGGCGGTGTCCGGGTTGACCGGTCGCAGCCGCCGCAGGGAACACCTCAGATCGCAGCAGCAGCAAGAGCGTGATCCAGAGCGCGGCAGGTGCGACGAACGCGGGCCGCCAACCGGCCCCGACAGCGACGGAAGCGCCGATCACTAAAGCGGGAATGACGGTGCCGACGCTCATGCTCATGTTTGCCTCCGTGAGAGCCACGGGGCGGTGCGAGGAATGGCGGTCGGACAGCGAAGCCTGAACGGTAATGACTGTGGCGCTACCCGACGCTCCCACAACAAGGCATCCCGCCATCGTGATTGTCGGATGCCACCCGGCGCCGATCAGAAGCGATCCTGCGGCTACCCCGGCTCCCCCCGTCCAGAACAACCTCCGGCGCCCCCACACGGGAACGATCCTTCCCACCACTAGTCCCGTCAGCACCGAACCTGCCGCCAGCACCGTGAAATGAAGCCCTCCGACAGTACGACTGATGCCGAGGTCCTCACGAAGCAGGGGCATGGCAGGCCCGAGTGCAGCCACTGCATAGCCGAAGGTGAGCGCCATCCCGTAGGCCAGGAAGGTGAGGCGGTCCCGGGTGAATGCTCCCGACCCGTCAGTGCCGAGGGGATGGTGTGTCACGGTGTACCAACAAGGCTACTGAGCCGGCGAGAGAGTCGAGGTCGTCCTCTGGTTGGTCGTTCGAAACACCAGCGGCCGGCTCAATCCACACCCACCCAGTCGAGGACACGCCGCGCCCGTAGGGTCACCCAGCGCGACGGCTTCCCCGGCCCGTCGTCGATGCCGAACCAAACTCGTCCCTTGGGACTCTTGTCGAGCTTCCACCTGCCGTTGCCGTTGCGCTTCGAGCGGACGTGCTCGACCGCCGCTGCGAGGCGCGGGTCGGGATCGGTGCCCGTGAGCACACCGGCACTGCGGAAATAATCGAGGGCACGGAGGATGTCGTACTGCCAGCGGGACGGGTTGCGGAACAGCAAGAAATCGCCGTCGGCCGGCTCCCCGGTGCTTAGCCGGAGAAAGAGTTGTCGTTCCAGCAAAAATTCCTCGGCGGCGTGGCGTGCGTTGCGCTCTTCTGCCGTCCCACCGGTGGCACGCTCAAACTCGAGCAGACCCTCGAGTACATTGATCGTCGTGTCGTACGAAGAGCGGACGGAACCATTGACCGCCTCGCAGTTCCAACCGCCATCATCGAGTCGCTCGCCCAGGAGCCGATCGACGATCGACGAGACATCGACCCCGAAGTAGGACCCGTTGGCAACGGTGATCCCGTTGATGCACGGCTCGACCTCGCCTTCCCAGTAAGGCTGATTCCCCTCTTCCCAGCGAGAGTTCTCGCCAATCAGTTGCACGAATCGTTGAGCGGACGCGGACTCTGGATCCAGACCGAAGTCGCGGAGCTGCGACAGTGAGTAGGTGGTAGCGGTCCAGGGTTGGCCGGCACCAGGAAGGGCCTCCGGACCGTCGAAATCGAAGTCACCGGGAAAATAGGCACCGCCCGCCCACTGCCCATCTTCGTCGTGGAGCGCCACAAGGCGCGCTCCCCAACCCTCGGTCTCGACCTTGGCTCGCTCCACCGACCAATCGGCCTCTGGGCAGCCGAGGAGATCCCTCATCACCTGCCAGCGAATGGCCGGGTCCGAGTCTTCCGGGTCCAGCAGCCAGTCGACGACCTTCATCCCAGCCCTAACCCCCGGTTGGCTCGGTCTCAATGGGGCTTCCCGACCCGGCGATCAGCGGGCGTACATCGACGATCGCAGCTTCCACCTCGGGGATTCCCCGCGGATCTGCAAGTGCCTGCTTGCCATCCCAACCCTCGGTAGGCAAAAGGGAGTCTGGATCCTTCGAGCCGTTGGTGATCATATTGCTCATACAAACGGCGCCGATCCTATGCAGGCGAAGCCGGCGGCTGGTCCGCCCCACTTCCCGGGCACGCCAACAATCTGGCCGATCGATCCGTACATGCCTTCTCCGATCCGTACTGCGGGCGGCGCCACGATACAGACGTTCTCACCCTCAGGTCACTACCCATTTGCGGCGGTCACCCTGTAGGTTCGATCGGAGCGGGCAAGCGGCTCGCAAGGAAGGGAGAGAACGAGTACGGGATTCATCGCGCACATCGCAGGCGATCTCACAGAAGGCAAGTCGAGAGAATTCCAGGAGTGGCTCGATGCCAACGAGAGGGAACTCGCCAATTCCCATCCGCCCGGAGCGAAGTACATCGGAACCTACTTCGCCATTTACGCCCAGAAGGTGTCGGATCTGTTCATACGCTCGTCGAGATGGCCAGCTACGGCACCCAGGATGAGCTGGCAGTCGCCGGGAAGGACCCCGACAGCGCGTACGGCCGGCTCATGAATGAGCATGTGTCGTTCTCGGATCAGCAGTCCGAAAACTGGACCAACGCTTTGTACAAGAGCGTCACCGAGGCAACGCTCTACGGCGAGTAGCAGCGATCTCAGACCCTGTTTCAAGGGAAGCCGGGGCCCCTGCCCTGGCTTCCTGTGCGTAGCTTTGGTCCCGGAGCGGAAGATATTCCGGTCTTAGACGCCAGAACCACTGGTTGCGCTACATGGTCAAAGCCATGACGGCCTTCTGCGCATGCAGCCGGTTCTCGGCCTGGTCGAAGACCCGGCTCCAGCGGCCGTCGATGACCTCGTCTGCAACCTCGATATTGCGGTCCGCCGGCAGCGGGTGCATGTAGATGGCGTCCTCATCGGCCATCTCCATACGGCGGGCATCGACGATCCAGTCCGTGTACTTCTCGGAGATCTTCGCCGACTCCTCATGGTCGGAGGTGGTCAGCATCGAGCCCCACGCCTTGGCATAGACAACATCCGCGCCGGCCATGCCCTCCTCGAAGTCCTCGAAGATCTCGAAGCTGCCGTGAGCCTTCTTGGCATTCTCCTCGGCCTGGGAAACGATCTCCGGATACAGCTTGAATTCAGGCGGGCGGGTCAGCCGCACATTGGCGCCGTAGCGAGTCATCAGCAGAATGACCGACTGCGGGACACTGATCGGCTTCTGATAGCTGGCCGCATAGGCGTAGCTCATGTTGAACGTCAGCTTGCGGGGATCGCCCTTCTGCTCGATGACGGTCAACAGGTCGGCAAGCGCCTGGAACGGGTGATACCAGTCGCACTGCATGTTGAGCACCGGAGTCCGGCTGGCCTCGGCAACGGCGCGGATGTACTTGTTGCCGATGTCCCAGTCGACGTTGCGGATGGCGATGCCGTCGTTGTAGCGGCCGAGGATTTCGCCGATCTCCTTCCACGTATCACCGTGGCCGATTTGGGTGCTGGTCGAGTCGAGGAACATCGCATGCCCTCCGAGTTGAGCCATGCCGGCCTCGAAGCTGGCTCGGGTCCGGGTGCTCGAGAAGAAGAACAGCATCGCCAACACCTTGTTGTCCAGCAACGCATGCTGCTCGCCGAGAGCCCGGCGCCGCTTCAGATCCAGCGCGACATCGATGATCGTGTCGAGCTCGTCCTTGGTCCATTCCTGGGTCGTGATCATGTCACGACCATGCAGATGTGTCTGCATTTACTGCTCTCCTTTGCGGTTTGCCGTTCTCATTGCCCTAAGCCCCGGCCCTTCGTCGAATCAGACGGAAACGGAGCAAGTCATCTCGGAAGTAGGAGGTGGCATGCACGATCGCCTCGTTGTTCTGGTCATATCCCACCTCGACGAACGAGAGCCCGAGAGTTCCCTCCTTCACCCCGAGCTTCGCCGCCTGATCTGCATCTAGAGATACAGGCACGATCTCAGACAGGTAATAGCTGAGGCGGCGGTCGCAGTACTCCTCCAAGTACTCATAGATGGGGAGGTCCTTCCGCTTGCGATCGGATCCCAAGAGCAAGGCTGCCGGAATCCGGTTCCGCGTCAGCACGACCGGGGTCGAGTTCTCCAGGAAGACCTTCTCGATCACCAGCACCTCGTCGCCCTCATCCAACTGCAGCGCCTCGGCGGTCTCTGGGTTGACCGGGAAAATCTCGTCGGTGAGCACCCTTACCGAAGGCTTGTAGCCGTGGTCCTCGAGTACCTGTTCATAGGACCAGATCTCCTCGAGCCGGGACTTGATCTGGAGGCCGGCCTGATTGACGAAGGTCCCGGCGCCCTGCTTGCGGTAGATGGCACCTTCGTGCTCGAGCTTGCCGAGCGCGTCCCGAATCGTGGTTCGGCTAACGCCAAGATCCTCAGCCAGGGTGGCTTCCGGCGGTATTCGCCCGTCTGCGAACTCATCATTGACGATCTGCTCTTTGATGTGAGCCTTGACCTGATCGGTGAGTGACGGGTTTCGAGTGATCATCTGAAATCGGGACTAGCCAGTACTGTGATCATATTGTAGTATAGTATGACCAATTGAACAAGACCCCAAAAGGAGTGCAAATGCCACACTCCGACGGGCCGAGCCTGAAGACGAGGCTCGTGGCACAAATCGTGTCATTCCACGCTCTTAAGGAGGGCCGACGAAATGCGCAGTTTTGCGGGACGGGACATCCTGTCTTTGAAAGATTTCGAACGCAACGAGTTCATGCACCTGTTCGAGATTGCCGACCGGGTGGAGCCCATCGCTCGCGAGCGTCGCAATTCCGACATGCTCGCTCACAAGACTCTCGTCACAGCCTTCTATCAGCCGTCGACGCGAACCCGGCTCGCCCATGAGGCTGCCATGCATCGCCTCGGCGGTCACGTCACAGGCTTCGCCGACGCCAAAATGACCCGAGCCGGCGACTTCTATCAGGAGTCGATCAAGGACACCGTGCACATGCTGGAGTTCTACGGTGACGTCATCGTCATGCGCCACTACGACCAGGGTGCCCCGCATGAAGCCGCCAAGTGGTCCTCCATCCCCGTCATCAACGGCGGCGACGGCTGGGGCGAACACCCCACACAGGTTCTCACCGACCTCTACACCGTTACCAAGGAGATGGGCTCGGTCGACGGCAAGAGCTTTCTCGCCGTGGGAGACCACCGTATGCGCACCATGCATTCACTCGGCTATGCGCTGTCGCAGTTCGATGCCGAGATGGTCATCCTGGCGCCGGACGAGATGTCGCCACTCCCCGAGTTCCTTGCCGAACTCGACGAGAAGGGCACCAACTATCGCATCGTCGAGCACATCGACGAGGCAATCGCCGACACCGACGTCATCTACATGGAACCGGTCGTCCAACCCGACTACACGAAGGCTCGTCAGGACAAGGCCGAGGTCTATGCCCGAACCGCAGCCAATTACCAGGTGACCCAGGAGGTCATGAAGAAGGCGAAGGGCAGCTCGATCGTGCTGCACTCGCTCCCCCGCCGGGACGAACTGCTTCCCGAGGTCGACGACCTCAAGCATGCCCGCTACTGGCAAGAGGCGTACAACGGGGTCGTCATGCGTATGGCGCTCCTGTCCTCCATCCTCGGAGTGTGGGAGTAATGCCACGGGCCGTAATCGCCATCGGCGGCAACTCGCTGATCCCCGATGCCGATCACACGTCGGTACAGGACCAGTACCTGGCTGCGGCGGAGACCGATGAACACATTGCATCGCTCGTAGAGGCGGGCTGGGACGTGGCGATTTCGCACGGCAACGGCCCGCAGGTTGGTTTCATCCTCCGCCGTTCCGAGATGGCCAGCAGCGAGCTCCACGAGATCCCGCTCGACTACTGCGGAGCCGACACCCAGGGCGCCATCGGCTACATGCTGCAGCAGAACCTAGTGAACGATTTCCGCCAGCGGGGCGTCAACAAGAGTGTCGCCACGGTCGTCACCCAGGTCGAGGTCGACGCCACGGATCCCGCCTTCGACAGCCCGAGTAAGCCGATCGGCTCGTTCATGGACGAGGCCCAGGCCATCAAGCGGCGCGACGAGGATGGCTGGGACGTCAAGGAGGACGCCGGCCGCGGCTGGCGCCGAGTCGTCGCTTCACCCAGGCCGATGCGCATCGTCGAACTCGAGGTGATCAAGCAACTACTCGACGCCGGCGTCGTCACCATCGCCGTCGGCGGCGGTGGGATACCCGTCGTCGCCGACGAGAACGGCGACTTGCGGGGAATCCCCGCCGTGATCGACAAGGACCTGGCCTCGGCGCTGCTGGCCAGCCAGGTGGATGCCGACCTGCTACTGATCTCGACTGCGGTCGAGCAGGTAGCGCTCAATTTCGGGAAGGAGAACGAGGAGTGGGTTGCGCAGTTCACCCTCGATGAGGTCAAGCAGTACCTCGCCGAGGGAGGTCATTTCGCCGAGGGCTCGATGGCGCCGAAGATGCGTGCCGTCGTGCAGTTCCTCGAGGCCGGTGGCAAGGAGGCCTTGATCACCAATCCGGAGAACCTGGAACGGGCCATGGCCGGCGAAACTGGAACTCGGATCGTGCGATGAGCAATGTCACAGGCTTCGCCTGTGTGATTTGTGACAAGACGTACCCGGCGGATTTCGCCGGGTACGTCTGTACTGATCATGGCAATGAGGGCATCCTCGACGTCCGCTACGACTACGAGCGGATTGCCAGCAGCTGGACCAAGAAAGATCTCGACGCCAACCGCAATCGCACCATGTGGCGCTACCGGCCGCTGTTGCCGGTGCGGCCCGACGCTTCAGTCCCGCCGCTCACCGTTGGCGGAACTCCGATGTACGACGCGGCACCGCTCGCTGCCGATCTCGGCATCGCCAAGGTGTGGGTCAAGGACGAGGGACGCCAGCCAACGGCGTCGCTCAAGGATCGCGCTTCCGCGATGGCCGTGGTCAAGGCCCAAGAACGCCGCGCCGGGGTCATCACGACGGCCAGCACCGGGAACGCGGCGGCGGCGCTTGCGGGGATCTCAGCGAGTGTCGGGCAGAAGAACGTCATCTTCGTCCCCAAGACTGCGCCCGAGGCCAAGATCGCCCAGCTACTCGCCTACGGCTCCACCGTCGCCCTGGTCAACGGCAACTACAACGCGAGCTTCGAGCTCTGCATGCTCGCCGCGGAAGCGTACGGCTGGTACAACCGCAACACCGGTTTCAACCCATTCATGACCGAGGGCAAGAAGACCGCCGGTTTCGAGATACTCGAAGATCTGGAATGGAGCACCCCCGACGCCATCTTTGTCAGTGTCGGCGATGGCTCGATCATCGGCGGCGTGCACAAGGCGATGAGAGACGCCCTCAGCCTGGGCTGGATCGACGAGCCACCGCGCCTGTACGGCATCCAATCGGCGGGCAGCGACTACATGGTGCAGGCCTACGAATCGGGAGACGACGTTCTGACCAAGCCGCCCATCGCAGCCGACACCGTCGCCGACTCGATCAGTGCCGATCTACCCCGCGACCGCATCAAGGCGATGCGGGCGGTCACAGAAACCGGCGGCGCTTACATTCGAGTAAGCGATGATGACATCCTGGATGCGGTGCCGGCAATGGCAGGTGGCGCCGGCGTCTTTGCCGAGCCTGCCGGGGCTGCGGCATACGCCGGGTTGATCGCAGCGGTCGACCGGGGTCTGGTCTCCCCAAGCGACGAAGTTGTCGTACTCTCAACGGGTAGCGGACTAAAAGACGTTGCCTCGGCGATGAAGGCGGTGACCGCCGCCGGCACCAAACCGATGTACATCGACCCCACCCTGGACGCACTCAAAGAAGCATTGGGACACCAATGAAGGGACAAGAAACATGATCGATCTCACGATGCATGAGGCGACGCTGGAGTCGGCAGCAAGCCGAGCTCACGAAAGATCGATCCGGATCCCGACGTTCAAGCAGATGCGCGATCCTTCGCTGATTCCCAATTCGATCAAGACCCAACTCGAGAACATTGGCTTGTGGGATCTGGATCCCCTGAACCTGTTTCGTATCAACTGGCACAACGAACCCACTCCACATGGTGGCGGGTTCGGGCCGGTCAACTACCTGGAGATTCCTTCTGAAATCAGCGGCGTAGACGCCAGGATCATCATGCTGGAGGGCAAGTGGTTCCCGACCGGAGCCCACAAGGTGGGTGCAGCGTTTGGCTGCCTTGTTCCTCGTCTGGTGACGGGTCAATTCGATCCGGTCACCCAGAAGGCGGTGTGGCCGTCAACCGGCAACTACTGCCGCGGCGGGGCCTACGACTCCAATCTATTGGCGTGCGAGTCGATCGCCATCCTGCCGGCAGGCATGAGTGCCGAGCGCTTCCAGTGGTTGGACAGCGTTGCCGGCGAGATCATCAAGACACCGGGCACAGAGTCGAACGTCAAGGAGATCTTCGACAAGTGCAACGAGCTACGGCAATCGGGCGAAGACCTGGTGATCTTCAACCAGTTCGAAGAGTTCGGCAACTACCTGTGGCACTACTCGATCACCGGCCCGGCCATGGTCGAGGTGCTCAACGAGGTACTGGGTGAAAACGACAGGTTCGCCGGAGTTACCTTGACCACCGGTTCTGCCGGGACAATCGCGTCTGGCGATTACCTGAAGCAGCTGTACCCAACGTCGAAGATCGCCGCCGGTGAGGCAGTGCAGTGCCCGACGATTCTGTACAACGGGTTCGGCGAGCACCGCATCGAGGGCATCGGGGACAAGCACATCCCGTGGATCCACAACGTCAAGAACACCGATCTGGCGATCGGCATCGACGACGAGGCGACGATGTCGATCATCCGGTTGTTCAACGAGCCGAACGGCCAAGAGTTTCTGGCCGACATGGGTGTTGACTCAGATCTCGTCGAAAACCTGCGGCTGCTCGGGATCTCCGGCGTGGGCAACATGCTGATGGCCATCAAGATGGCCAAGTACTACGAATTGACCGGCAACGACGTCATCGTGACGCTTGGTACCGACTCGATGGAGATGTACGGGTCACGTCTTGGTGAGCTCACCGAGGAGCGGGGCGAGTACACGAGGATGGATGCTACGGCCACCGCGGCTCGCTACCTGTATGGGACTGGGATCGACCATGTCCAGGAGTGGACCTATTACGACAAGAAGCGGGTTCACAACCTGAAGTACTACACCTGGGTCGAACAGCAGGGCAAGACCTACGAGGAGATCCAGGCGCAGTGGTACGACCCCGAGTACTGGACCAGCATCCAAGCCCTGGCCGACCCCATCGACGAACTCATCGAGCAGTTCAACGAGCGCGTCGGACTCGATTGATCCGTTCCTGCGGAGCGGGCGCGCGATAGGGCATGGCCGATATCGCCGGCCACCAGTCACGCAAGAACGGCGAGGGAAGGCCACCCGGGCCCTGCCGCCGGATCGAGGTCCTTGGCAACCGACCCGCAAAGGCCGTGCCTTACACTCGCAATCATGCGCCTCGAGGGTCGGTGTCGGTGACAATGTTGCAGCGGATTGCCCGCGATCGCCACGCCCTCGCGATCCAAGCTGCCATCGGCTGGTGCATCGGCGGACTAGGGCCGGTACTCGTGCTCGGCGCGCGCGATCTCGATGTCCCGCGATATCAACTCGCATGGCTGGGCTCCGCATTCGGATTTGGGCTGCTCGGGGCGGGATTCCTGGGGCGCCGCATCCTCAGCCACGGGGCGGAACCGGTCACCCGGGTCGGAGCCGTCGTCGTGACTGCCGGCGTGCTGCTGCTCGGTTTCGGAAGCACCGTTCCGCTGCTCGTTGCCGGTGGACTACTTCAAGGCATAGGCTGTGCGGCGTTCTTGATAGCGACCCCGGCGCTCATCGGCGTCGAGCATCGCGCCGGGCGACTTGCCATGGCGGTCGGAGTCTCGTCGATCGCCGGGCTGGCGGCCCCGGCGGTGATTGCTCTCTCCGATCGACGGTTCACGACCGGCCGCGTTGGTCTGATCGTGCCCGCGTTCTGGTTGGTGATAGTGGCGGTCCGTCGGGTGCGCGCTTCGGAGGGACTCGGAATCGACCGCCCTTCTGCAAATGAAGCGGTAAAAGCTGAAAGGATGACCGCAAACACCTGGCGACGTTGGTCGGTCATCGTCCTCGCCGTATCGGCAGAATTCTGCTTCTGGACCTGGGGGGCAGCTCGCTTGGTCGACTCCGGGGTCGAGGTGGATGCAGCGAGCGGACTGGCAGCCTCCTTTGCCATCGGAATGGCGGTGGGCCGGCTCATCGGGCCTCGATCCTTGGGACGGCTCGACCCGGTCGCATTGGGGGCGCTCGTCTGCGGGGCTGCGGCCCTGGTGGTGATACCCGATCTACCGGCACAGCTCCTGGTCGTAGCGATGACGCTCGCCGGATTGGGAATCGCAGTTCTCTACCCGGTGTCACTGGCGCGTCTTCTCGACGACCCGGCGCTGCCCGAACCACGGCTCATCGCACTGGCGGCCTTTGCCTCGGGAGTAGCGATCACGGTGACGCCGACCTTGCTTGGCGTGCTCGATCGAGTCATCGAGATTCGCTATGCATTCGCATTGGTACCGATCTTCCTCGCAGGTGCAGTTGCGCTAGACCGGCAATCCACCGATTCGACCTGAACGGTGCTGCTTCGTGACGAGCACTGCCGCTCCTTCGACCTCGCCCGTCTTGAGTCGACGCAAGGCAACGTTCACATCGGCCAACGGGTAGGGATCGACCACGGTCGTTATGGGTATCTCGGCGGCGAGCCGGAGGAACTCCTCGGCGTCCCGCCTGCTGAAATTGGCGACGCTGCGAATCCCTCGCTCCATCCACAGCAACTCGTAGGGGAATTCCGGCACCGTGTCGAGGTGAATTGCGTTGATGGCGACGGTGCCGCCGGGGCGTAGCGCCTTGAGGGCCTCGATTGCGACAAACCCAACTGGGGCAAAGGTGACTACAGCGTCGAGTGCCACCGGGGGCTGCTCGTGGTAGGAGCCCGCCCACACCGCACCCATCTCCAATGCCCGCGCCTGCTCGGCCCGTGACCGGGTCGCGACGAAGAGCTCACACCCCCAGTGGCGGGCAACCTGCAGCGCAAGCAGCGCCGAGGCGCCGAAGCCATACAGCCCGAGCCGGCCCCCCGGTTCGATACCTGCGATACGGAGCGATCGATAGCCGATTATGCCGCCGCATAACAGTGGCGCCGCCTCGGCATCGCTGAAGGCCGGGGGGATGCGATAGACGTAATCTGCCCGGGCGGACATCGACTCGGCGAAGCCACCGTCGCGGTCCCACCCGGTGAATTTCGCCTGCTCGCAAAGGTTCTCCAGCCCCTCGTCACACCGCGGGCATGATCCGCAGGCTCCACCCAGCCAGGCCACGCCAACCCGGTCGCCCGGCTGCCACCCTTCAACTCCCGGACCGATCGCGCGCACCCGACCGACTGCCTGATGACCGGGGACGATAGGCAGCCGACGTGCGGTGAGGTCTCCCTCGACGATCTGCAGATCGGTTCGACAGACTGCACAGACAGCGACATCGATGGACACCTCGCCGGCAGCCGGTTCGAAGTCGAGCCGATCCGCCGCATGCAAGCGAGGCACCTCTACCGGGCCCGGTCTGGAGAGCTCGTACGCTCGCATCGATCCCTTCTTCTGTTCCAAGGCAGAGCGTATCGCGTTGGCGGCTATGGTTGGAGATGTCTCTCTAGAGAGGTCATGCTCACCAAGGCGCCGCTCCTAGTGCTTGCCTTCCTCCTCGCAGCATGTGGAGGCTCGAATCCCGCCGTTCCCTCTTCAGAGATCCAGTCGGCGGTTGCCGGCTCAACCGCACCAACGACGGCTATCTCGCCGACAACCCTGGCCCCGGCGACAACGCTTCCGGGAACAACGACCGCCACGATCGCCACCGTCGCCACCGCCTCCTCCACGCTGGCCGCACCTCGTGCCGAGCCACCGATCATCGACGGTGTCATGGAGGCGGAAGAGTGGTCGGCAGCGGCTGCTGTGTTGATGTCCGATGGTGCGACCGCTCATTTCATGTACCGCGATGAGATTCTGTACCTGGGAGTCACCGGAGAGACTATCGGCGCGGTCAACGTAGTGATTGCCGGTGACGATCAGGTATCCATCTTGCATTCCTCGGCGGCGCTCGGTTCAGCGGAGTATGCGAGATCCGGCTCGGTCTGGGAACTGGTTCACGGATTCGATTGGTGTTGTCGGCGTGGATCCGACCCGTCGGCTCGAGAAGCCCTGTTCGACGAGGAAGGTTGGGATGCCAACATCGGCTACGACGGCGATCCGGGTGTCGTCGAGTACGCCGTCGCCGTTCCATGGCACAACGCCCCGCTGGCGATCTCATCGATCCGGGACGATGGAGAGAGGGGCTTCTGGCCCGCCGACCTGCCCGCCGAATCACAGGATCAGCTCGTCGGGGTGCCACCCCAGGAGCGGGAGTACGACACGCAGGATTGGGGCCGTATCGCTCCTGGCTGAGCCGGTTAAGGCAGCTCGGTACCGCAGGCGTCGCAGAACCGCGCCGACCTCGAGTGCACCGCGGAACCGCAGCCGGGGCAGGACCTCTCGCGCTGACCGGCGACGGCGACCTCGGCCGACACAATCCCGGTCGGGACCGCGATGATGCTGTAGCCGGTGATCATCAGGATTGCCGCCAGCACCTGGCCTGGTGGCGTCGACGGCGCGATATCGCCGAAGCCCACCGTACTCATCGTGACGATAGACCAGTAGAGCCCGCGGAACATCGAGTCGAACCCGTTCTCCGGGCCCTCGATCAAGTACATGCTCGATCCGACAATCACGTTGATCAAAATGACAACGACGAGGAAAACAACGATCTTGCGTGAGCTCGCCCGAATCGCCCGGATCAGGTAGTTGGCCTCGCTGAGCCAGCGGGCCATCTTGAACACCCGGAACACGCGCAGCAAACGCAGTGAGCGAATCACCAACAGCGACTGCGCCCCCGGGAAGAACAGGCTGAGGTAGACGGGCAGAATCGCCATGAGATCTACGACTCCAAAGAAGCTCCTGGCGTAACGGACCCTGTCGTCGGCAGTCCACAGCCGGGCGATGTATTCGATGGTGAACAGGATGGTGACGATCCATTCCAGGACCAGCAGCAACGCGCCATGGCGGGCGTCGACCTCCTCAACGGTCTCCAGCATCACGAGCAGGACGCTGAAGACGATCAGCGCCATCAGGCCAACGTCGAAGGCTCGCGACTCCGGCGTGTTGTGATCGAAGATGATGTGGCGGGTTCGCTCCCGCCGGCCGTTCAGATTCCGCTCCATCACAGTCCAGCGTAGAGCGGCGGTTCCCGTACTCCAGGGAACTCAATGGGCTCCTGTTGCGTCTAAGTGCTGAAGATGTATCTGGAAATCAGCGCGTACGCACAGCGATCATTACATCGCGACGCCTGGGTCGCTGCTGCCGACGCGCCCGATCGGACGTTGTAATGCGGATTCTGATCGTCGAAGACGAGAGAGACCTTGCCACCGCGATCGCAACCAGTCTTCGCAGCAGCGGCTACGCAGTCGACCTGGCGGCCGACGGCGCAACCGCCCTCGATCGCGCCGCCGTCAACGAGTACGATCTGGTTTGCCTCGACCTGAACCTGCCCGACGGGGACGGCCTCGATGTGTGCCGCCAGGTCGTCGCCGGCTCCGGCTACGCCGGCACTTCTGGGAGGACACAGCCGAAGGTCATCATGTTGACCGCCCGCGGCAGCGTCGACGACCGGATTACAGGACTCGATAGCGGAGCGGATGACTACCTCGTGAAACCCTTCTCCCTAGACGAACTCAACGCCCGCGTCCGCGCTCTCTTGCGGCGCGACACCGCCAATGGAAGGTCTGTGATCGCACAGGCCGGTATCGAGATGGACACCGCCCGCCACGAGGTCACCTATCGAAACGAGCCGGTTGATCTGACCGTCAAGGAATTCGCCCTGCTGCGTTGGTTCTTGCTCCACCCCGACGAGATCCACAGCGCCGAGCGGCTCCTGGAACACGTGTGGGATGAACACGCCGATCCATTCACCAATACGGTCCGGATGACGATCTCCAACCTGCGCCGCAAGCTGGCCGACGCCGCAGGCGAGCAGCCCATCGAAACGTTCCCCGGGCGCGGCTACATTCTGCGGAGCCCATCATGACGGTCTCGAGTCTGCGCAAGAACCGCCGCCTCCTGCGAGGTCGGCTTGCGGTTGGCTTGACCATATCGACGCTGCTCGTGGCGGCGACGATCGCGATCGGCGCAACGGTGATCGCCGGGTGGCAATCCCGCAACACAGATGACGGCACGCGCGCCGGAGCAGCACGTGTCGGAGAGGATGTGACCGTCGTCATCGTGGCGGACGAGGGGGCGGCCGCGGCCGCCGCACAGGCCCGCAGCGACACGCTGCGCTGGAGTTTGATTGCGCTTGCGGTATCGCTCCTACCCGCTATCGGAGTTGGTTGGTTTGCCGCCGGTCGGATGCTCAGAGCCGTCGACAGTGCTCTGGCCGATATCGAGACAGCAGATGAGGAGCGGGAGCGCCGGCTGCAAGAGGTGGTGCACGAACTGCGCACACCACTTGCGGTGATGGGCACCAATCTCGAACTGGCGGCGCAGGACGGAAAGCCTGCGGACTACATCGAGGCGGCTCGTCGTGCTGCCGTCAGAATGGGTCGCACCGTCGACGACCTCGCCGGACACGGCCGCCTCGCCGTTGAGACCGACGACCGCGAGGTCGACCTGGCAACACTGGCCGGCGAAGTAATCGCCGAGTTTGCCGGGCCTGCTCGATCCCGAGGTCTGCATCTGATAGCCATCGGCACCACTCCGGTAGTTGTCTCCGAAGTCGACCCGGCGGCCGTGAGAACCGCCGTCGGAAACTTCGTGGGCAATGCCGTCCGGCTCGCCCCGAGCGGATCGACCATCTCGCTGGACTGGGGAAGCACTGCCGGATGGGGATGGATTGCCGTAGGTGACGAAGGGCCAGGCCTCCCTCAGGAACTGCACGCTCGGATATTCGAGCGGGGGTGGCAGGGTCGCCATGATCGGGACCGCGCCACTGCCGGCCGCGGCGGACTGGGACTTACCATCGCCCGCCAGCTCACAGAGGCACAGGGGGGGTTGGTCACGATCGACTCGGAGGAGGGCGGCGGTTCGGTATTTGCCCTCTGGCTCCCGCTGGACACTGACTCCGATCGCAAGGACGTCGTTGCGCAAGACGCCATCCACCCGGCGGCGATGCCATGGCAAAAGGGCCCGATCCCGGCTTGACGCCCGCTTTATGCGTCCCTTCGTATGTTGCTCCCGCAACGCATCTCGGAGGATCCCTTGACACAGCTCGACACCCGGGAGGAACGAACGCAACACCGGTCCTGGCGCGATTTACCCGCCTCGCCGCCTGTTGCGGACGAGATCCCGCAATACGCCGTAGACCCGGTAGCGACGGCGCCCACGATTGAACTACCCCCGGTTGACGCCCCGGCCCCTCCGCCCAAACGCCGTCGACTCAAATTTGCGCTGGTCGGCATCGGCGTCGGCATCGTGGTGGCGGCGATGATTCTGTTCCTCGGCAACCGGGTGTTCTCGGCCGAAGAGCCCGTGACCCCCACCGTTGCCCCGGCAAGCAGCACCCCCGGTTCGGTGGCCGCCGCCCTCGGCCCTGCGGTAGTGCAGATCGACATCCTCGGCGGCCTGGACGCCGGAGGTGGTGTCGGCTCAGGCGTTATCTACGACACAGCAGGCCTGGTACTCACCGCCCACCACGTCGTGTCGTTCACCGAGGAAGTCTCGGTTCGCACCTTCGATGACCGCACATTCAACGGCAGGGTTGTCGGGCGGGCTCCGGAGCGGGACCTTGCCGTCGTTGCTCTCGAAGACCCCAGCGATCTCGTCGAGGCTCCCATTGCAGAACCCGACACCGTCGAAGTGGGTGAGCCGGCATTCGCCCTCGGCAGCCCGTTCGGATTCCAGCAATCGGTAACGGCCGGGATCATCTCGGGGCTCGACCGCGAGCTCGAAACCCCAGTAGGGCTGCTGACCGGCCTGATCCAGACGGACGCTCCGATCAACCCGGGCAACTCCGGCGGGCCGCTGGCCGACGCCGAGGCGAAGGTCATCGGCATCAACACTGCAATTGCGTCGATGTCGGGGGGTAATGACGGCGTCGGTTTCGCCGTTCCGGTCGAAGCGTTTGCGTCGTTGCTCGAGGAAGTCGAGGCCAACGGCGGCATCGACGCCCCTGCAGTGCCGGCCCCTGAAGGCTCCGGATTGGATGGCCTGTTCCCCGGCCTTGACGACCTGTTGCCGGGACTCGACGAGCTACTCCCCGGCCTCGAGGATCTGATGGAGGAACTCTTCCCGTCCGGCGGCCAACTCGATCCGAGCCCCGGTCCGCTGCAACCGGAGCCGCTGCCCGGTCTCGAGGAGATGCTCGACGAGTTCTTCTTCGGCCCGGGCACTTCGGGCGAGCCCCTGGACCAGCTGCCCGGGTTGGATGAGCTGCTGGACGAGCTGTTTGGACCGGAGCTGGTTCCCCCCGAACTGCAACAACTCCTCGACGAGATGTTCGGAGTTGCGGGCACCATCCCTGAGAGCGAAGGCGGCGGGACATGACGACGGTAGAGCAACCACTACCCATCCAGCCTGCAGCACCGCCACCAGACCTGACGCTGGCGAGTGTGCAGCTTCGGCAGGTCTTGGCGGAGATGCATCGGGTCGTCGTCGGCCAGGAGCGAGTGCTCGAGCGCGTGCTGGTGGCTTTGCTGGCGGGTGGGCACTGTCTTCTCGAGGGTGTACCCGGGATTGGCAAGACCCTTACCGTATCGACGCTCGCCAGGACGCTCGGCGGTACCTTTGCTCGGATCCAGTTCACCCCGGACCTGCTCCCCTCGGACATCGTGGGAACCCGGATCTACCGGCCGTCGACCGAGACATTCGATGTCGAGCTAGGACCGGTATTCGCCAACTTCGTGCTCACCGATGAGATCAACCGGGCCCCGGCCAAGGTGCAGTCGGCGTTGCTCGAGGTCATGGCCGAGCATCAGGTCTCTCTCGGTGGCGTCACCCATACCCTTCCGTCGCCGTTCCTCGTCCTAGCCACGCAGAACCCTATTGAGTCGGAGGGTGTCTATCCCCTCCCGGAGGCGCAGCGCGACCGCTTTCTGATGCGAATCCCGGTCGACTACCCGACGGCGGAAGAGGAGCACGAAATCGTCGAGCGCGCCAGCCACACCGCAGCTAGTCCCAACGGCGTTCTGTCGACAGACGATGTGGAGAACCTGCAGAAGGCTGCGGCCTCCGTCCATGTGGATCCCGTAGTTCAGGACTACGCGATCCGACTGGTTCTCGCTACCCGACATCCGGCCGAGCACGGCGTCGCCATCGACGGCCTCCTGGCCTACGGCGCCAGCCCGCGGGCCAGCATCGGTCTCATCCACGCCGGCCGGGCTCTGGCTTTGATGCGAGGACGAGATCACCTGCTGCCACAGGACGTTTACGACGTCGCCTATGACGTGCTCAATCATCGACTCGTGCCCTCATTCGACGCTATCGCCGACGGCGTCACGGTCGACGATGTCCTCGTCGAAGTGTTGACGACGGTGGTGGCACCTCGGCTGTCGTCCTCTCAGCTGAGTGGGCGGGCCCAAGCGATGCGAGGCTGAGATGTGGAAGCGACCCGGCCGCCCATCGGGGGTTCAGGAGCTGCCCAGCGCAGCCCGGACCACGACTCCGTCTCAAGCGCCGATCGATAGGCTCAAGATCACGGTGCTGCGTCGACTCGACGGTCTGCTCGCCGGCGACCATGCAGGGCTCTTCCCCGGTCATGGCACCGAGTTTGGAGAGGCACGACCATATGTAGCGGGGGACGACCCGCGCCATATCGACTGGGCCGTCACCGCTCGAACCAATGAACCCCACGTACGCGACACCATTGCAGACCACGAGCTCGAATTGTGGTTGGTGCTGGATACATCATCGAGCCTTGCCTTCGGTACGGCCCTGGCCACCAAGCACGAAATCGCCTGGTCTGCTGCCGGCGCGTTTGCCCTGCTGGCCGCTTCAGGCGGGAATCGGATAGGGGCGGTGCGCTCGACACCGAACGGGGCAAGAAGCAGACCGCATCTGGTGCCCGCTCGCAGCGGCTCGCGACACGTTGGCGGAGTGCTGACGGCCCTGCAACGCACCCCTGCTGAGGGAGAGACGGGCGATCTGGCAGCGGCCATCGACATGGTGCGGCGTTCCTCCCACCGGAGAGGAATGGCAGTTGTGGTATCTGATTTCCTCGGACCAGACGATTGGGTACGCCCATTGCGAGCGCTTGGTCAGCGCCATGAATTAGTTGCGGTGGAAGTGGTAGATCCGCGCGAGATCGAGCTCCCCGACGTGGGGCTGGTGTCACTGGTGGACCCCGAAACCGGGCGGAGGCGATTGGTCGATACCGCCGAGGCAGAGACCAGGGATCGGTACGCAGCCGCGGCCACTGCCCGCCGCTCCAATATTTCGGCAAAACTCGCCGGGTGTGGCGCCGATCATCTGACCTTGCGCACAGACCGTGATTGGGTCCTCGACTTCGTCCGGTTCGTGGCCATTCGGCGCAGTCGACTGCTGGCAGCTGCGGGGTCGCGCTGATGGACGGGTTCGCTTTCTTGTCACCGCTACGGTTGATCGCGTTGCTGATCCCGGCAGCGCTCGGTATCGGGTATCTACTCACCCAGGCCCGCCGCCGCCGCTACGCGATCCGCTTCACCACCATCGACCTCTTGGATGAGATCGCGCCGGACCGTCCCGGGTGGCGCAGGCACATAGCCGCTTTTGCCGTGCTGTTGGCGGTAGTTGCCGCAACGCTGGCATTCGCCAGACCCGTAGTGGCCGGCGAGGTCAAGGAAGCGCAGCAGATAGTGGTGCTGGCAATCGACATGTCGTTGTCGATGGAGGCCGAGGATGTGGCCCCGACTCGCGCCGTTGCGGCCCGGGAAGCCGCCGGCGTCTTCCTCGATACGGTTCCCGAGGGGGTTGCCGTCGGCGTGGTCGGATTCGATGGCCGGGCCCGGCTGTTGATCTCCCCGACGACCCGGCTCGATGCGGTGCGCCGCACCATCGACCGTGACAGCGATCTCGGTGAGGGGACCGCTATCGGCGAGGCTGTTTTCCTTGCGTTGGACGCGATCGACGACGCCGCGGCGCGCGTCGACAACGAAGGTTTGGACGAGGCAAAGCCGGTCGGCACCATCGTGTTGCTGTCGGATGGCGACACGACGATGGGTCGCCCCAACGATGAAGCGGCTTCGGAAGCCCGATCGCGCAACGTGCCGGTGCACACGATCGCGTTCGGAACCGATGACGGCTTCGTCGAGGGCGCGTTGGGAGAACAGATCGCAGTGCCGGTCAATCGGCAGGCCCTGGAGCAGCTGGCATTCCAGACCGACGGCCGGTCGCTGAGCGCACTCACTGCACAGGAACTCAGCCAGGTCTACGAAGACCTGGGTCGCAGCGTGCAGATCGAGGTGACACAGACGGAGGTCACCGAGTGGTTCACCGGAGCGACGTTGGCCCTGCTCGCTCTGGCAGGCGTGGCATCGCTCGCCTGGTTCGGCCGGCTTCCGTAGCCGGATCAGTTGAGGATCCGACACGGCCACCGCTGGACTTGCCGCGGTCGCCGTAGGCGTGCTCTCCTCTCGGAGGGCCGAACGCTAAGGCGACATGGAAGCCTGCCATAACCCAAGCAGGATCCACCGACCAGAACAGCTGCGGCTTCCGTACCGACCTGCGGATCCCCAACTCCTATTCCGGCTCAACAACGACCGCCGTGCCAAATGCGAGCAACTCGGCGCCGCCACTGGTGACCATCGACGTCGCAAACCGCGTCGTGACAATTGCATTGGCACCGAGCCCTTTCGCTTCTTCGAGCATGCGATCGAGAGCTTGCTCACGAGCCTCGGCGAGCAGCTTTGTGTACTCGGAGATCTCACCTCCGACGATATTCCTCCCCAATGCCTTCACGTCACGGCCGATGTGGCGGGCCCGAATCGTGTTGCCGCGGACAAGACCCAGCGTCTTGGTGATGCGGTGGCCCGCAACGGTTTCGCTCGTCGAGACAATCACTTCTTGACCCTCCTATATGGATCGTTCTTCCGTGTCTGCAGTCGGTCGATCAAAGCCGAGATAGTGATCAGGGCAAAGGCCAGCATCAGCCCAAATCCGAGCATGGCTCCCGACTGGATTGATTCGGAATCGGTGTTGATCTGCCACACCAGGTAGGCGGCGATACCAACCACCCAGAGGCCCGCAATGAGCCAGCCGAAGTTGTGGAGCAATCGCGATAGCGCACCGCGAGGCGTCTCATCCCACTGGGTATCTTCCGGCACCTCGGAATCTGCGTTCATCGTTGCCTCCCTCAGTTTGTGTAGCTCGTCGAGCGCGCTCCTGCACTCGGCACAATCCTCGACATGCAGCCTGACCCGTTGCTCGTCGCCTTGAGTCAGCTCGCCGTCGAGGTAGCCAGACAGCAGCGCTTCGTTGAGTTCGTGTTGTGGGTTGCTCATCGGTCGCCCCTCCTGGTGGGCGGCTGATCGAGGAGAGATTCGCCTGCGGACACAATGCTCGCGCGTAGGCTATTCCGGGCTGCGTGCATCCGTGAGATTACGGTGCCCTGCGGGATCGACAGCACCTCGGCTATCTCCCGATAGGCGAGGTCGTGATAGTCGCGGAGCACGATTATCTCGGGGTGTGAATTCGACAGCTCCGACATGGCTCGCCACACACGTTGTCGCAGCTCGTGGCGCTCGGCCTCGCGGGCCGGGTCGGCCGTGGAGTCGGCCATCTCGGACCGTCCTTGCTCCAACCAGGTGTCGAGTGACTCGTGATGGCGCAGCCGGTTGCGCCGGTTCAAATCGCGTACCCGGTTCCGCACGATCTGACAGAACCACGGCTGCACGGGGCGCTCCAAATCGAGACGGTCGAGATGCTGAGAGAAGCGGAGCACGCTGTCCTGGGCGATGTCGTGTGCCGTGTCGGAACCGGCACTGAGCTGCAGCGCAAAGACATACGCCAAGGTCCCAACCTTGCGAGCCAGGGCCTCCCGAGCCTTCTGGTTCCCGTCTAGAGCCTATGCCAACAGGGCACCATCCGATGTTGGATCTCTTTGGTCGTTGCTGGGCCGATCGTAATGGTCATACTTCTACCCACGCACCACGGGTCGGGCGTTATTCGTGGCCAGCAGATTGTGGGAGTCGGCTGCCATAGCCCGTCGTGGCCAGCGCCCATACCGCCGCCGGCTGCCGACGGATTGTTTCCTAGAGCAGAAATGGTGCGAACATGGTGCCGCAATGGTCCATCGAATTGCTTCAGGTTTGGTTGCGATCCTCATAGCGCTTGCGGCGCTCCTGCTGTTGATGCCTGCTGCGGGCGCCCAAGAGGACGATGCGCCGTCGGTCAAAGCCATCCTCTTCTTCTCACCTACTTGCGGTCACTGCGAGTACGTCATCCAGAGCGTTCTTCCCCCGCTGTTCGCCGAGAACGGCGGGCAATGGGACGTCTACTACGACACCGCGTTGGAAGAGATGGGCCCGCCCTTCTATCTACTCGACAACGGAACGCTGCAGTTCTTGTTGGTCGACGTATCGGTCGAGGAAGGAAGCGTGCTGTTCCAAGAGGCCACTGATCGCTATGACATCGACACCAACGGAGTTCCGCGGATGGTCATCGCCGACCAGGTCTACATCGGGTCGGTTGATATCCCCGCTGCTCTTCCCGGGATGATCGCCGACGGGCTCGCCGGCGAAGGAATTGATTGGCCGTCGCTTTCGGGAGTGGAAGCGGCCGTCGCAGCTACTACGGCTCCGATCGACACCACGACCTCGACGATGCCTGAGGGCGACGTGACGACCACGACCACCACTGCCGGTGGAGCGGTACTCCCGACCGGCGATAACGACTCGGTGGCAGACCGATTCGGTAGAGATCCGGCAGGCAACACGCTGGCGGTGATTGTGCTCATCGGGATGGCGGCTTCCTTGATCGGAGTCACCGTTTTGTGGCGCCGCAGCGCTGGTGGAAGCCGCCCGAGCGTCGCCGTCCCGATTCTTGCCCTGGTCGGGATCGCCGTCGCGGCCTACCTGAGCTACGTCGAGACGAGCGGCGCCGAGGCCGTGTGTGGGCCGGTGGGCGACTGCAACGCCGTACAACAGAGCGAGTATGCCGAACTGTTCGGGCTGATTCCCATCGGCGTGCTTGGCCTGGCTGGTTATGTCCTGGTGATAGGCGCATGGCTGGTGGCCCGCACCGACCACAATCCAGTTTCAGATTGGGCCCGAGTCGGATTGCTTGCGGGCGCGGTCGGCGGCGTCGTGTTCTCCATCTACTTGACGTTCCTCGAGCCGTTCGTCATCGGTGCGACATGCGCCTGGTGCCTGACCTCGGCCGTCATCGTCACTGCCCTGCTATGGCTGTCCGTGGGCCCCGCAGCGGACTCCTGGGAGAAGCTGCGGTCCAGCGCCGGCACGTCACGAGCGGTCGGCGCCGGCGGACGGTCGTAGCCCCCAAACTCGGTGGCGGCCCTGACGACGAATCTGCCGGTTTTCCCTGTGCTGCTTGCGGGTATGGGTACGACATGCCGGACGAGGCACGCAAGAATCCGAGGTGCCCGCACAGACCAGCATTCTGAGAGTGGCGTTCCGTCGGACCCGGTTCTGTGCTTGTCACGCCTTGCTCATTGCCGGCTCGTGACCAGCTTGTCGACGTAGATCGATTTGAGCTGCCGACGGGCAAGCGTTTGCTTGACCGGGGGGGCCTTCAAGATGACACCGAGGATGGCCGCCATAGCGCGGTGACTGGCGAGGGCATGGTTGTCGAAGATCAGGTTCTGCAATTTGCCGCGTTCGATCGCCATCATCACCGCCCGCCGCGTCGAGTCGACCGGGGTAATCACACGCTCGGGCCGGGCCGTGAGTCGGATTCCGTCTCGATCGCAGTTGCGCACACATACTCCACAGCCGAGGCAGAGGCTCTCATCCAGCTTCGCTCGCTTCTTCTTGGGGCGATGCGGATCATTGGCCGACGCCAGGGTCATGGCCTCTACCGGGCACACGTTGACACACTTGCCGCAGCCGTTGCACTTCTCGGCGTCGATCTCCGGAAGGTAGTTCGAGGTATGAATTGGATTGAGAACCCCGAAGCGGCGGGCTGCGATCATTGCCTCGCAACAGCAGCCGCAGCAGTTGCAGATGAAGTTCGGACCTCGCTGGACGTTCTCCCCGAATTGGACCAGATTGCCCTCCTGAGCTTCGGCAAGCAGATCGAGCCCTTCTGCCACGTCGAGCTCCCGGGCAAAACCGTGATTGATCAGGGAGGCGGCCGTGTTGTTGAAGGTCATGCAGATCTGGCGCGGTGCATTACACGCCCGATCCTTGTGCTCCATCTTGTGCCGGCAGTAGCAGATACCCACCCCGCGGTGCGAGGCGCTGCGCACGACTTCGCCGGCCCGCTCGTAGTCGAGTACCTGGATTCCGCTGTCGATGGGCAGGACCGTCTCCTGGACGAACACCCTGCCCAGTTGGGTTTGACCCTCGGTGAACAGCGCCCTGATGAAATCCTCTTCGACGTTGAGGTACTGATAGAACAGCTCGGAGAGCACCTTCTGATCGAGGTCGCCGCGCACTCGCATCAAGGAGAACTCAAAGAACCCCGCCATCGGCGGCGGCAACACGAACACCCGCTTGCCCTTGTCGGTTTCGATGTCGAGCAGGATGGCTCGGCCGGCTAGTTCCTCGAGGATCGCCGTAGCGGCGGAGGTCGACATCTTCCAGACGCGGGCCGCCCGCTTTGCGGTGAACGGCCGAATCGGGAGTAAAGCGACGAGGCCGGCTTCACGCTCGCTGAACAGCATCCTCAAGATGGCGTAGAGGACGTCGGCGGGCGGCGCACCCTGCGGGAAGCGGTTCAGGCGGTCGATGAGCTGCTCATGTCCCGCCTTTACGGTCTGATGAGCCACCCGCGGCCCTCTCTCTCGCAGTAGAACCAGTTTCCCTGATTCGAAATCTCTGGTCCAATCCCGGCTCGGTAGGCAGACAGGATCTTGCATTCGCCTGAACGATCGTTTAGTATATTGAACATGCGTTCAACAGACGACCGCTCCACCGCCGCTCGGATCCGGGATACTGCCATCACCGAGTTTGCGGCCAACGGGGTCGACGGAACCAGCATCCGCGCCATCGCCACGGCCGCCGGGGTATCCCCGGGATTGGTCATCCATCACTTTGGCTCCAAGGATGCTCTCCGTGTTGCCTGCGACGAACACGTTGCCAGGATCATCCGGGACGTCAAGGGATCAGCGATGGCTTCGGGTGGGGCCTTCGACGTCACCGCAGCCTTCCGTACGGCCGGAGAGATCCCGGCAGCGAAGTACCTGGCGCGCACTTTGGCCGACGGCTCACCCCACGTCGCCGAACTGGTCGACGAGATTGTCGCCGACGCAGTGGAATACGTATCAGCCGGTGTCGCCTCGGGGATGATCAAACCAAGCGACCACGAACAGGAGCGGGCCGCGATTCTCACTGTTTGGAGCCTTGGGGCTCTGGTCCTCCACGAGCATCTGGAGCGCCTCATCGGGGTCGACATCACCGCCGACTTGAGCCAGGACCCCACCGCGGCCTCCGCCTACATGGCTCCCATCCTCGAGATCTACGGCGAGGGCTTGCTTACTGAGAAGACTGTTCGACTATTCCGCGAGGCGTTCATCTCGCAGCAAGAAGAAGAGAAGGAAACCGCATGACGATCGCCATCCACACCGAAGGCCTCACCAAGCACTATGGGGATGTCGAGGCACTGATGAACCTTGATCTCGACATCCACTCCGGCGAGGTCTTTGGGTTTCTCGGCCCCAACGGCGCCGGCAAGACGACCACGATCCGCACCATCCTCGACGAGATCCGCCCTACAGCAGGGAAGGCGTCGATCCTCGGCATGGACACGCACCTGCAGTCGGTCGAGATCCGCGATCACATTGGGTACGTGCCCGGCGATCTGGCCATGTACCCGAATCTCACCGGGAAGGACACCCTCACCTACTTCGCCAACTTGCGCGGCGGTGTGGATTGGGACTACGTCGAGCAATTGCGGGAGCGCCTCGGCGCCGACTTGGACAAGAGAGTTGGCGACCTCTCGTCCGGCAACCGGCAGAAGGTCGGCCTGATTCAGGCATTCATGAACAAACCGGAGGTGCTGATCATGGACGAGCCCAGCGCCGGTCTCGACCCGCTGGTGCAACGCGAGTTTCAAAAGATGATGCGCGAAGTTGCCGCCGACGGCCGCACCGTGTTCCTCTCCAGCCACACACTGTCGGAGGTGCAGCGGGTAGCCGATCGGGTGGGCATTATCCGCCAGGGTCGCCTGATCGCGGTGGAGGGCGTCGCCGACTTGCGCTCCAAAGCGATCCGCACCGTCAACCTCTACTTCGATGGACCGGTCGACGGCAATGTCTTCAAGCCACTCCCCGGTGTTCGCGACGTCAAGGTCGACAACCACCACGTCATGCTTTCGTTCGATGGGCAGATGGAAACCCTGCTGAAGGTGGTCACCGAGCGGTTCCATGTGCTCGACATCACCACCCAAGAAGCGGACCTCGAAGAGATCTTCCTCACCTACTACGAGGAGGTGTCTGCCTGATGCTCACGACCGTCATGACCAAGACCTTCCGGGACCGCTGGAAGGGAGAAGCGATCGGTGTGTTGACTCTGGTGCTGCTCTTCCTAATGGGTATGTCCGTATACCGGGACATCGACTTGGCCGTCTATACCGACCTGCCCGAGGTCTTCCGATCACTGGTGAACATCCCAGCCGACGCCGATGTCGGCGCCCTCGCCTACGGCGCCATCTATACGTCCTACGGCGCGCTCACACTGGCGTCGCTTGCCCTGTCCATGGGCTCGGCCTCGATTGCAGGCGAAGAACGCGATGGCACCATGGGTCTGCTGCTCGGCAACCCGAAGAGCCGAACACATATCCTGGTTTCGAAGGCTGTGAACGTTGTACTGCTGACCGGTTTGGGGACATTGGTTCTGTGGGCCGGCGGGATTCTTGTCCCACAGATACTCAACGTCGACATCACGGGCATCTTCGTCGGAGCGCTGGTACTCCACATGTTCTTCATCGCGGTCTTCCATGGCTTCCTGGCTCTGGCCATCAGTGCCTGGACCGGCAAGGCCAGACTCGCCACCGGCGCAACGGTCGCCGTGATGGTGCTGTCCTTCTTTGCTGTGGGTTGGCTCCCACTGATCGAAGGCCTGGAGAACGGTGTCAAGGCATTCCCCTGGTACTACTTCAGTGGCAGCCAACCCCACGTCAACGGCGTTTCATGGGGCCACCTCGGCGTGCTTCTCGGCGGCATTGTCGTCTTTGCGGTCGTTGCCCTAGCCGGCGTGAACCGGCGTGATCTCAGGGATCGAACAACCGGAACGGGCTTGGTGGATCGGCTCCGCACCCATCCGCTGACGAAGAAGGCGATCGACCGTCTTGCCGGGTCTGCCCGGGTATCTCGCATCTGGACGAAGACTGCTTCCGAGCACCAGGGGCTGCTCATCATCGTCTCGTACGTCATGTTCCTCATCATGGGTGTGTTGCTCGGCCCGATGTACACGTTCATCGACGACACCATCGCCAGCATCGGTGATGCTTTCCCCGAGGGCATGATGGAGCTCTTCGGAGGGGGCGACTTGACGACACCTGAGGGCTGGTATCAGATCGAGACCTTCGGCCTGATGGCGCCGATCGCCTTCATGCTCGTTACCGTGACCATCGGATCTCGGGCTATGGCCGGCGAAGAGGCGAACCGGACGATGGGCCTACTCCTGGCCAACCCGATCAAGCGCTCGACTGTGGTGCTCGAGAAAACCTTCGCCATGGTGATCTATGCACTGATCGTTGGATTTGCTCTGTTTGCCGGAGTGGCGTTGGGCTCGATACTGGGCGGCCTCGGGATGAGTCCAGGGCGAATCGCTGCCGCCACGACGCTCGGGATGCTCCTCGGGCTGGTGTTTGGCGCATTGTCGCTGGCAATCAGCGCCGCCACCGGGAGGAGCCGGATTGCGATCTTTGGCACGATCGGCGTCGCCCTCGTGTTCTTCGTAGCCGACGGCTTCCTGCCACTCAGCGACAGCCTCGCCGGGCTGGCTAAGTGGACGCCGGTCTACTACTACCTGGGCAGCGACCCCCTCAACAACGGGATGGACTGGGGCCACGGCGCCGTACTACTCGGGCTCTTCGCGATCCTGGTCGCAGCCGCGACATGGCTGTTCGACCACCGCGACCTCAGGCAGAGCGCCTAGAGATCTCGCTGCTCGGGGGCGAGCCACCACGTGCCGCCCCCTACACAGGACAGACACGCTTCGTCCCCCACCACGTCGCGGTAGTCGCCCACCAGGGCGCCCTCTTCGAAGTGCCCGCGATAGAGCCGATCAACCCCGCAGGCCTCGTCACATTCATTGAGTATGGCGAGGAACGAGTGAAAAACGATGTTCTCGCCGTCGACGTCACACGCCCCATTCGCTACCAATCCTGCGCTTTGGAAGTCGCCGTCGATGGTCAGCGCATAGGTAACGTCCCCGCTCGATTCATGTGCGAAATCAAACGTGACGGGGATGGGTTGACCATCGTCTGGACAGATCTCACCCGCCCATTCGCCGATCAGTAACGGTGAGATGTCGAACTGGGGAGAGGCAAGGGGCTCAGTGGAGAGTGCGGCGAGGGCGGTCGCGTCGGTCCCGGGGCGTAGCGTCGTGGGTGTCGGCCCGCTACCAACCAGCCACAGGGGCGCCGCGATCAGGACGAGGCTGAGCAACGCACCAACCAGGAATCCGCAAATGGCGCTTCTTCGTCTTGGGGACAGCCACAGGCACGTTCCCAAGCGCTCCTGCAAGCTCATCACAAACGCCTCCTTGCACGTCTCCAATCTCCAACGTGCTCCACTAGGCCGCGAAAAGCAAGACCCAAAACCATTCCAATGGTCCCAATCTCGGGCGGCCGTTAGGCGCTACGCAGACTCATTACCTAGAGTACAGGGCGCTCTCTTCGAGAGCGTACAGGAGATTCTCTCCCGGCATGCGGGCCGGGACGGCGTCCCGGCCCAACACCGGGATACGACCGCAGAAAGAAGGATGTATGAACCTTAGGAACTGGCGGTTTCTCGCAATCCTCGCCCTCGCGCTGTCGCTGATTGCGGCGGCGTGCGGTGGCGATGACGACGAGACGGCTACAACCGAAGCATCAGGCGGCGAAACAGAGACGACGGCAGCTCCCAGCGGCGGCGACGAGGAACCGCTCAAGGTCGCCTTCGTCCATGTTGGCCCCGTCTCCGACAAGGGCTGGTCGTGGGCCCACGACCAGGGCGCCAAGTATCTCGAGGCCAACGCCAACGTCGAGGTGACAACTCTGGAAAGCATTCCCGAGGGATCCGATTCGCAGCGCGTGTTCGAGGATCTCGCCGCAGACGGCAACAAGCTGATCTTCGGTACCTCGTTCGGCTACATGGAGCCGATGCTGGCGGCCGCCGAGAATTACCCGGACGTCGTCTTCGAGCACGCCACCGGATTCATGAGCTCGGAGAACATGGGCAACTACTTCGGTGCTGCTGAAGAGGGCCGCTATCTCTCCGGCATGGCAGCCGGTGCAGCTACCGAGTCCAACCTGATCGGCTATGTCGCCGCCTTCCCCATCCCCGAGGTGTTGCGCGGCATCAACGCCTTCACCCTCGGGGTCCGCGAGGTCAAACCGGAGGCTCAGGTGCAGGTGGTATGGACCTCGACCTGGTTCGATCCACCGGTCGAGAAGACGGCCGCCGAGTCGCTGCTAGATGCCGGAGCCGACGTCATCGCCATGCACCAGGATTCCGCCGCCCCCGGTCAGGCAGCCGAGGCCGCCGGCGCCAAGTGGGTCGGCTACAACACAGACATGACCGAGTTCGCCGAGACCGCCTGGCTCACGGCTCCCATCTGGGACTGGGGCCCGTTCTACCTGAAGACGACGCAAGAGGTTGCAGCCGGCACTTGGGAGTCGGCGGCCTACTACGGGAACATCGCCGACGGCATGGTCGACCTGGCCCCGTACGGTGAGTCGGTCAGCGACGAGACGATCGCACTGATCGAAGAACGCAAGCAGCAGATCATCGACGGTACGTTCAGCGTACTGCCCGACCCGATTGTGGATCAGGACGGCAACGAGCGTGAGTTGGGTGACATTTTCTCGATGAACTACTTCGTCGAGGGTGTCATCGGCAGCCCAACCGGCTGATCCGAGAAGCGCAGAATCAACGCAAGGGGCTCCGCGTTTGCGGGGCCCCTTCTGCTCGTCTACGGGATGGCCCGGCACAGCCGACTGGCTAGGCTACGGCCATGGCCGATCACGCAGACACCCTGGCAGTAGAGTTCCGCAACATCGACAAGGCCTTTTACGGCGTCAAGGCCAATGACAATGTCAACTTCGATTTACGCCGCGGGGAAGTGCACGCCCTGCTCGGCGAGAACGGCGCCGGCAAATCGACTCTCTGTTCGATCCTCGCCGGCCTCTACAGGCCCGATGCCGGAGAGTTCATCTTCGAAGGCACCCCCGCCACGTTCAAGACCCCCAAGGATGCGCTCGCCGCCGGAGTCGGCATGGTCTACCAGCACTTCCGCCTCGTCTCCAACCTGACGGTGGCGGAGAACCTGGCACTGGGCCATCCCAAGCTCAGCGTGCACATATCCCAGGAGCAGCTCGAGGAGGAAGCCCGCCAGCTGGGAGAGGAGTACGGGCTCCCCGTCGACCCCAAGGCCCGCATCTGGCAGCTCTCGGTTGGTGAGCAACAGAGAGTCGAGATCCTCAAGCTCCTCTATCGGGATGCCAAAGTGCTGATCCTGGACGAACCCACCGCGGTGCTGACCCCGCAGGAGAGCCAACAGCTCTTCAAGACGATGCGCCAGCTCGCCGCGGAGGGCCGCTCAGTGATCTTCGTCTCCCACAAGCTGTACGAAGTCAAGCAAGTATCGGATCGGGTCACCGTGCTGCGCGACGGCAAGACCGTCGGCGGTGCCGAAACCAAGGACGCCGAACCCCGCGATCTCGCCCGCATGATGGTCGGGCGCGAGCTCGACCTGCCCACCCGCGACCCCAACCCCGACATCGGTGAGCCGATGTTGATTGCTGAAGACCTGCGCGTGGCCGGCGATCGGGGCCTCGAAGCAGTGAAGGGAGTGAGCTTTGAAGTCCGCCGTGGTGAGGTTCTCGGCATCTGCGGAGTCTCCGGCAACGGGCAGCGGGAGTTGGCGTACGGGCTGACGGGCCTTCGCATACCCTCTTCCGGCAAGGTAATCCTCGACGACGAGGACATCACCAAGAAGACTGTCGAGCAACGTATAGATCGCGGCATCGCCTATGTGCCGCAAAGCAGACTCGGCATGGGTCTAGCGCCCGGGCTGACCACCGAGGAAAATCTGGCGCTCAAGGCCTATCGCAAACCCCCGTTCTCCAACGGCCCGATGCTGGCGCCCGGCGTCTTCAAGGAGAATGGGACCAAGCTGATCGAGCAATACGACATCCGCGGGGTCCGCCCAGGATTGCCGATCCGGCTGCTGTCTGGGGGTAATCTGCAGAAGGCTTTGCTGGCCCGCGAGGTAGAACTCAATCCGAAGGCGCTCATCGCCCGCTCCCCAACTCGAGGCCTCGATGTTGGCGCCACCGAGGCTGTGCGAAACCTGGTCCTGGACGAGCGGGCAAAGGGCACTGCGGTGCTCCTCATCTCGGAGGACCTCGACGAGCTGCTTGCTCTCTCAGATCGGGTCCTGGTGCTCTACGAAGGCGAGGTTGTGGGACGCATGCCCGCCGAGGAGGCCACCCCGGAGAGACTCGGCCTGCTCATGGCCGGCCACAGGGACGAGGGGGCAGCATGACAACGAGACGCTTTATCGTTGAACCTCGCGGCCTGGCATCAACCGGCCTCATCCTCGCCGTTCCCCTGCTGTCGGTGTTGCTGGCAGTAATCGTCGGCGCGATCTTCCTGGCGCTCACCGGCAACAGCCCCGGCGAGGTCTACGTCAAGATGCTCGACGTCTCATTCGGCTCTAGCCGGGGCATCAGCGAGACACTCATCTCCGCAACGCCGCTCATCCTTACAGGGGTTGCCGCCGCCGTGGCGTTCAAGATGCTGGTGTGGAACATCGGGGCCGAGGGCCAATTCCTCATGGGAGCGATCTTTGCCGCCGGGATGGGGATCTGGCTGGGTGATGGCAGCCCGGCAGCGGTCGCTCTTCCGCTCGTAATCATCGCCGGCGCGATCGGCGGCGCCTTCTGGGCATCGATCTCAGCGGTTCCCAAGGTATACCTCGGCACCAACGAGATCATCACGACACTGATGCTGAACTTCATCGCCCTCAACTTCATGAACTACCTGATCTTTGGCAGCAGCAGCCCGTGGCGTGATCCTCTGGTGCCTCAGTTTCCGAGCGGCCGTCCGATACCCGACAGCGGCCGCATTCCCGAATTCTTCAATCGGCTCGACTACGGCTTCATCGTCGCCTGCCTGCTCGCCATCCTCGCCTGGTTCTTGATCAGCAAGACTCGCTGGGGCTTCGAAGTCCGCGTCGTCGGCGATTCCGCGAACACCGCCCGCTACGCCGGTATCGGAGTTCCCCAGAAGATCCTCGGCGTGTTTCTGATGTCCGGGGCCTTTGCCGGCCTCGCCGGCTCGCTCTACGTGGCCGGTCCGGTAGGGGCCCTCGACCCGAGATCGCTCGATCTCGGCCTTGGCTTCACCGGAATCATCGTGGCGGCCCTGGCCCGGCTCAACCCGGTGGCGGTGATTCCGGTCGCCATTCTGATGGGTGCCCTCAACAACGCCGGGCCGGCGCTGCAGTCGATCCAGGTGCCGGCGGCGACGGTCACGATGCTGCAGGGTGCCATTCTCATCTTCGCCGTGGCCGGTGAGTTCTTCATCCGCAACCGGGTGCGGAGACCCGAAAAGAGACTCGAGGCTCTAGAGGAGGTGAGTGCAGCATGAATGATTCAACCCTCATCCTCACCCTCGTCGCTGCCATCGGCTTGGGCACCGGACTCGTGTTCGCAACCGTCGGTGAGATCATCACGGAGCGAGCCGGCAACCTCAATCTGGGAGTACAGGGGATGATGCTGGTCGGAGCTGTGGCGGGTTTCTGGGCAACCTTCAACACCGAGAGCCTGTTGCTGGGAGTGATCGTCGCCATGATCGCCGGCGCCGCATTCTCGGTCATCCATGCTTTCGCCTCCGTGTCACTGCGCGTCAGCCAGATAGTCTCCGGTCTGGCACTGACGATCTTCGGGACCGGATTATCCAGTTTCCTCGGCGAAGCCGGGGAGGACCCCCTCGTGGGCAACCCCTCGAAGGCGACGTTCGAACCGATTCTCGAGGGCGGCCTTGCCGACATTCCCGTCATCGGTCCACTGATCTTCGGCCACGACCTGATGGTCTACGTATCCTGGCTCACCGTGGCAGCCGCCAGCTACTACCTGTTCCACACCCGAATGGGCCTGTCGCTGCGCGCCGTCGGGGAAGACCCGGCAAGTGCCGAGTCCGCCGGTGTCAATGTGGCGCGGGTGCGTTATGCCCACATCATGGCGGGGGGAGCCCTGGCCGGGGCGGGCGGTGCTTACTTCTCGCTGGCCCTGGTGCCGACGTGGCAAAACGAACCGATCGGAGCATCGGGCTGGATCGCCATTGCCCTGGTGATATTGGCGAGTTGGAGACCCTGGCGGGCACTGTTTGCGGCCTACCTGTTTGGCGCTGCCACGCGGATCGGGTTCACGATGCAAACGCTGGGGGAGCCGTGGAGCAACATCCCCTCCAGCCTCCTCGCCATGCTGCCGTTCGTGCTGGCGATCATCGCCATGCTTGTGCTGGCCAGCGGCAAACGAGCGCGGTTCCTGGGTGCTCCGGCGGCCTTGGGCCTGCCGTACTTCCGCGAACAGCGATAGTCGCACGACGACGATTCCTGCGGGTGTCAGTCCGAAATGCTGTGGCGGCTTGGCAGGAACGGAAGGGAACGGGCCGTGAACAATCTGTCAAAGGACCCTGCCCAACAAGGCACAACGGTCCCTACCAAAACGGTTTCGGACATATAGGCTGTACTGGATGGGTACCCAGTGCTCTCTTTCCTGGGATTCAATCCGAGCCTTTCACATACGGGTTCCGGCGTGTCTGCCGGAACCGGATAACAATCGAGTGAATGGTCCGCCGGCGTATGCCGATAGCGAAGAGAGATGCGTTTTCGAAACCCGCACGACGGAGGCGTAAGGCGTGACATATTCTGTCTCGGCGTTCATGGAACAGGTTGCCCAGCGCAGCCCCGGTGAACCCGAATTCCACCAAGCGGTGCAAGAGGTCGTCGAGTCGATTCAGCCGATACTCGACGCCTACCCCGACATTCGCGACAACAGCGTTATGGAACGCATGGTCGAACCAGAGAGGGTGATCATGTTCCGGGTGCCATGGGTCGACGACGCGGGCAAGATCCAGGTGAATCGCGGATTCCGGGTGGAAATGAACAGCGCCATCGGTCCCTACAAAGGCGGGCTCCGTTTCCACCCAACGGTCAACCTCGGCATTCTCAAGTTCCTCGGCTTCGAGCAGATCTTCAAGAACGCGTTGACGACGTTGCCTTTGGGCGGCGGCAAGGGAGGATCGGACTTCGACCCCAAGGGCAAGTCGGACAACGAGGTGATGCGCTTCTGCCAGTCCTTCATGAACGAACTGTGGCGCCACATCGGAGACCGCACCGACGTGCCGGCTGGTGACATCGGAGTAGGCAGTCGCGAGATCGGATTCTTGTTCGGCCAGTACAAGAAACTCGCCAATCAGTTCTCGGGTGTCCTCACCGGCAAGGGTCACGGCTGGGGCGGGAGCCTCATCCGTCCCGAAGCGACCGGATACGGCACCATCTACTTCGCCGAAGAGATGCTCAAGGCCAAGGACGACAGCATCTACAAGAAGAGTTGCCTGGTATCGGGTTCGGGCAACGTCGCCCAGTATGCCGTCGAGAACATCAACCGCATCGGCGGCAAGGCCGTCACTCTGTCGGACTCCGGAGGCTACATCTACGACAAAGACGGCATCGACGACGAGAAACTCGCCTGGGTCAAGGACCTCAAGAACGTCAGGCGCGGTCGGATACGCGATTACGCCGAGCGATTCGGAGTCGACTACTTCGAAGGTAAGCGCCCCTGGGCTGTGGAAGCGGATTGCGCATTCCCATGTGCCACGCAGAACGAGCTGAGCCTGCAGGACGCAAAGCGCCTCGTCTCCAACAACGTCATTCTGGTCGCTGAGGGCGCCAACATGCCGACGGTTCCGGACGGCGTTCGGTTGTTCCAGGATGAGGGGACATTGTTTGGCCCCGGCAAGGCTGCGAATGCGGGCGGTGTGGCCACATCAGGCCTGGAGATGTCACAGAACGCCGGCCACGCAGTGTGGGATCGCAACACGGTCGATAAGAAACTGCGCAACATCATGGTCGACATCCACAAGAGCTGCTACCAGGCGGCAGAGGCACACGGCACTCCCGGGAACTACGTAGCCGGTGCGAATATCGCCGGTTTCCTCAAAGTAGCCGAGGCGATGCTCGCCCAGGGCGTCGTATAGGAGGATTCGGAGGCTGTTTGTGTCCGCGATAATGCGGACACGGTGGAGGCATGAATGACTAGAAAGTCGGTTGGATACTTCGAGGGCACAGACTCGCTGCTGTTGACCAGCCTCATCTGTGCGGGCTACGACACGCTTCCTGTCTCGAACGGGGTCGACCATCACGGCAAGAACGTGCGCCGCATCAACCAACAAGAGAAGTACGACATCTTGATCGGTTACCCGCACAAGCTCTACGCTCCGGTCGACTACGACCTGCCTTATCAGGAGATCTTCCACATCTGCAAGACCTACAGCATCCCGCTGCTGCTCGAGGTGCCGGAGCATCTCAAAGAGGCAGCCCACCGCCTGATGCCCGATTCGCCCGAGGTGGTTGAGTTTCTCGACCCCAGCGAGATCTTCGATCGCGCCCTCGAGTTGCTGGCTTAGAGGCTCAGATGACGAGGAAATCAGTCGGCTACTTCGAAGGCACGGATTCCAAGCTGCTGACTCACATCATCATGAACGGGTATGACACAATCCCAATCTCCAACGGATTGGATCATCACGGCCAGTCTGTAGCTCAGCTGAACAGCCGGACACGCCACGATCTCCTGGTCGGCTACCTGCACAAGATCATGGCGCAGGAGGACGATGAGCTGCAATCCGGCGACATCTTCCACATCTGCAAGACCTACGACATCCCGCTGCTGCTCGAGGTGCCTCGTCACCTTCACGAGCAAGCGCGGAAGCTGATCCCGGACGCCCCCGAACTGGTCGAGCTGCTCGATCCCAGCGAAACGCTGGATCGAGCTCTCGAGTTACTCGCATAGCTGCCTCACCGCTGTCCGGATTGCTCGTCGCAGACTTCTCACGCGTGTTGGCGGCGCCCATGGTCACCACGATCCTGGCCGACTTGGGTGCCGACATAATCAAGGTGGAGCGACCCGACGGCGGCGACGACACCCGCTCTTGGGGACCTCCGTGGCACGAGGGAGACTCCACATATCACCTCGGCCTCAACCGGGGCAAGCGCAGCGTCACACTAGATCTCAAGGATCAACATGATCGGGACCTTGCGCAGACCCTGATCGAACGCGCCGATGTCCTCGTGGAGAACTTCCGGGCTGGTCTAATGGACGATCTCGAGTTGGGATACGAGCAATGCCGGGTTGCCAACCCTGCCTTGATCTACTGCTCGATCTCCGGCTTTGCTCCCGATGGACCCACCGCCCATCTCGCCGGCTACGACCTCCTCATACAAGCGATGAGCGGGCTGATGAGCGTTACGGGCGAGTCCGGCGGTCGGCCGATCAAAGTGGGTGCAGCCATAACCGATATGACGGCGGGGCTGTATGCAACGATCGGCGTGCTGGCGGCCCTGCAGGATCGCAATCGCACGGGCAAGGGCCAGTTGGTGCAGGTTTCGCTGTTCGACTCAGCGCTCAACGCGCTGCTCAACCAGGGTTCGGCTTTCGTCAATGCAAGCGAGGTTGGATCTGCCCGCGGCAATCGCCATCCATCGATTGCGCCCTATGAGTCTTTTCGAGCTGCCGACCGCGAGTTCATCCTGGCTGCCGCCAACGACCGGATGTGGCAACGCGCGTGCCGGGCCATCGGTCGGGACGACCTTGCCGGAGATGACCGGTTCGCCACCAATACCCTACGGCTCGAGAATATCGAGCCGCTCACTACCGAGCTTGCCGCCACATTCGCGAGCCGGCCCGCCGCGTATTGGATCGATGTCCTGCGGAGAGCCGGAGTACCGGCCGGGCCCATCAATCGCATCGACGAGGCCTTCACCTGGGCTAGCTCTCAAGGGCTCGGCCCGGTCGTCGACTTCGCCGGAACCACGGTGAGGGGCGTGTCGTCCCCAATCCGCTTGGGTGGCGCCAAGATCGGTTCCGGCCTCCCGCCGCCGCTCCTCGACGAGCACGGGGAGTCGATCCGGGCCTGGCTTGCAGCTCGGGATGAAGAGGTTGCGGATTGACCTACTCCTACTGCGTCATCGGAGCCGGTCGCCAGGGGGTGGCGGCCGCATACGACTTGTTACGGCGAGGCGAGGCAGCCCGCATCGTGCTGGCAGATCGAGACCACGGCAAGGCCGCCGGTGCTGCTGCCACCCTGACTCCGCTGGTGGACGGCGCCGTCATCGATATCACAACGGTCGATGCGGCCGACCGGCGCGCCGCCGCCGCTCTGCTGGAAGGTTATGACGTCGCTCTCGGCGCGGCCAGCTGGCGTCTCAACGAGTCCCTCACCGATGCTGCGATCGATGCCGGTACCCACTTCGTAGATCTAGGTGGAAATGCAGAGGTGGTGTGGGCGCAGCTGGAGCGCAACCAGCAGGCGCGCGATCGCGGAATCAGCATTGTTCCTGATTGTGGTCAAGTTCCCGGGACCGGAGCCAATCTCGTGCTCCACGTGACGAGAGGTTTCGATGTGATCGACTCGGTGACGTTGTACGACGGGGGAATCCCCGAGGAGCCCGAGGAGCCGTGGCACTACGAGCTTGCCTTTAGCATGGACGGTCTCACCAACGAATACAGTGGGCACGGTCTCTACATAGTGGACGGGAAACCGCACGCCGTTGAGGTGTTCGACCCCGCCGAATACGAATTAGTTGAGTTCGAGGGATTCGGAACACTCGAGGCGTTTGCCACGGCGGGCGGCCTGACCACCCTGTCCAAGACCCTCGCAGGGAAGATCCGCACCTTGAAGAACAAGACCCTCCGCTATCCCGGTCATGCAGCACAGTTCAAGGCGTTTTGCGATGCAGGTTTGTTCGAAGAGGACCCCATCTCGGTGGGTGGGCACGAGGTGAGCCCACGGGCGGTTTTCCACGCACTGATCGAGCCCCGCATCCGGGCGGGTGAGGACTACCGCGATGTAGTGATCAACCGGGTGGTGGGTGTTGGCGACATCGCGGGAACCCGTACCGAGATCACACTGGACGTCGTCAATCATCGTCCCGCCGGTTTGCCGTTCACCGCCATGCAGGCGGCAACCGGTTGGCATGCCGCGATCATGATGCATCGCCTCGCCCGCGGAGCATGTCGTGCGGGGGTCATCGAGGTGGAGAACGCGATCAGCGGTGACGAGTTGCTCGCCGAGTTGGGCGCTCGGGGCTTCCACATCCGGGAGACACGGCGGCCGCTCGCGAACTAGGTGCTAGCCGGACGCGGGAAACTCCCCAACAATGAGTTCGTAGTCGGCTGCAGTATTGACGTCCAGCGGAACGGCTCGGTCGAAGGGGACATGAACTACCCGATCGCCTGCCGACTCGAGGAAGCGCCACACACCTTTGGCTCCGTCAACTCCGGTGGCCTCCAACAGGGCCTCTGCAGATAGGAGCAGCGGATGGGCCAGGGCCCCCCTATAGGAACAAACCGCCGCCCAGGGTCGATGCCGCTCCCATTCGTCGATGAGACGATCGATCATCTCGCTGGTTACTCCGGGCATGTCCGCCAACAGCACAATGCAGGCATCACACTCCGCCAGCGCGAACGCGCCCACCCGGAACGAGGTCATGTTCCCCTGCCGGTAGCGAAGATTCTCGACGATGCGAGCCCTTCCGCCGGCAATGCTGGATGCGACGGCTGATGCCCGGTGGCCGGTGACTACGACTACCGGCTCGAGCCTCGAGTCCTCGGCGTGGCGGACGGTCAACGCGGCCAACGTCCCGGTACCAACCGGCAACAACTGCTTTGGCACCGGGCCACTCATCCGCTCCGACAGTCCCGCAGCCAGGATCATTCCGCCAACACCGCCCATGAGTGAAAGATAGTGCATACCCCAGATCGTTCTTGTGTAACCGGCGGCCGCCGGTCTGTGCCGGACGGCTACGCAGGTACGGGAAGGGAGGATTGGCGCCGCCAACTATCCTGGTGTTTCGGCCGCGCACATACGGGAGCTCTCCATGCAGGCAATCACCGGTTACCACCGACCAAGCGGATTGGATGAGGCGCTGGCACTACTCAACCGTGACTATGTAACGAGCGTCGTCGTCGGCGGCGGCACTGTAATCGGAGCAGGGTCCCTGGAGACAGAAGCCGAAGCTGTCGACATCCAGGCTTGTGTCGAAGCCTCAATCGAAGCAAGCCCTACGCGGATCCGCTACGGCGCAATGGTGCGGCTCCAGGATTTGATCAACCATCCCGCCACTCCTCCACTCCTCGCTGAGACTGCGCGACGCGAGGGACCCAACACGTTACGCAACGCGGCCACCATCGGCGGTACCGTGGCAAGTGCCCACTGGGAGAGCGAGCTGGTGGCCGCCCTCCTCGTCCACGACGCCTGTGTCAAGATTGCACTCCCGGATCACGTTGTCGAGGTGTCGCTGGAAGAGCTTCTCGGCGACTCGTCTCTCGCGGAGAGGGGCATCATCACGTCAATTTCGGCCGATCCGAGTGGCGAGACGGCTTCGGCACGGTCAGGTCGCACCCCGGCGGACACGTCCATAGTTGCTGCATTGGGCAGGGTGGTGGCGAGCGGTGTGCGCCTCGGCCTGACCGGGGTCGCAGCTCACCCTGTTGTGATCGACCCGGCGGACGTGGAGTCACTCGAACCTCCGGGAGACTTTCGCGGCACTCCGGAATACCGCAAGGAGCTGGCCGGGACGCTAACCACCAGAATCGTCGACCTACTGGGAGGTACCGCGTGAAGGTCACTTTCACCCTCAACGGCACCGAGCAGACCTTCGACTGCCGGCCTCATGAGTCGTTGCGCGCGGTGCTGCGGGGCGAGGGCTACTACAGCGTTCGGTTTGGTGCCGAGACCGGCGAAACCGGAGCGGCCGCAGTGCTATGCGACGGCCGGCTGATCTCCGCTGAGATCATGCTCGCAGCCCAGGCCGACGGCCACGAGATCGAGACGGTCGAAGGGCTCAATCCGCCCCGCGGCCTGCACCCGATCCAGGAGGCGTTCGTCGAAACTGGGGCCATCCAATCCGGCTATTCGACGCCCGCGATGATCCTTGCGGCTAAGGCACTGATCGACGGCAACCCGGACCCTACCGAGGACGATGTCCGGGACGCGCTGTCGGGAATCCTCGACCGAGAAACCGGCTACCTCCGTCCGGTACACGCCGTTTTGCGCGCCGCGGCGATCTTGCGTGGCGAAAAAGTCGCTCCCGTCGAACCCGCGTTGATCGAACCGCTCGTAGAGCCCGGCGGCACACCCGACATGGGAGCCGCCAACTCCCCACTCAACCTGCCTCCGCTATCGCCCCGCGTGATACCCAGCCCGGAGGTGCCAGAGACCAACGTCGTCGGCAAGCCGGAAAGGAAAGTCGACGCGGTCAAGTTGGCAAAGGGCCACGCCGCATTCGTCGACGACATCGAGCGGCGCGGCATGTTGTACGCCAAGATGCTCTACAGCCCGCACGCACACGCTCGCATCATGAGTATCGACGACTCGGCAGCCCGGGCACTGCCCGGGGTGCACGCGGTGCTGCATCATGAGAACGTGGAGCGGGTGAGGTATGCCTCTGGCGGCCAGAGCTACCCCAACCCGCTGCCCTACGACCAGGTGAGCTTTGACAACAAGGTTCGGCACGTTGGCGATCGGGTGGCGGCCGTCGCCGCAGAGAGCATCGAGATCGCCGAGCAAGCGGTCAAGCTGATCAACGTCGAATATGAGGTGCTCCCCGCCGTGTTCGACGAGAACGAAGCGATCGCAGGCAATGCCCCCGTGATCCACGACGAACCGGACATGGAAGGCGCCCACGATGCAGCGCGCAACATCGTGCAGCACATCGAGGCAGAGGTCGGAGACTTCGTCGCCGGTTTGGAGAGCGCCGACCGCGTTTTCGAGAAGAGCTTCCGGGTTCACCAAGTCCAGCAGTGCCCGATTGAACCCCACATCGCCATCGCCTGGCTGGACAGCGACGAGCGATTGGTTATCCGCACTTCAACCCAGGTTCCGTTCCACGTGCGGCGCATGGTGGCGCCGTTGCTCGGCATGCCGGTGCGCGACATCCGCATCGTGAAGCCACGCATCGGCGGCGGCTTTGGAGTCAAGCAAGAAATGCTCATCGAAGACGTTGTCGGTCATCTTGCGCTGGCAACAGGCCGACCAGTCCGTCTCGAGTTGAACCGTGAGGAGGAGTTCGTCTCCAGCAGGACTCGTCACCCGCAGACAATCACCTTCACCACCGGTGTCATGAACGATGGCACGCTCGTCGCACAGAAGATGCGCACCGTCGGCAACACCGGCCCCTACGGGACCCACGCACTCACGGTGCAGATGGTCAGCGGCCTGCGCGGGCTCAGCACCTACAACTGCCCCAACAAGAAGTTCGATTGCGACGTCGCCTACACCAACACGCCGGTTGCCGGCGCCTACCGCGGGTACGGGGCACCACAAGCACTCTTCGCCCTCGAGGCACATATGGAGGACATCGCGACCGAGATGGGCATGGATGTTCTGGAGTTCCGCCGCAAGAACTGGACCAAAGTGGGAGACCCGCTGGATGTGGCCGCCGAACTCGGCGAGGGCGCCGCCGACATGAAGTTCATCCCAGTCGTTACTTCAAGCGGAATGGACGAATGCGTTGTTCAGGGTCAACGAGCGGTGGGATGGCACCGCCGGCACGAGCTTGATTGGCTACAGCCCGCCGACCGCCCCCACATCCGACGCGGCCTCGGCTTTGCGATGTGTATGCACGGCAGCGCAATCTCAGGGCTCGATATGGGTGGTGCCAGCATCAAGATCAACGATGACGGATCGTTCAATCTACTGATCGGAGCCACCGATCTCGGAACCGGTGCCGATACGATCCTGGCGCAGATGGCGGCCGAGGTGCTCGGTGTTCCTACCGCCGACGTTGTGGTGTATGCGGCGGATACCGACATGACGCCTTTCGATGTCGGCGCCTACGCATCGTCGACCACATACGTGTCCGGCATGGCCGTCAAGAAGGCCGCCGAGGAGGTGCGCCGGCAGATCATCACGCGGGCTGCGTTGCTACTCGATGTCGATGTGCCCGGCGACATCGAGCTGAAGGAACGAGCCGCTTTCGCACCCGATGGGAGATCGATGTCGCTGGAGCAGATCGCCCTCCACACGCTGCACCAGGATGATCAACACCAGATAATGGCGACCGCGTCGTATGTGGCTCCGGACTCCCCACCCCCCTATGCCGCCCAGTTCGCAGAAGTCGAAGTCGATATCGAGACCGGTCAGGTCACCGTGGAGAGGCTGGTGATGGCCGTCGACTGTGGAGTGCCGATCAATCCGTTGACCTCCGCAGGCCAGGTCGAGGGCGGCATGGTGCAGGCACTCGGCTATGGGCATTGCGAGGAAATGGTGCTCGACGAGACCGGCCGCATGGTCAACGCTCGCTTCGGGCCCTACAAGATCTATCGCGCAGATGAGATGCCCGCCATCGAGGCCTACCTCGTGCAGACGATGGAGAAATCCGGGCCTTTCGGCGCCAAGGCAATCGCGGAGATACCGAAGGATGGGGTTGCCCCGGCGATCCGCAACGCGATATTCAACGCAACCGGTGTCCCAATCGACAACCTGCCCTTCACCCCGCAGCGGGTATGGGACGCGCTACAAACGAGTTGACGTGACCGACAACGCCCGGGTTCTGCGCGATCTGAATGAAGCGGTCGATAGGGGTGATGCAGTGGTGCTCGCGACGGTCGTCGCTACTCAACGCTCCGTGCCGCGTCGCGCCGGCACCAAGATGCTTGTCTTTGCGGACGGGACCACCCGCGGCACCGTCGGTGGCGGCGAAATGGAAGCCAAGGCGATTGTTGCGGCCCTCGAAACCTTGCGATCGCACAAGCCGCAGCTGATCGACTACGAACTCGTCAATCCGAATGAAGGGGATCCCGGCATCTGCGGCGGCTCCCTGACCCTCTACTTGGAGCCGTATATGCCACCCCACAATGTCTTCGTGATCGGATGCGGCCATGTCGGCCGCACAGTCGTGGATCTCGCCCACTGGCTCGGATACCGGACGATCGCCATCGACGACCGCCCCGATCTGGTCAGCCGCGAGGCGATGCCGAACGCCGACGTGCGATTCGCGGGTTCGGTCGATGAAGCATTGACGTCTCACCCGGTTACGGAAGACTCTTCGATCGTGGTCGTGACCCGAAGCCCCGAAATGGACATTCGGATCATTCCGTCGTTGCTGGATACACCAGCTCGCTACATCGGAGTCATGGGGAGCCGCAATCGCTGGCGATCGACACGTGATCAGCTCGTTGCCGACGGTGTCGACCCGGACGAACTCGACAGACTCCATGTTCCGATAGGAATTGAAATCAACGCGGAGACACTCGAAGAGATCGCTGTTTCGATAATGTCGGAGGTAATCAACACCAACCGATCGGAAGTCGATTGATGCTCTTCGGTGATGACCTCGTGGTAGTGCGAGGCGGCGGCGATCTCGCCACGGGAACGGTCTTTCGCTTGCGGCGCGCCGGTTTTCCGATCCTGGTACTCGAGTTGGAGCGGCCGCTTGCCATTCGGCGCACGGTGGCAGTGGCATCCGCCGTAATCGAAGGCCGGGCGCTGATCGAAGACCTGGATGCCATCCTGATCGAGGACATAGAGGAAGCATTGGAGGTAGCGAAGTCCGGAGCGATCCCGGTGATGGTCAGCCCGTCACTCCTACAACTCCCGTGGGAGCCATCGGTGGTGGTCGACGCCCGCCTGGCGAAGCAGAACCTCGACACCTCGATCCACGACGCACCGCTTGTCGTCGGTCTGGGACCCGGTTTCACAGCCGGTGTGGACTGTCACGCAGTCATCGAAACCATGCGGGGTCATTTCCTCGGCCGGGTGATATGGGAGGGCAGCCCGACGCCGAACACCGGTGAACCCGGGATAGTTGGAGGCAAGACTGTCGAGCGCGTCGTACGCGCCCCCACCTTCGGCATTCTCAACTGGAAAGTAGCGATCGGCGATTTGGTGGCTGCGGGTGATGTACTGGGCGACATCAACGGGGTTCCGGTCAGGTCGCGCATCGGTGGAGTGGTTCGTGGGTTGCTGGCGCCGAGGTACGAGGTGGAATGGGATTGGAAGATCGCAGACATCGATCCACGCGGCGACACCTCGGCTTGCTTCGAGATCTCAGACAAGGCACTGGCTATCGGCGGCGGAGTCGTCGAGGCCATTCTGACCTGGATGGGAACCCGCCCGCAGTGACTCCTGTAGCAAGCCAGCTCGGATTGGGTCGGCGCGAGCTGGTTTCGCTGGTCGGGGGCGGCGGCAAGTCGACCCTGCTCTTCCGGCTGGGCGATGAGTTGACCGCTGCCGGCAACAAGGTGATCCTCACCACCACGACCAAGATGGGCCGAGACCAGGTGCTCGCGGTTCCCACGGTCTGTTGGTCGGCCGATACGGCTTGCGTGGCCGCTGCGCTGGACGAGCCGGGCCCGGTGATGCTGCTGACCTACGGCGATGATCACAAGGTGACCGGTCCACCTCCGGATGTAGTCGACGACCTCTATGCGACATCCGGCGTGGACTACGTCATCGTCGAAGCCGACGGCTCCAAGGGAAGACCTCTCAAGGCCCCGGCCGAACATGAGCCGGTTATACCCACGGCCACCACCACCGTTGTGATCCTCGTTGGGATCGACGCCGTGGGACACCCGCTGACGCAGGTAACCCACCGCGCCGAGGTCGCTCAGAGATTTCTCGAAACCGGTTCCGATCACGTCCTGACTGCAGCGGATTGCGCCGCCGTCGTGCTGCATCCCGCAGGCGCTCTGAGTGCGTGCCCTGTGGCGAGCAGAGTGGTCGTCGCCATCACCAAGGTCGGCACCGACGAGGAGAAGGCGGCGGCGCTCCGGCTCAAAGCAGCGATCGAGGTATTGCGCCCCGGAACTGCAGCTGTGGTTCTCTAGCGCTGCCCATCTATGGGTCTTCATCGAAGGAGGCCGCCTGCTGGATACCGAATACGTGATCCATTTCCCGGTGCCGATGACGAGGGCATCGGACAACGTCATATCCAAGTGCGACGGATGTTGCTGTTTCGGGATCGCGGAGCGGTCGGTCCATGGTGTGATAGCCACGGAAAGACGCAAGGCGAGGTACGCCCGGCTGCGCAGATCTGGCACTTCGCACGAGAGTGATATGGCCACTACCTGGACACCGATTGGCGGAAATGGACCCAAGCCGAAGCGGTAGCCATGTTTGATCGTCACGGTCTGCATGGACCCATTTGGGACCTTCCGTCCGCTGCGCAGAGGTTCTGAGATCCTTGGCCGACCCCGCAGCGGCCCGAGACGAAGGTTACGACGCCGACGGTTCCTGAACCCTCTGTGCTACGGCTTCGGCCTCGCGCAGCTTGTTTCGCAGCTGATTCATGCTCGCCAGCACGGACTCTCCCGCGTCTTCCCCGATTCTCGGTAACTTCGCCGAGTTCTTCGAGTAGCGAGATCTCTTCTCTTCCTTGCCCTCGCCGGCGAGCGTGACGTTGATCATCGAGGCGGCATCGCCTCCATCCTTGCCGGCGGTGCGCAGCGCCGAGGCCTCGCGACGGGCTTCGTCGAGCATCGCCGCCGCCCGTTGCTCAGCGGTACGCTGCATGCGCTCTATCTCGTCGAATGCCGACGACAGGCCGCTCTCCAGTTGAGACCTGATGGCGTCGGCCTCGTGCAGCATCTGGCGCAGAACCTCGGTGGGGTCGGGACCGGATGCAGCCGTGCCCGCTCCGGGAACTGACGGTTGGGCGGGCGCCGCGACCGGTACCGGCTGCTCAACAACAATCGGGGCGGGCTGCTGCGTGTCCGCCTTCACGACGCCGGCCAGCTCATCGAGTTCCGCATCGTCGTAGTCCGTACTTTCGTCTTCGAGGAGGGGCGCCAATCCAGCGGCGATTCGTGCCTCGTTTTCGATATCCCGAGCCTTCTGGCGAGCCCGTTCCAGGACTCGCTCTTTGGCGTCGAACACGGCAAGCATGGCCTTGTCGACCGACTCCTGCTCGGCTGCCTCGAGTCGCTTGATTTCGTTCTTGGCCTCGGCCAACTCGTGCTTGAGGCGCGCCGCATAATCCTCGAGTTCGCGAAAGGCCACGTCGATCTCGGCAAGGTGTGCATCGACCCCCTCGGGGTCGTATCCCTTGCGCACAATCGGGAACTCCTTCTCGGCGACTCCTTCTGCGGCAGCGATTGTTTCTTCAGGCACTTGGGTTCATCGACCGACCGGCTCGATATCTTTAGGTCGATCGACCCAATTCTGGAGAATGCTTGGGCGGTCTCGTCGATACCCCTTACGATGGCCCGGTGCGTTTGGCCATCCAACTCGCAGTCATCTCAATGGTGCTGACGACATTCAGCCCTCTCGCCGCCGGCCGTGCCGAAGTACCACCAGGCGGCACTTTCGTAGATGACGATCTAACAGTTCACCAAGGTTCCATCGAGGCCATCGCTGCTGCCGGCATCACGAGCGGCTGCAATCCGCCGAGCAACACATGGTTCTGCCCAACCTCGGCGGTGACTCGAGCACAGATGGCAGCCTTTCTCGTTCGGGCCCTCGATCTCCCGCCCGCTCCGACTGCCGAATTCGAGGATACGGTCGGGCTCGTCCACGAACAGGACATCGACCGCCTCGCCGCCGCGGGCATAACTCTGGGCTGCAATCCTCCCGACAACGATCGCTACTGCCCGAGCTCCAGCGTGACCCGAGCTCAAATGGCGGCATTCCTGGTGAGGAGCTTCGACTTTCCGGCAGCCCACGGCGACAGCTTCGACGACGACGATGGAAGCGTCTTCGAGCCCGAGATCGAACGGCTCAGAGCCGCGGGAATCACGGTTGGATGCGATCCTCCCGACAACGATCGCTACTGCCCGGGCTCCAACGTAACTCGAGCTCAAATGGCGACGTTCCTCACTCGCGCCCTGGGCCTCGACTCGATCGAGATACCGCCCCGTCCCATCAACCTGGACGTGGTGGGGCGTTCAATGTGGGGCGCGGCACCGCCTCGAGGCGAGTTCACCTTCCACGAGATCGAGGAGATAACCATTCACCATGCCGGAGGTCTCGATGGGGCTACCGGTCCCGCCCAGTTCCGTTCCTGGCAGAGCTGGCATCAGTATCTCGGTTGGCCGGACCTTGCTTATCACTTCATCGTCGGTCGCGACGGCAAGGTATACGAGGGCAGGCCGTATACGGCGGTCGGCGATACAGCTACCGCGTATGACCCCACAGGACACTTCCTGATCGTCGTAGAGGGAAACTTCAATGAGGACACGCCGACTGCCGAGCAGATCGAGAAAACCGTACAGCTGGCGGCCTGGGCTTCGCTGCAGTTTGGTGTGCCGATCGAGACGGTCACCGGTCATCGCGACCACGCCGCAACTATATGCCCGGGCGACAGTCTCTACAGCCACATTCACGATGGTTCGCTGGCCCACCGCGCCGCCCAGATCCTCGATGCCGGAGGGGTCGCACTGCACGTGACGCAATGACCACCTGCGACCGCAGACCGGCTTGCCTGTAGGAAGCCGGCAATGCGAGATAATCGTCTCCCGCAAGTCAGGAGCACCGAACCATGAGCGTCGTGAAGATCAATGCAATCTCCGTTCCCGAAGGAGCCGGACCCGAACTCGAGGCGAGGTTTGCAGCCCGGCTTGGTGCGGTCGAGCAAATGCCCGGATTCGAGGGCTTCGAATTGCTGCGACCCACCGCAGGTGAGACTCGATACTTCGTCTATACCCGGTGGGGGTCGGAAGAAGCTTTCCGGAACTGGCTCGAGTCACAGCAATTCCAACACGGCCACGGCGGCGATGACTCCTCGCGACCTTCCCCGATCGGAACCGGCTCTGCCTTGCTCGAGTTCGAAGTTGTCGATCGAGCGTGAACGAGGCGCTCGAGATCCGCGACGTCGATTCGGTGGCTGGGTCGGATTTGCTCGATCTCTACGCATCAGTGGAGTGGGGCGCCTACACCAAAGACCCGAAAGCGCTGGCAACCGCGATCGCAAACTCGACCTACGTGGTAGAGGCCCGAGTCGCAGGCGTACTCATTGGGCTGGCACGCGGGCTATCTGACGATGCGTCGGTCTTCTACCTGCAAGACATCCTGGTCCGACCCGAATGGCAGCGGCAGGGCGTCGGAACGGCACTGCTCCAGAGGTGCCTCAAACGCTTCAGCCACGTTCGCCAGAAGGTGTTGCTGACCGACGATCTACCGGCGCAACACGAGTTCTACGAAAGCCTCGGCTTCCGGAATACACGCCACATCACCGAAGTCGAGCTTCACGCTTTTGTCCAGATCGAGGGTCTCTGATGGCCTAGAGCGACTGGATATACGCGACCAAGGCGTCGACGTCTTCGTCCGACAGGGTGTCCGCATAGGTGACGGGCATCACTCCCTCGGTGAAGCCTTCCGCAATGTCGGCGTTGGGGTCGAGAATGGCCCGGCGGAGATACTCCTCGTCAACCCGCGCCGCCAGACCGGTCCAGGTCGGACCGGTGCCGTCGAGGCCGTTGACCGAGTGGCACCCAATGCAGCCGTTGGTCGTAGCCAGATTGGCGCCGGTGGAGATGAGGAGCGCTTCACCGGTGAGTTCCTCTGCAGGCGCAGCCGCCTCCTCGCCGGATCCGAACAGGTCATCGAACAGCGAGACCACCGAGCCGAAGACGCTGATGACCAGGATCGCGGCAACTGCTCCGCCGGCCAGACCCAGCAACGCACCCCGGGCGAAGAACGACTTCTCCTGCTCCGGCTTATCGGCGACTTCTGCTGATTCCTCTTTGACCTCGGTTGTCACTGTTCACCACCGGCGGTTTGCGTTTGGCGCCCGTGCGCATGTGTGCGTGCGCATTTCCTCTCAATGTGCGGCAGACTAGTGTCTATTCGGTAGATGCACCATGTAGCCGGAGCGAAAACAACAATGAGCGAACGCAGCAGACGAGAGTCACTTCTCCTTGGAGCAATCGTGGGCGCAGTTATCGCTATCGGACTCATTGTTCCCCTGGTCGCCCTCAACCTCTGACCCACTACGCCCTGACAAGCGGCGTTTGTCTCTCGACATTGTCAATAGCCGAGCCAACCCGGGCCGATCGATCATTGAAGCCGCGGGAAGGTCACCCCGTGAAACGCGAGGCAGGCACGTCTGGTCAAGAATGAGCTGCGCCTGCTGCCGACGACAGCCGATCCCCAAGCAGCCGGCGAGGACCAGTTCGGCGGCTACCACCTCGCCACCCATCCTGGCGATGCCGAGGATGGCAACTCGCCCATGTCGCAGCCAACGCCGTACCGGAGGCCTGCGCCGGCTCGAACAGCGCGGGCACCAGCCAGTGAGGGGGGAGCCTCGCCGAAGCAGCTGGCAACGGGCGCGAGGGCTATTCCTCGTATCCGGGGTGGGCCACCTTGGTTCCCTCGACACCTGCTGTGGGTACCTGCGGCATCGAGCCGCTGAGCCCACGCCAGAACGCATACATCTGTGCGGCCTGCTCCAACGACACGCTCTGCCCTTCGGCAGCCGACTCACCGGGAGCCGCCGTAATGAGCTCGAGAGTGTCGGCGGCAAGTGTTGCTCTCAGCGCCGGAGCCGAATATTCGACCTGCCCGTTGATCGCGAGGCGGTGAGTTTCCCCGTCCCAGCGCGCTTCGACAACGGTGGTATCGCCCTGCTGCTCTACCCAGAAGGCATTGTCCTTCTCTGCTTCGAAGTCGGGGCGATCCAGGTACAGCCGAGGCTTATCGCGAAAGGGCTCACCGGAGGTGGGGCAGGCGGTAACGCAGTTGCCGCACTCATTGCAGAAGTCCGTGAGCACGGCGATCTGCAACGACTGGTCGACTGCAAATTGTGCAGCATCACCAACGACGACGTCACCCCCAGCGATCGCCAGCGCGGGAAGCTGTGCCCGGAACGGCGCCATTTGGTAGGTCAGCAACGCCATGTTCGGGCAAACTCCAACGCAGAGGCTGCAGATGGTGTCGCAATCGAGACAACGGGAAGCCTCCGCTTTCGCCTCTTCCTCCGTGTAGGTGTAGATGGTCTCATCGAAGTTCGCCCGTGCATTCAGCGGTGAGTGTCGCACCGGCACCCGGTATTCACGTCGAGCTCGCTTCACGACCATGTCCTGCAGCTTCAGCTCGAGCGGCTTCCAGGTGCTCGGCATCGGGACCGGTGTCCCGGTGGCGTGCTTGATGATCGCGTTGGCTACCCGCTTGCCGTCGGCCGCGGCTTTCACGATGGATGATGGTCCATCAGCCGCCACGTCACCGCCGGCGTAGACACCGGGTATGGAACTCTCGTAGGTTTCCGGATCGACCGCTATGTATCCCCGATTGGTGAGCCCCGGTTTCTCATCGAAGAAGTCGAGCAGCGAATGCTGGCTGATGGCGAGGATCAGAGTGTCCAGCTCGATCTCGAACTGTGAGTCGGGAACATCGAACGGGATTTTGCGCCCGGATGAATCACGCTCGCCCCGGTACTCGGTCTTGGTGCACACCAACCCACTCAGTTTTCCGTCCTCAGCGTTGATGGCGTGTGGATTGGCGAGTTCGATGATGTTGACGCCCTCCACGATGCTCTCGTGGATCTCCTCCCGATCTGCAGGCATCTGGTCGATGGTGCGGCGGTAAATCAGCGACGTTTCGGTAGCCCCAACCCGCCACGCCGAGCGCACGCAATCCATTGCCGTGTCACCGGCGCCGACGACCCCTACACGGGGTCCGATCTCCATCGGTCGGCCTTCCCGGACGCTCCGCAAAAAGGCAAGGGCATCGATGACCCCCTCGCTGTCCTCATTCTCGAAGCCGAGATACTTGGGCAGCTGGGCTCCCACTGCAACAAAGGTGTACTGGTAACCCTGGTCGCGCAGGTCGGCCAGGGAGAAATCCTCACCCGCCGTTGTGTTGTACTTGATCTCGACGCCAAGCTGGTCGAGCACTTCGAGGTCCTGATCGATGTTGGCCTGAGGTATCCGGTACTCAGGGATAGCTCCCCCGGCCATGCCGCCGGCGTAGGGGTGGTGCTCGAAGACCGTCACCGTGAAATCTGCCCGGCCCAGCTCCCGAGCCGCGGCTATGCCCGCGGGGCCGGCGCCGATGATGGCGACCTTGCCGGCCGTGCCGGCCGACTTGGTCGCCGAACTGCCGTTCTCGTGCTCCATGATGAAGCGCTTCATCTCGCGGATGGCAAGCGGCTCATCCATATGGGTCCGGATGCAGGTTGTCTCGCACAGGTGATCGCATACCCGACCCAGCATCGAGCCCAACGGGTTGTCCGTGCGGGTGATCGCCACGGCCCGCGCGAAGTCACCCTCACGGACTGCCCGCATGTAGGCAGGAACGTCCTGATCGATCGGGCACTCGTCGACACATGGCGCCTCAATGCAATCGAACAGGTGCAGGGCGCGGTCGGTCTTCGAGCGATCGGTGCGGAAGGATCCCTTTTTGTAGCGCCAGTCCGTTCGCACGAACTGGGCATATTGCCGCAGATTGACCCGCTTCAGCGCATTGATCGCCAACTCGACCACGACGGCAGTGCGCCCGTCATCGAACCCATTCTCCCCAGCCCAAGCATCGATAACCGCAATAGGCGACTCACCGCCGGTTTCGTAGCGCAGTCGCTCGCTCAATGCGACTGCTTGCTCGGCACTGAGATTGAGCCCGCTCTCGGTCAACGACGAGTAGGCCAGCAGCGGTACGAAGTCCGTCATGTTCTCCTGAGCGACCGCAGTGTTGGCGACGAAGTCCGGGAGGGTATCGGCACCGGCAGCATCCATCGCCCGGTTGAGCTCTTCGATGTACTGCGGGAACCGCAAGTAGCCGCCCGTCTTGAGCAGATCAGAGCAGACTGTGATGGTGGTCATGCCGGAACGCATCAAGTCGGCCACATTGAAGGCGTCCGCCCCGCCGGCAAAAGACAGCAGCATGTCTCCCTTGAACTCCTCGGACAACCGCAGCGCAAGGTTGGTGGTCACTGCATGCAGCGAACGCCCCGACATGTACATCATCTCGTCGCGGTCGAACACGGGCCGGTGGTTTTCGACTTCGAGGGTGTTGGTGAGCTTGAGCCCAAAAACGAGATCGTTGGCGCGGGCCACCCGTCGCAAGTTGTGGAACATCGGGACCGCATCGATGTACTTCAGATCGTGCCCAAAGGCTTCGTCGGGAACCGGGATATCGGCAAAGCCGAGATCGTCGTTCACGATGCCACGCACTCGATCGGAGCCGAGGAGGGTCGGATTGCACTTGACCGAGGTATGAATCTTCCGCTCGTTGAGTAGATAGAGAACGATCGCCTCGATCTCGTCGGGAGGGCAACCGTGCATGGTCGACAGCGTGATTGTGTCCGAGACGGTGTCGGGAATGTCGATCTCCCGGATCTCCGGGTACCTCTCCGCCACGATGTCGACGTATGCCTGCTTGTACTGCGAGGCATCGGCCATCGCATCGAAATACCACTGGACATTCGGCTGCTTGATGCCCTCGAGGTTGTAGCCAACCGACATATTGAAGATCATTCCCGGGGAATCACCGGGGAACCCGAGTTTGCGATGCAATGCGTGAATCAGCACCCACGCCCGTAGGTACTCATCGAACGATTCGAAGACCTTGAGTTCCTGAGACCACTCGACGTTGTAGCCCTCGTCCTCCAGATCGATACACGGCTTGTTGACATCCAGCTCGTCCAGGGTCTGGATGGTCTTCAGCTCGAGGAACCGAGCGCCGACCAACCAGGAGACGATGATGTTCTGGGCCATCTGGGTGTGGGGACCGGCGGCAACCCCGAACGGGGTCTCGAGCAGCTGACCGTACTTCTCGAGTCGGAAACGATCGTCCCCGGAAGGTACAAAGAACGCCGAACGGGGGATACCGAAGATCGAGTCCTTCTCCTCGAGTTCCGTGAATACCCAATCCGTTAGCTGCTCCATCGGGATTTGATGGAAACGGTCCGACATCAGCGGCTCCTCTCAGCCTCGAGCTAGATTTCTAGAGTCTTGCGTGCAGCCTCTCTGCTTGTTCTCTGGCCTTGGCGCGGATCTCCTCGCCGTCGACCCGGGTTGGCTTGCCTTCGGCGAAAACCACCTCACCGTCGACCTTGACTTCGAGCGGATGGACACCGGGGGTGAAGGCCAGGTGCCACGGGTCCATCGGGTCGTATGACCACGTGACCTGGTCGCTGCGGGCCTCGGGGACGATGTTCCACCCCTCCTCGAGCCATGACCAGGCCGGGTCGGGCCCTGCGGTCACATCGACCGAACGTTGCATCACATAGGCGAGCCGGAACGACTCGATCATGTTGGCCCCGATGCCGTCGGTACCCAACGCGACCGGGTTGGAGAATCGGGCTGGATCGGCATAGCCCACACCGTTGTTCAGGTTGGACCGGGGATTGTGCAGGATCGTCCCCTTGAGATTGTGATCGGTGGGGAGATGGACGCAGTGGCTGATGAGCCAGTTGTCCTCGGTAAGGCCTTCCAGACGCTGCGGGGCATCGATGTCGCCGATGCCCTCGCAAACATGGATGTGGACGCCCACCCCCAGATCCTTGGCCAATCCTGCTGCGGCTTCCAGCGACTCATCGGTGCAGGTGAAGGCGGCGTGAATGCCTACTAATCCCTTGCCGCCTTCCTTGATGAAGCGCTCGTTCTCGGCGAGGCCTCGCTCGACTTGGTCCGGGCCGTTGCGGTCGCTCACGCCGTAGGCGGTAAGCAATCGGACCCCTACCTCCTCACAGGCCTCGGCCAGCACAGACAGCGACCCTTCGATCGCATTGGGCGATTCGTTGTGGTCGACGATGGCGGTGGTACCGGCTTCGAGCGCCTCGAGTGCGCCCAGCCGCGCCGACGCATAGAGCATGTCGAGGTCGAGGGCTCGATCTAGCCGCCACCAGATCTGCTCGAGGATTTCCTGGAAGTTGGTTGCCACTTTGGGTGGTGGCGGCATGCCGCGGGCCAGCTCCGAGTACAGGTGATGGTGGGCACAGACGAGCCCTGGTGTGGTTGCAGTCACTTGGCTACCTCCAAAGGCTGATGGATGTTGAAAGGCACGCGGGTGCGACGCTTGCCATCCACTTCATAGAACGCGCCGGCAACGGCCCCGGCGGTCGGAACGAGACCGATCTCACCGACGCCCTTGACCCCATACGGGGCACGGGGCTGGGGGACCTCGACGAGAATCGTCTCTACTTCGGGCATGTCCTTGGCGCGGAGAATGCCGAGGCTGCGCAACGTCCAATTCGTCGGCTTGGCTTCTTCGTCGGTAGGGAAGTCCTCTGTCAGTGCGTAGCCGAGGCCCATGTGCACCGCACCCTCCACCTGGCCAATCGTCAGCAGCGGATTGATGGCACGTCCCACATCGTGAGCTGCGACGACCTTTTCGATCTTGCCGGTCGCCTTGTCGGCAATGACGACCTGGCATGCATAGCCGAATGCCGAGTGGATGATTGGGTTCTCCAGGCCGTCTTCGAGGGCGTTGGTCCAGTCGACCCGGTACTCCCCCACATAGTCGATGCCGGGCTTCTGGTCGTTCTCGTTGGCGACTCTGCACGCATCGGCAACGCCTCCGGCAGCCATCAACGTACCGCGGGATCCGGTGGTCTGGCCAGCGCCGAGCTCGCGGGTTGTATCAACGATGACCTTGATCCGGTCGGCGTCGACCCGCAGCTCTTCGGCAGCCACCTGGAGTGCCACGGTGTGCACGCCCTGGCCCATCTCGGTCCAGCAGTGACGCACCTCGACGGTGCCATCCTCCTCGAAGCGGACCACCGCCCGAGAGATCTCCAAGAAGCCGTTACCCAGGCCGCTGTTCTTCAACGCCAGGCCTATGCCGACTGCCTTGCCCTCGGCGCGAGCCAGGTCGTAGGCGGGCTTGACGGCATCGAGGCATTCCTTGGCGCCGCGACAACCATCGTCCATAATTTGGCCGGGACCCCAAACGACACCCGGGCTGATCACGTTGCGGTTGCGCATCTCCCAGCCCGTGATACCGACGGCGTCGGCAAGCCGATCCATGATGCCTTCCATCGCAAACTGTGCCTGGTTGGCACCAAAACCGCGAAAGGCACCGCATACCGGGTTGTTGGTGCGGACGGCGATCGCCTCGACATCAACGGTTTGGGTAACGTACGGCCCGGTCATATGTCCGGCGGCCCGTTCCAGGACCTTCATCCCGACGGAGGCGTAAGGACCGGAGTCTCCAATCATGCGCGAGCGCAAGGCGGTTAGTTTGCCGTCTTCGTCACAGCCCGCCCATACCTCGATCTCTATCGGATGTCGCTTGGCGTGGATGCGGAATGATTCCTCGCGAGACAACGTGCACTTGACGGGGCGCTGCAAGAGATGTGCCGCCAGCGCGGTCTGGCCCTGATTGGCCATATCCTCCTTGCCGCCAAAAGCTCCACCGTTGGATACGAGTTCGACGGTGACCTTGCTTTGATCGATGTCGAGCATCGACGCGATCTGATTGCGATCGTCCCAGATACCCTGACCACCCGAGTAGACCGTCAAGCTCCCGTCGAGACCCGGAACGGCCAGTGTCGACTCCGGCTCCAGGAAAGCGTGCTCGACACGCTGCGTCTGGAACACCTCGTGGATGGTGTGAGCAGACGTTGCCAGAGCGGCGTCGACATCGCCCCGCGAATACTTCGAGGTAGAGAGAATGTTGCCTTCGAGACCCCACACCGCAGCTTCCTCCGACACAAGGGCGCTCTTCGGATCGGCAAATGGGGTGAGTACGCGGTAATCGACCTCGATCAGCTCGGCAGCGGCCCGAGCCTGCGCCTTGGTCTCGGCTACGACGATTGCCAGCACGTCGCCGTAGTAGGAGGTACGGCCACCCTCGGGTATGAATACAGGCCAATCGGTGTCGATTATCCCGACACGGAGCTCTCCGGGAACATCGGCGCCGGTGAACACTCCGACAACCCCCTCGGCGGCTCTTGCCTCGCTGGTGTCGATCCTGAGCACATCGGCGCGAGCGTGATCGGTGAGTCGCAAGGCGCCATGCAGCATCCCGGCAGGATGCATGTCGTCGACGTAGCCTCTGTCCCCCAGAGCCAGATCGAACGCTTCGTATTTGGCGCCGTTTTCACCGATCTTCTGCGGAGTGGCAGGGTCGGGAATGTCGCCCGACGCCAGAAGTTCCACCGCTTCGAGGATCTTGGTATATCCAGTGCAGCGGCAGAGATGCGCGCCGAGGCGCCCGGCTGCCACATCGGAGGTCACGCCCGACTGACCCTTCTGGTCAAAGAGGGATTTGGTGCGCACGAGAATGCCGGGGGTGCAGAATCCGCACTGCAGCGCCCCGGTTACCGCAAACGCCTTACCAAGACGATCCCGCTCCTCGGGATCGAAGCCCTCGAGAGTCGTGACTTGCTTGCCATCTGCTTTGTCCATGCTGACAAGACAGCTCTGAATGGCTCTTCCATCGAGGAGAACCGTGCATGCCCCGCATTGGCCGGAGGGGGAACAGCCATCCTTGGGCGACGTGATACCGAGCTCCTCGCGCAGCGCCGAGAGTAGGTGGGGATGGTCGCTGTGGACCTCGACATCATGCCCATTGACAGAGAAAGACGTGGTCTCCGCCATCACACCTCCTCCTCACTAGAACTACCGCAACCATCCTAGAGGTTTGACTTTTTGTCAAACGTCGGGTCGGCGGTCCATATGCGGATAAGATGACTAGCGTTCCGGCGAAGCCGATTTGGGGGTACTCATGCGCAGATTCCTCGCTGTTCTTGTCTTGTTCGCGCTGATCGCTGCATCCTGTGGCGGCGACGGTGAAGAAGCAGAAGCGCCGACGACAACCGCAGCCACGACGGAAAGCGGAGAGACGGCGACGACGGAGGCTCAGCCCGCTGAGACCACGGCGGCACCGGAGACGACGAGCGCGCCCCCAACCACTGCGGCTCCGACCACCGCGGCGCCGGCCGCTACCGGCGACTCCCCGCTGTTGGCCGCAATCTCCCAAAGCGGGCAAGCGACGTCCGGCAGGATGGAGGGGTCGTTCGTCATCGCCGGCGTCGAGGGGATGCCCGCAGGCACCGATTTCACGATCGACTTCACCGGGGAGTTTGCCGCCACTGGGGACAGCACCTTCACCATCGATCTGTCCGAAGCTGCCGGCGCTGCGCCCGGCGGAGAAGAAATTCCACCGGAGTTTGCCGATGTCTTCGGCGAGATGGAGATACGCACGATCGGTGACACCGCCTACTTGCGTTTCGGGCTGTTCTCCATGCTCGGGGTCCAGACGGACTGGGTCAGCATGCCGGCAAGCGACGCCGGTGCAACCGCGGCCAGCTTTGGAGCCAACCCCGTCAATCCCGCCGACATCATGTCCACGTTCGGCCCCGGCGTTTCCGATCCTGAGGATCTGGGTCGAGAGACGATCCGCGGTGTCGAGACGACCCACTACTCGGTACTCGTTGATATCGAAAAAGTCACGGCGGAAGCTGACCCGGCGGCCCTCGAGGAACTCGAGGGCATTGGTACGGACTTCCCCACCGGAGAGATACCGGTGGACTTCTGGGTTGGTGATGACGGCAACGTCTACCGGTTCTCGATGCAATTCGACGGAGCCACGACTCCGGATGCGGCGTTCGAATCGATGACTATGACCTGGGAGATATTCGACTACGGCGCCGACATAGAGATCGTCGCCCCACCTGCGGATCAGGTCACCGACGGCAGCAACCTCACGACAATGTTCACGTCGTAGGCTCTCCAAAACCGACAGGCAGGCAGCAATGTTGCTCGCCGCTATCGCCGCGTTCGAGCGCCGGCAGACAACGGGTTTAGAGTGACACCGTTCGGGAGGAGCAGCTTGTCACGCATATGTCGCGCCGAATTCTTGGTGGAGCCATTCGAGGAAGGCCGCCCCGGCCCCCATGTGAACGCGGCCGTCGATGCGGTTCGTACACTGGGATTCGAGCCGGTGATGGGCCCGTTCGGGACGACCATCGAAGGTGCCTCAGATCTGGTGATCGAGGCGATCAAGCAGATGCTCGATGCCGCCACCGCCGCAGGTGCATCACGGGTGTCGATGCAGATCGAGTCCTGCGATGATGACTGAGGGCGACCCCGAGCTGTTCAAGGCGCTCGAGCCACTGCTCGAAGCCATCGGCGGCGACCCGATCGAGCCTGACGACATCGAATCAGGAGACATCGCGCTGGAATGGGATGGCGTTGTCGTCGGCGCGGTTCGCCTCCCGCCACTGTCGCACGCTCTGCAACTCCTCGTTTCGCGCATCGAAACCGAGATGGGAGCTTCCCTCGGCGAACTCGACCGTGTCGAGAAGCAGATTGCAGTTCGCAAGCTCGATGAACAGGGAGCCTTCTTGCTGAGGAAGTCAATCGAGTATGTGGCCGACGTCATGGGAGTCAGCCGGATAACGATCTACAACTACTTGAACGCGATTCGGGAGTGACCGCGCGGGTTCGCATCGGCACCGGACCGTGACGACAACGGCGCCCTTGCCCAAGTTGACATTTAGTCAAAGAAGAAGCACCCTTCCGCCATCACCCAGCGTGGTCGTGAGGGAGCGGCAGAGGAGGGTCGAGTGACCAGCGTAGGCAACGCTCGCCGCAGCAGCTATTTCGCCTATCTGGTACCCGTCCTTTCTGTCTTCGCGGCCCTCCTCATCGGCGCCATAATGCTCTTGGCCCTCGATGCCAGCCCGGCCGAGGGGGTTCGGGCGATGTTCGATGGAGCCTTCGGGAGTGGCGAGGCCCTCATCAGCACTGCGCTGAAGGCAACCCCGCTGCTGCTCGTGGGTGTCGGTATCACGATCGCCTTCCGGGCCAACGTGATCAATATCGGTGGCGAAGGCCAAATGGTCGCAGGCGGTTTGTTGAGCACCGCGCTGGCTCTCGGGATCGGCGACGCTCTCCCCGCGATCATCATGGTTCCCCTGGTTCTACTGGCCGGGATCGTTGGGGGTGCTATCTGGGGGGCAATCCCGGGAGCACTCAAGGCCTACTACGGGGTGAACGAGATCCTCAGCACGATCATG
>JARFRN010000288.1 GCA_029287195.1 Acidimicrobiia bacterium | reverse complement strand
ACCTCCATCCAAGCGGGGCGGCGGCGGATTTGGCTCCACGGGCCGATGAAGCGACCCGATGAGCGGCGCCATCGTGGTACTATTCGTCCTCCTGCGGACGTAGCTCAGCTGGTAGAGCGCAACCTTGCCAAGGTTGAGGTCGCCGGTTCGATCCCGGTCGTCCGCTCGAAGGGCGGCGTTCGCCGCCCCTTTTTTCGGCGACGTGGCCGAGTGGTTAGGCAAGGGTCTGCAAAACCCTGTACCCGGGTTCGATTCCCGGCGTCGCCTCCGGCGGTACAATCGTCGACACGGGCGCTTAGCTCAGTGGGAGAGCGCTTCCTTGACGCGGAAGAGGTCGGCAGTTCAATCCTGCCAGCGCCCACCTCAGAAACCCCCTGGCAATAGGGGGTTTCTTCAATGTTTGACAGGGGATTTCGCAGGATGGGTCCCGCTCCCCGTTCATAAACCGGGCTAGCCCTAGGTATGCCGAAATGTGCGTGTGCTGCGGACACCTCGCGGACACCAAACAGGAAACTCACTATCTATCACAGCCGGGCCTAAATAGGGGACAAACCCTCATCCATCTGCGACTCCCTGGACGGATAATGAAGGGAGAGCGGCGCCCCAAGGGCCTGCTCAAAGGAGGTTTCTGATGAGGAACCGTATCTGCTTCGTAGTAATGATCCTGGTCTCGATGCTGGTGACGTCGTGTGGCGAATCGGCGGACGAGGCCCCAGAAGATTCTTCAAGAGAACCGGAAGTCACGGCGGCCGAGATCCCCAAGACAACCATGCAAGAACCGGCGCCCGAAACGACTGTGACCGCAGGAGAGCCAGATGAGCCGGTGACGACGGTCCCCACATCGCTTATCGGTGAGCCGATCGACGTCGGCATGTATCCCCGGGTAGCGACAGATGACGAGTACATCTGGGTGGCATCCGCTGAGAGTGACACCATCGTCCGGATCGATCCAGCAATACATAAGGTGACCGGCGCCCTGCAGGGCTTGGGCATACAGGGGGACATAGCCGTTCTCGACGATCAGGTGTGGGTGATAGCCGATTCCTGGCTCGAGATTGATCGCGAAGCGATGGAGATCGTGGATTCGATGCCCGCACTCACCGAGGCCTATGACCTTGCTGCCGGCTTTGGGTCTCTCTGGGTTGTCAGCAACTACGAGGACATCGTCCCCGCCTCTTCGACCATACCTGGAAGCGTGATGCCCGACCCCGACATCCTCAGGATCGATCCACAAGAAGGTGCAGCGACGGCGCGGATCCCGATCGAAGGAGTGTGCCTCACCCCGGGCCTTGGGCAGACACCGGCCGTGATCCAACTGGATGCCTTCGACGATGCGGTCTGGGCATTGACGTTCTGCGACGGAGATCCCGGCTATGTGGCTGCCCACCGGATAGACCCTTATACCAATACTGCCGAGAGAGTCGCTGTCGTGTCCGGTGAGGACGACGGTGAGATCAGCGTCCAAGCGATGACGGTCGTCGACGGCACCCCGTGGCTAGCCGCGGGCTATCTCGCCTCCGAGTCCGGCATCCCCAGCTGGTTGGTCCGGATCGATACGGACACCGGAACGTACGAGGAACTCGGCGAACTCGGCAGGTGGCCGCGGGGTATCGCGTACGCCAACGGCTTCCTGTGGGTCACCGACTGCGCGGACGCGACCGCCACTAAGGTCGACCCGAGCACCGGTGACGTCGTCGGTGAACCGATCCTGATCGGGACACCGGCGCCGGAGAACGTCAACGAGGCCGAGGACTTCTCCTGCCCCGGCGACATCGTGGGCCACGGGAACACCTTGTGGGTCAGCGCAATCATCGACGGCACCGTAATCCCGGTCAACGTGGGGAACTGAGGTTGTCTTTCCTTGCCTGCAAGATCGGCGCCGCTGGTCAATTGCTGATCGGCTTGCCGCGCGACGCAACAACACTAAGCGGCTCACCGAAGTGGAGGCGCGGTAGCTGATTCCTGACTTCCGCGAATTGGCCACAACCTCAACTTGGAGACATATGCCCGGGTAGATGGCGGCACGGGCGCCGACGATCAGCGGTGGCCTTCCCCGGCTCCAACACGGCTGTCCGACGGACCTCGATTTCCAAAGCCAACCGTTCGCCGCCCCAGCCATGAGGAAACTCCAAGACAATCTGCGGGATGCTGATTCATTTTCCCGTGGTCCGCCTGATCGACACGTGGTGTTTACTCGCAGTAGCGCCCTGCACATCCAACCAGGCAATCTGCCGGACTGGAGGGCCCGCTGCCCGCACCACCAGTGAATCCTCCCCGAACTCGATAGCCCCTAGGCGGTCCGCAAGCATCCAGAGAGGGCGGACCACGTACCACCAACCCACGATCACCAGAAAGACCCCAACCGCCCTCACCAATCCGACCGAGCGTAACCCGAAGCCCAAGTAGAACGCAGGATTCCACAACGAGTGAACCGCGACTCCCGCCCCTACCGAGAAAGAGCCGAGCATCGTCCATAGGCCCTCTCGATCGAATGTGATGCGTGTCAGGCTGGCCATTTGCGGCAGCCTACGCACCCGAAGCAATCTGCAAGGATATGCGCGGTAGATGATGACAGCGGCGCTGAACCTCGGCACGCTCAAGACCAACGCACGAAGCTGCCCATACCGCCCACGGCCCAGCACGTTATCGAGCGCCTAGCGGCGCTCAGTATCCGGCAGTTCTGTGCGGGGAGCCGTCACATAGGGTGTCGGCTCCCCGTTGGGTTTAGCGGCTGGCGCCGGCGACGAACGTGGCGACGATGTAGGTGGCGTGCCGGTCAAGCGAACGCCTTGCGCGGTCGTAACGCATGGTGGTTCTCGGATCGGCATGCGACGCAGCTTCTTGGACATCGCGCAGGGCGACGCCGGCATCCAGGGCGGCGGTGATGAACGAGTGACGCAGCGAATGCGGTGAGATTGTCTTCTCGATCCCCGCCCTCCTAGCAAGTCGTTTCACGATGCGGGTGGCGGCGTGCCGATCGAGACGACGAGTGCCGTCATGGTTCAAGAAGATCGATCCTTCCTCCCGTTCCCCGACGCACAGGTCGACGGCCCGAGCCGTCCGAGGCGCGAGAGGGATGGTGACGATCTTGCCTCCCTTACGGGTGATCGTCAGCGTCCGGTGCCCCCGCTCCAACCCAAGATGCTCGATATCGGCGTTCAGAGCTTTCGAGATGCGCAACCCGTTCTATGCCAGCAGACACGCCAGCCCGTGGTCGCGGCCGCCAGCCAGACCGGCTTGGACCAGGAACATCCCAAGTTCGTTGCGATCCAAACCGGTAGCGTTCGATTCATAGTTCAACTTGGGACGCCGTAGATGCACCGCCGGCGACACCGGCAACAACTGTTCTTCGACGCAATACCGGTAGAACCCGGCAATCGTCGACAGCCGCCGCGCCACAGTCGCCCGAGCCTTGCCGTCGCGCTCCAGACTCCGGGCGAACAGCTCGATGTGGGGCCTGCTTCACCGCAAACACTCGCAGGTAGTGGCTGGTGCACCACCCCAGCCACTGCCGCAGATCCAAGGTGTAGGCGTGACGGGTGGCGTCGCCGTACCCGGCTAAGAACCCGGCGATCGCCTGACGCTCCGCAA
>JARFRN010000254.1 GCA_029287195.1 Acidimicrobiia bacterium | reverse complement strand
GTGGGCGGCCAGGGATCGCTCCGGGCTGTCTGCCCGATGAAGGTGTCTGAATGTGGTGAGCCCTGAGATGTAGTCATCGGACCAGGTGGCGAGCACGAGGCTGATCGGAGGCACGAACCGACGGGAGAGGCCTCTCCGTCGCAGAATGACGTGGATCAGCGCCCGACCGGTACGACCGTTCCCGTCGGCGAAGGGGTGGATGGTCTCGAATTGGGCGTGTGCGATGGCGGCTTGCACAAGTGGCGAGTGGTCGTCGCCGTTGGTGTACTCAACGAGGTCGTGAAGCAGATCGTGGACCTGCTCGGGCGGCGGGGGAACGAAGGCGGCGCTGCACGGATTGCACGAGCTGCCGCCGATCCAGTTCTGTCCTTTACGCACCGCACCTCCCAACTCGGGTCTCGGCGAGCGATCCATCAACGCCCGGTGGATGTCCAGCAGATCGGCAAGCGAGATCATCTGGTTCCTGCTCACCACTTCGATCGCGGATTCCATGGCAGCGATGTTGCCGAGCACCTCGACAGCGACGCGATCGGCGGCATCTCCACCTAGGGCGATGGCAGCCTCGGCCTCGACTAGTCGCCTTGGCCCGGCATCCAGACCCTCGATCTTGGAGGAGGCAACCGACTCTGCCCTGAGCAGGAAGCGAGCGAGGCCTTCGAGGCTGACGTGGCTTGTCCCGGCTTGGTTCAGGTCTCTGATGGCGGCCTCGGCATCCGCAATGTCGGCGGCGAGATCGCTCGGCAAGGTGAGGTTCCATCCGACGATTGGGTCGGGTAGGTACGCGTCGTAGCTACAGCCCTGCCTGTCGCGGCGAGTCATCCCCTCGAATTGCGGCTCCCATCGTTTGCGCACATACTCAGCCATCCCTAGGCTCCCATCCACCTAAGCAAAGGTTGTAGATAAAGCTTAGCTTAGGATAGGGCTAGGCAAAGGGACCTTTGATAGTGCCAAGGCCAAGAACCCCATCGATACCTGGATGTCGGTCCCGTTCGCCCCGGTAGCTGACGGCTACGTGGGAGCCAAGTTGGGAGCCATTCCCTGTGGGCTGGTGTGGACGCCGGTGGAATCGAAAGCCTTTCGTTCCGGGCTGTGTGGACGGCTGTGGACACCTGTGGACGTCGCGTGTAGATCTACGGATCAGAAGGTTGGGGATTCGAGTTCTCCCGGGCGTGCTGAGGAAACCCCCGCTACCACGGCTGGGGTTTCGGTTTCCTGGGGTATTGGCGGGGATTACGGCCGAGGGAGATCCGTTCACGACCTGCTCGATCGAGCCCGCCAACCGATCGGCTTGACATAGCCGTCGATCAGTTGCCAGGGCTCGAAACCGGCGCTGCGGTACAGGGCTGATGACGCGGCGTTCGACTCGGAGTTCGCGACGGTGGCGTACTCCATGCCGCCGGCGGCAGCCATGTGGTGGGCGGCGGAGCGCACGATTGCCCGGCCGAGGCCGATCCGGCGATGATCGACATGGGTGCCGACCCCTTCCAGCAGCCCGGTCCGGTTCAGCTCGTCGTACCAGGTGACCACAAACGCCGCGAAGGTGCCATCGACCGTCTCAGCCACCAACTCCCGCTCCGGTTCGTAGCCGGGCGACTCCATCACGTACCGGTACAGCTCCTCGGTCCAACCGGCACCGGGGAACGCCGCCTGGTGCACTGCGGCCACCGCAGCCACCTCCGCCACGCCGGCCACAGGGCGGATCGTGTAGCCGTCGGGAACCGCGGGCTCGGGGATGTCGGCGATCCGCGCCCGGTTGATGATGTACGGCAGGTCGTCGTCGCGCTTCCAGCCCATCTCAGTGAGAAGCGTGATCCGTGGCAGGTCGCAGCGGAACGCGTCACCGACGATCACTTCGCTCTCGACGCCGTTGGCTCGCATCACCTCGACGATGCGGGCGTCGGCGTACTCCAGCACCTCGCGCTCGAATGCTCCGCCCCGCAGGTCGTGGCGGACCTGGATGTCGTACGCCCGGTACGTCGGTTGGGCGAGCACCCACGCCGCCACCCCGGACTCGTCCTCCCAGATCGTCGTCAGATCGGCGGGATCGAAGTGCTTGTTGCCGTAGAACAGGTGGTGGGCGATGTCTCCTGGATGGAGATAGCCGCACCCGCCCGTGGCGGCGATCGACTCGGCGTTGAAGCGCTGCAACCGCGCCACGTCGGCCTCACCTTCATACGAGCGGCGTCGCATCACTCCTCCAGGGTTCAATGCGCGTGCTCGACTCTATCGGTGCAAATCCGCTGGGACTAGGGGCGCTCGGCCCGGCGTCGTCGGCGCAAGGCTCGTAAGCTCTCACCCCACGCGCCCGCACCCGAGACCAGCCTGCCGCTGTTGCGGTTCGATGACGACAGCAGCCTGGCCTACGCCGGCACGGTAGCGAGGCAAGCGGATCCGTCGTTCAGTCCGTAACTGGCGTTGAAGCAGTGGACGCTCGACAACTACGGCACTGGGCCGGGTTCGCCCCACACGGCGCCGTTTGTTGCTGTCGACGTCGCTGGATACGAGCAGCTCCTGGCGGAGCAGCTCAGCATCTAGAGAGCCCAGCAGGGTGGCTGAGCCGGCTCGCCGAGCAGGCGCCAGCGACGTAGGAAGCTCGAAACCACGATCCCAGGTCCAGGCACATGCAACCCGCTCACGGTGGCGGTGCTCGGAGCCCAGCCAACGGAGCCGCGACTGCAACCCACCTCCAGGCCACTCGACAACACCAGATGGACTGGATGGCGCGACGGTGCCGTGGATCGCCTACTCAGGCGCACTGATGGACTGAACGCCACCAGATGTGACGGAAGCTGTGTGACTACGGATCAGAAGGTTGGGGATTCGAGTTCTCCCGGGCGTGCCGACGAAACCCCGCCAAGAGCCTGGTGGGTTTCATCGTGCTCTCTTTTCCGGCTGCGTCTTCTCCAGCCCGGGGCTGCAACCGAGCTGGAACCCGAAAGGGGCGAGTCCACGGAAGAGCCCCTGTTTGCGACCTGACGAGCCGGGCAGGATGGTGTCATCGCCGGGATGGTCGCTCGTCCCCCGGTAGCCTGGGCAGCAGCCCGCACCGCCTGGCTAGGAGACGATCCAGGCCTTGGCCTCGTCGAGGTCGTCGTTGTCGAACGTCTTTACCTCGCCGGGGATCATCCAGCCAAATGCTTTGACGCCGTTCTCGATCCAGTCCTCGTCGGTGACGACGGCGATCTTCTCGAACGACGTCCAGTGGGAGAGGCCGATCTTGGTGTCCTGCCACATCGCCCCTCCGGAGTAGCGGTCGAAGTCATCCCCGAGGAAGTAGAGGAGCCGGATCCTGTCGTGTTTCTCCAGGGCGGCCTCGATTGCCGGATCGAGCGTGGAGGTGTAGTCGTCGGAGCTGACTTCTCCGACGCCGCTCACGGCGACCACGTTGTCGGGCAGTCCTTCTAGCTTGCGAATCATGCTTACCCCTCGCTTTTGTGGCCCGTGGAAGCTTCCAGCCTAGGAACTGATCGGGATGCCTGCGTCAGGACACGCCTCCGACGTTCCCGTTCGCGCGGGTCCGACCGTCCCAGCTGCGGTCCTCTGTGCGACGAACTCGCCGATCGGGAGTTCGCAGTCGAGGGGACGGTGATTACGGTTGTCGTGCTGGCCCGAAACGTGTTTGCATCGAGGTTCGGTGACGCTGCGGCGGGCCGCTCCGGGGAACTCGTAGATGGGCGCGTGGCGCTGGAACCGTTGCGAGCCGGCTCACCGGAAGCAGGCATCTTCTCCAAGCTCGAAGCGGCGGCACACCGATCCTGATCAAGTGAGCTGACCCGCTGCGAGCCGCTTTCCGATCCGCGGCGGCCGGCGGTATGTATTGCGACGCACTACCCCGCTGTAACCGAATCACCGCGCAGCGGGGGCAGCGACGAGCCGTGGCCGGCTCTGGTTGGGTGTCCTCGCAAGGTTCTGGCGACGTGTCTGGCGTCGGTCCCGAGCCCGGTTCGGGGTTGCGCCGCGGCGGACTGCGAGGTCAGAAGACGCGAAGGACGGCAGCGACCACGACTCAGCGCAATGGCGCCCGAGTTCATTCGGACATATGGTCGTCAATCACCCGCTGATGACGAGACGGAAGTAGGCCTGGTTGTCGCCATCGTTGTCGTTGGTCCAGATCCACTCGGCCGACGAACCGGCCGGGAACCCAGCCACTCCCGTCCTCCAGGGTCTCACACCGTAGGTGCCGTAGCTGGTGGCGTTGTACCAGGCAGAGTCGTCGAAGCTGCCTTGGTTCCACCCGGCGGGTGCCGTTGTCGACACCTTCCACGACGTGTCGGACACAAAGGTGACACCGTCCCAGTCGATCTCA
>JARFRN010000240.1 GCA_029287195.1 Acidimicrobiia bacterium | reverse complement strand
ACCGATGCCGGTGCCGAGTGTTACGAGGAGCACGTCGCTGCGGCCTCGAGCCGCACCCTTACGCAGTTCTGCCCAGGCCGCGGCATTGGCGTCATTGTCGACAATCACCGGCACGCCGTACTCGCTTTCGACGATCTCACGCACCGGAACGTCGGCGCCGGGGACGTGTGGACCCCAAACGAAAACGCCGTCGCTGAACCGAACCAGGCCGGCTACCCCCACCCCAACCGAGGTGACATCGTTCGTCCATAGCTCACCTACAGCCGCCACCACGGAACCCACCATGTCTTCGCCCGGCGTCGAGAAGAGCTCCTTCGCAACCATCTCCTCGTCGTGGAGACGCACCGCCAGGAGTTTGGTACCTCCGATATCGATTCCAATACTGGCTTTCACGCGGTCACTCCTCCGGAGGAATCAGCGATTGTCTAGCTCAGGTCGATCTTGACCGGACCATCACCTTGGTTGGGATGGTCGGAGCCGTCCGGTGCTTCGCGGCGGACGCTGGCAAACTCGTCCAGGAAGGCGCCGACACCGGCGACGACTTCATAACTCGCCCGCAACCAGTGCAGCATCGCTCGCCGGAAACCATCCCGAAATGCGTCGCCGTAGTCCTTCTCATCATTCATAAGCGTCCCCGGACCACCTGTCGGCAGGGTAGCCGATTGCTCTATCCCCGCGCCCAGTCTCAGGCCTCGAGACCGAACGTGATCCGCAGCTCGCCTTCGACCAGCTGCGCCCGGCGAACATGGCGCCGACTGAGCGAGTCGGGGAGGATGATCGACCTTCGGTACGGACCTACCGTGATAACCAACTCGTTGCCGTGGCGCATCAAATCGACGTCTCCGCGTTCGGCTAGTGGCACCGCCACAATCATTACCACGTCGTCGCCTACATCTTCCACACGAAAGGGCCTGCCCTCCGATAGCCGATCAGTCGGATCGGACTCTCCGAATAGCTCGACTCCCACCTGACGGAGTCGATCAATGCCGACCATCTCCTCGTCAAAGAGCCGCAGGTGCCGGATGGCCACGTCCGCAAAGCCCTCATCGACCGCCGCAAGATGAACCTTCTGAATCTCACGCCACCGGGCGAAATAGGAGTCGTCCACCGCTTCTGGGAGGACACGGTTGACGATGGCCGCATCGACCAGGTAACCGAAGAGCCCGAGATATGTGTATGTGCGCCGCGCTTCTGCGATCACCATCTTCTCGGGGTTCATGACCAGCCGGGCACTGGTGATTTCGGGGTCGGACAGGATCTCACGAATTCCGTCGAGGCGATCGTAGAACCGGGCTACCGCTTCGAAGACCTTGTCGTCGGCTACCGGCATCGATGAGACCTTCGTGATCACCGGGCGGACCACCTTGGCGACACGCCGTCCAATCGGAAACATCTTCTCCATGTACCATGCAAGTACGTCGGGCAGACTGAGGAGGCGAAGAGTCTCTGCCGTCGGGGCGCAATCGACAACAATCAAGTCGTATTCGCCGGATCGTGCGTGATCTCGTACCGTCGCAAGCGAGAAGATCTCATCCATCCCGGGAAACACCGTTAGCTCTTCCGCCTCGATGCCTTTCAGGCCCGACCAATCGAAGAACTCCGTGAGAGCGTCCCGTACCTCACCCCACGACTCCTCGATCCGCTGTTGTGAGTTGATCTGCTGTGCCGCCAGGCGGTTGTCGATGGTCGTCGGATGGTCACCGAACTCGAGCTGAAAGGCGTCACCCAACGAGTGAGCCGGGTCGGTCGACATCACCAGTGTCCGATAGCCGCGGTCAGCAGCGTGGACCGCCGTGGCTGCCGACACCGTTGTTTTACCGACCCCCCCTTTACCTGTTATCAGCAGGACCCGCATGGACCTAGAGGCTCTCTGAACGCTTCTTCAGTCCGCGCAGGGCATTGCTGACGATTTGCTTCTCGGCCTGCCGGCGCAAGAAGCCGGGAACTGTGAAGGCCGGCTCCACCCTGAGCGCATACAGCACCTCAGTTCCCCCCTCCTCCATGGCATTGAATTGGTAGCTGCCCTCCATCGCGGTTATGTCGATCCCGGGTTCAGCCGACCAGGAAAAACCGTTCTCGAGGTCATAGCGATAGAGCAGTGTGTACGAGATCTCCTTGATCATGGCGTCGGCGACAAACGAGACCCTCACCGGCCGGCCGTACTCATCTTCCTCGTGAATATCGACTTCTTTGACCCCCGTAGCCCATTCGGGATAGGCATCGAGATCAAGAGCAACCTCGTAGATTGTCTGCGGGTCGGCAGACACTTCGATGCTCTGTACCGTGCCTTCCATCGCCATCGTCCAATCCTCTCGAGTGTTCGCAATTGCAAGCGTAGTCGCTCAACATTGCAAGCGGGAGCGGCTGATATGCCCCGGCTACTGCAGTGGCTTGACGACCGCTCGTATCCAGTCGAAGGTTAGAACGTAATCTACCGGTGCGTTCGGATCAGGATTGACACGATCGAAATGTACAAGGCCTCGTGCGAGCTCGTCTGGTGAGAGAAGCTGCAGTGTGCTGACGAAACGGGCCTCGACTGCGGCACGCCAAGTGCCCGCCCGCATCACCTTCAGCTCGGTTTCCTTGCCCGTTTCCACCTCGCAACCTCGGGCCCCCAGATAGTCGGCGAGCAGCGCCGGATCAGGGAAACGCACACTGTCGATTTCCCCTACCGAGGGAAACCACTTTGCCAAGAACGATGCCCGGTGGTGCTCCTCCCCCATCGTCCAGATCCAGCATTCCGCGCCATCGGCCGACACCCGCATCGCTTCGTCGAGGGCGAGACGCCAGTCCCCATAGTGAATCGACAGATGGAAGTAACTGAGACGTGCCGTGCCGCCGGCAAACGGAAGCGCTTGGGCGACGCCACAGACGGGCACCACGCCGGGTTCGGCCCTGGCAGCTTGCAACATTCCGCGAGCCGGATCGACAACGATGGGCCGGGCCTCGCTCTTGGTCCACTCAGCGGCATGCCGCCCTCTACCTCCACCGATGTCGACAGCTACGTCGCCCCGCCGGAGCCGGACACTAGCGGCGGCTCGGCGCGCTCGTGCCAAGCTCGCTACTGAAATGGGACGGTGGTTGTAGCCGTCCGCAAGGTCCTCTAGGTCAACGTTCACGATGGACGACCACTCTCCCCGTGGCGCGGAAGTATCCGACGTTCTGCGAAAGGGTGTTGCCGAGCCGCCAACTCACCGCTTGCGGCTGGTGGATATCCCCGAAGTAGTGGTAGCCCGGTTGGTGTCTCTCGATGTAGGAAAGCACCGCCGGAGACCCCTTCTGGCGGCCGCCGATCACATCGGTCGAGAGCGGCGCGACTGCTGGTGCCACATGGGTGCAGAGGATGTCGACCGGCCCGATTGTGGCCAACCGCTCCGACATCACTGCATCGCTGATCTCACCGGGCGAGTTTATTGTCGGTACTCCTCCGCCGACGATCCCGACTCGCAGCCCCTCGAGGTTCACCACCCCGGCCTCGACAAAGCGAACACCCTCAGGAAGCAACTCGCGCATCACCTCGGGATTGTCGACATTCCCATATGTGACGTATGCCTCGACTCCACGCAGCGACTCGCAGACGTTGGCGTACGCCGCCCGGATTGCCACTGCATAGAGCTCTCTCAGCTCCTCCTCGCGCCCCTCGCGGTAATCCCTCCAAAGCCTGCGTGCAGCTGGGTAGTCGCCATGCGAGCGCAGATCCACGATCCGATTGACGAAATCGCGCCCGGCGACATCACTGACGATCCCCGAGTTGTCCCTGTAGTCGATGAAGTTGATCAGATCGCCGAGCACCAACAGCGGGCCAGCGTTGCGGGCTACACGTTCGAGAGCCGCCGCAGCACCGTGCACGTCGGAAACGATCCTGATCAACCTACACCCTCAGTCGGAGTCCTCGACCCCGAGGTAGCGAACCGACAGCAACCCGAGTGCAACCCCTCCGACCGCACCAAGCGCGGCAAGCCACGAAGCCCATCCCGCAAAGGAAGCCGACATCCCGCCGAGGCCAAAACCGAGCACGCCCGCGACCACCTGTCGCCCCGGTATGCCGAATCGGACCTCTGGATCCCATGCTTCCTTGCCATCGACCGAAGTCGCCGCCAAGCCCATGACGAGCCAAGCCAGCAGCGCCACCACACCGAGCACCACTGCTACGGCGTATACGGGTATCACCTGCCGTCACCTTTCATCAGACCCAGGTGTATCGGCACCGGGCCGCAGGGATGAAGGCTAGCGCCCTCCGTTGTGGCGTTGGTGTCGTCGAGATCGGGGGTTCGCTCGAGAGGATCGAGGCAGGTGGATTGTTCAGTCTCGGCCTCCGGCGCACGCGCCCAGCGCATGCTCGAGTTCATGCACCACTTCCGGGGCAGCTTCATCCACCAGCCGTGCTCGCAGCAACGCGGCGGCGACTCGCCCGCCGATCCGGCCGAGCGCCCAGCCGGCATGGATTCGGTACAGCTCGTCCGGGTCACCCAGGAAGCCGGCCAGAACCCCGACGATACGCTCCAGGTCGACAGACGCAACCCGCCCCGCAGCTTCGGCCGCGGCAGCCGAGTTGCCCAGGGCCACGAGAGCATTTCGCCGCACAAAGCGGGGATTGTTGCGAGGTATGTAGAGGTGCTCATACCGCCTGAGCAGAGTCTCATCGTCTGTTGCAAGCAGCTCCACCAGATCGACTCGTCCCATGACGTGCGGGTCGCTCGCCATGACCCGGTGTCCGGGCGGGCAAGCATCGAGACACTCATCACAGCCGTACAGCCGATCACCCATAGCCATCCGAAATCGCCGAGGAATGATGCCGGCTACTTGCGTCCAATGGGCGATACACAGCGATGCATCGAGTATGCCCGGGGCCACGATGGCACCCGTCGGACAGGCGGGGATACAGGCGTCACACTTCCCGCAATCGCGTGTCATCGGGATCCCGCTGTGCAGTGCTGCGTCCGTGACGACTGATCCCAGAAGCAACCATGGACCGTACTTGGGGTCGAGCACCATCGAGCTCTTGCCATGCCATCCAACTCCTGCTCGAACCGCCGCGGCCCGGTCGACCAGACGCTCGTCGTCGATGAGAACCGCGGCGCGATATCCGTCGGCTTCCAGCTGCGCAGCCACCGCCTCGAGTGCCGCCCGCAGCCCTGAATAGTGGTTTTGAGTAGCGAAACGAGCGATCCGACCCGAGCCCGCAGCCGACGGACCCGGACCCCCGGACCCGGGCATGTAGGGCCACGACGCCACGAGCAGGCTCTGCGCCCACGGGTAGCTATTCCGAACATCGGCGGCCCGCTCCGGGTCTTTGTACGTGAACCGGAGTTTGCCGGCCGCACCGCTGTCGAGTCGGTCCCTCAGGGTGACCGCCAGTCCTGAAAACTCGCCGGCATGCGTGGCGCCAAGTCCGGCACACCCCCGTTCAACCGCGATCATCTCGAGCTCTTGCAGGTAACGCACAGAGGCAGCCTATCTCCTCGCCGACGCGGAGCAGGGCGATGCAATCAGATCGATAGACTCGCCCGCGGATGCTGCCGCTACCCACCTTTCGTTTTGGGCGCCGCCTCGGCCAGTTGCTTCCCGGATTGGGCTGCTTTGGCGTTGGTATCGCGCTCATGGTTCGTGCTGATCTGGGGCTCTCGCCATGGCAGGTTTTCCATCAAGGTGTGGCCGAGAACGTCGGGATGGAGATCGGAACGGTGGTCATCCTCACCGGCATTGTTGTCCTGCTCGCTTGGATACCGCTGCGGGAGCGCTTCGGTCTGGGAACCATCCTGAACGTGGCCCTGATCGGCAACGTCGTAAACTTGACGCTCCAGCTGGTACCTCAAGACCTCGGAACACTGGCAGCGCGAACCCTGGCGATGTCGACCGGGATCGTGCTGATCGGGCTCGGATCGGGGCTCTACATCGGAGCCGGTATGGGCCCGGGACCCCGCGACGGCTTGATGACGGGACTGGCCCGACGCGGACTCAACATCGGCGCTGTGCGCACCGGTCTCGAGGTTTCGGTTCTGGCAATTGGCTGGCTGTTGGGCGGCACCGTCGGCGCGGGCACGGTTGCGTTTGCGCTCTCGATTGGTCCGTTGATTGGCTTCTTCTTGCCTCGCCTGACTGTGGTGGAGGCCTAACGGCTGGTTGCCCGATGTCGCACCCGTGCCGAGCGGCTGAGTGTCGGTGTACGGCAGCCAGCGTCGCTCTCCGAATCCCCGAACCAGCCGAGAAGCGAGGGCTGAATGCATCTGATGAGCCGACAGCCCCCTCTCCGCAGTGGGCTTCGAGCCTTGTGATAGCCTCGCTTGATGCGTCCTTCGCGTCCGTCTCGCCTGGCCAGGTTCGCGCTGTCCCTCGGCGCTGCTGTCGGCCTCGTGCTGGCGGGCGGCTGCACCCCACAATCCGACATCCCGTCAGGCCCCGATGACACCGGCGGAGCCAGCGGAACTCCGACCGGGCCCTGCAGCCTCGAGGGGGTCACCTGGTCCGTGCCCTCGACATCTGCCGATGAGTCGGTCGAGCTGCAGGCCACCGCAACGGGTGACTGCGGCGAGGCGACAGTGATGTTTCGCATACGCGAGGACTACGGCACCTGGATCGAGGATCTCGGCCCGGCAAATATCATCGAAGGGCTGGCGACGGCCTCCTGGCCGGCGCGTTGGGAACCCGATCCGCTCGGGTTCGACAGCTACCGCTTCGAGGCATGGCTCGACGACGACAGCTCCAACGCACTGCTGAGCGATGACCTCCTCACCGACGCCTCGTCCCGCCGCGCCTGCGGCAACGAGCTCGACGACGACGGCGACGGCCTGTTCGACGGACAGGATCCCGGCTGCGCCAACGCCGGCGACGACGAGGAAGGCGACGAAACGCCCGGCCACAATTTCCGCTGGACGCTGCTCGATGGCGGCTACCTCGAGACCCTCGACTGGACGACCGACGGCGGCCAGACCTGGGCGCGGGTGTCCTGGGACGAGAAGGACCGCTTTGGGCCGGCATGGGTGCGCGTCTACGGACACACCACCAGCGCCGCGCCCTGCTGGACTCTGGAAGACGGCGCCGGCCGGCCCATCGAGGAGTGCCACGACGGCAGCGAAGTGGCTACCGGTGAGCTGACCTATACGCTCGCCGAGGAGGCCCCGGATGGCTTCACCGTCGTTGCCGAGAGTCCGTCGCTCCGAGTCAAGAACCGCTACCGCTTCCATGGCGATGTGATGTATCGCACAGTCGAGCTCACCAATTTGCTCGGCGGCGACCTGCGCACCGCCGACTTGCCGCTCTATCTGGGCGGGCTCGAGCTCGAAGATGCCACGCGCAAGCGCCTGCGGTCGAACCTGGCCGGCTGGATCCAAACCTGGGAGGACGATGCTGCCGCCGGCAGCACCATCAGCTATCCGAGCTCAATCGACGCCTTCTCACCGGTGAGCGTCGTGTGGGATGCGAGCTGGGCCATCGGCCAGCAGCTGCTGACCCCGCTCTACAGTCCCGATCTCGTCGAGATGCAGGAGCAACCCGAGAACCAATTCAGCGAACGGCTGCAGATGGACTTGGAGTTGTCGCTGGCCGCCGGGGAGACCCGCCGGCTGGTGCTCGCCTACTCGTTCGCAGCTTCCGCTGATATCGGTAGGGCGCTCGAGCCCTACCGCCGCTGGTTCCACGGCCGCTACGGCGAGCAGCCCGGCTACTGCCCGGCGGGGCCATGGGCCTACGTGGTGACGACGAATTACCAGAGCGGCACTTCACCCATGTACAACCCGGCTGAGGATTCGCCCAACTTCAATCCCGATTTCGACCCGGACCGTTTCTATCCGGACGCCACCGGTCAGCGCATGTTCGTCGACACCATCGTCGACAACGTGGCGGCGCTCGAGCTCGACGCCTTCGGCTCCTGGGCCACCACCCTGCACAGCCGCTATCTGACCCCCGACGGCAGCTCCCAGGAGTACAACCCCAACATCGAGTTGATCGATCCAAACATCGATTTCGGCCGCGACTTCTCGCTGGTCGGCGAGTATGCCGCCGCCCACGCCGCCGCCGGGGGCGGTCTGTTTTGGTTCGCACGTCCCTGTGCAGAGCTGGAAGGGGCCGCCATCGGGCTCGACGCCGACGGCAACGCCACCTTCGTGCCGGGTACCTGGGTCGAGAACGACTTGCGCGACCCGGTGCAGCGCGACCGACAGTTTGCGCGTCTCGAGCCGTTCGTTGCGCAGGGGGTGACCGGCTTCTACTTCGACGCCATGAGCTGTCCTGGTGATGAGGAGTTTCTCGACTACACCCGCGCCGAGCTGCGTCTCCGCCACGGTGTGGACATTTTCATTGCCAAGGAGGGGGCGCGCGATCGCGACGCGCTCCGTTGGCCGCAGATCCCCATCCTCTTTGCCGACCGTCGTGACAACCCTCACAGCCAGCTTGCCGAGTTGCTCACTCCTCAGGCGACCTTCTTTGGCGGGCGCATCAACGAAGTCATGGAGCCGGAGGAGATCGATCAGATCCTCACCCAGGGCTACCAGCCGATCGTGGACAATTCGCTCAAAAGCACCGACCCCAGCTTCCTCGACCAGATCCGCGGCTGGGTGTGTGAAGCCAGACCCAATCAGCAGGCGCGCTCGTTCGAGGGTTGCCCGCTGATCACGACCCCGAGCTATTGCCCGTAGCCATCGGCCGCTCGCCTATCGGGCGACTAGATCCCCCGGTGCCGCCCCCTGACTGCGGCGTTGATGAATATCGGCGCGGTACACAGCGGATGAGCGTTACACACCGGATGAGCGTTACACACCGGATGAGAGGTCACCGGGTTCCCAGTTCGGTAACTGTGGGGCGGGGCAGTCGGTATCGGTGCGTCTGCGACCACCGACGACCGCCTGATCGGCCTTTTCCATCCACGCCCGGGCGGTGGGCGCGCTCCGGCGGCTCCAGTCGAGGGCCCGCAACACGGCGCCTCGCCAATACAGAACCCAGGCGCGATCGCTCAGCCGGCTGCAATCGATGACTCGCCTGATGTGTCATCGGCGCGCACCAGCCGCAGCGGAGCAACCATGCCGGCACCAGCCAGGTGGTCGAGCGCCTCCGCTTCGTCGGCAGCCAGCTCGAATGGACCCGACATCTGGTGAAGCAGCACCGGCACGATGCACTCTTCGCAGGCGGTAGTCGCCTGCATCTCGCACTTGTCACAATCGATGATCATCCCGTTCTCCTGTCCGTTGCCGTCAACTTATCCACAGCCTGTGACAGAAATCCGAGACCCCGGCCGACGGACGCTGCTACCTTCGACCGCTAAGCATCAAAGGACCACCGTGAAGCTGGCCATCAACATCGGCTATTGGGCCGGCGGCTCGGGCACTGATCTGAGCTTCATCGAAGAGGCAGAGCGCCTTGGCTACTCTTCCGTTTGGGCAGCCGAGGCTTGGGGCTCCGATGCCGTGTCGGTGCTGGCGTGGATTGCAGCCCGCACTCATAGGATCCTGGTGGGCTCGGCGATCCTGCAGATACCCGCCCGCACCCCTGCCATGACGGCCATGACCGCGGTGACACTCAACGAGTTGAGCGGCGGTCGATTCCTACTCGGCCTCGGCTTGTCCGGGCCCCAGGTCGTCGAGGGATGGCATGGAGTCGCCTACGGAAGCCCGCTGGGTAGGACACGCGAGTACGTGTCGATCGTGCGCACCGCGGTTGCGCGGAAGCACCCCCTCCGTCATAAAGGCCACCACTACGAAATCCCATACCGCGGCGAAGACGCTAGCGGATTCGGGAAGCCGCTCAAGTTGATGATCCATCCCAAGCATCCCGTCCCGATCTACTTGGCGGCCATCGGGCCGAGGAACGTGACCCTCACCGCTGAAATTGCCGATGGGTGGCTTCCCATTCTGTATTCACCGGAACGCTCTAGCCAGATCTACAAGCCGCTGCTCGATGCTGGTTTTGCGAAATCAGCGGACAAAGGAAAAGCCGAATGGTTCGATACCGTCGCTTCGCTGCAGGCGATCGTCACAGACGACGTCGCCTCGGCCCGGATGCGAATCAAACCGATGTTGGCCCTCTATATCGGGGGGATGGGCGCCCGCGGACGCAACTTCTACAACGACCTCGCCTGCCGATACGGGTACGAAGAGGCGGCCGCCCGAATCCAGAACCTGTACCTGGAGGGTAAAAAAATGGAGGCCACCATGGCCGTGCCCGACACGCTGGTGGACGAACTGAGCTTGATCGGCTCGAGAGAAATGATCAGGGATCGGCTGGAGGCGTGGCGGGAGTCATCGGTCACCACCTTGGCTCTGGCGCCGACCGACAGCGAAACGTTGCGCACGGTCGCCGAGTTGGTCCTATAGCCGGAGCCAACCGGTCGATCAGGAGCGGGCCAACCACGCAACGAGGGCCTCCGACCAGAGACCCACTGCTCCGTGCTCTTCGGACCCATCACGCACCGCTCGGTCGCTGGAGATCACTACCACCTGATCCAGCTCCGCAGCGGCGTCGATGATCTCCTCGTCGGCAATACGATCGTCCTCGGCGAATCGCACTTCAACGCCACCCACCGCGGTACGGGCCTCCCGCTCCCCCGGCAGCGTCGAGTCGTACACGACGACCATTCGGTGCGGAACGGTGGCGGCAGCGCGGAGTCGCTTGAGCGCATCGATGAGCCTGCGCCGGGTCTCCCCACTCATGAATGCGGCTGGATTCATATGGAACTGTGCGTTGTATCCGTCGACGATCACAACGACCGGCTGCTCGAGTGAGAGCAGCCAGCGGATCGCATCCGATGAGTCGGGACGGACTCCGGCGGACAACCGCAGCGACGGCGCAGTGCTTACTCCACGAAGCGGCTCCGTCAGGTCCCTACCAAAAGCACCCGCCTGAAGATCCAACATCCTGGCCAGTTTGATCGGATCTCGCGGCACGAAACTCGCACCTGCACCATCGGGAGCATCTACCGAACGGGTTCGTCGCATCTTGGTGAACCGGGAGCGCAATGAATCGAACGCAATCTGAAGCTCATGATGCTCAACTCGCAAGCTCTCGAGCGCCGTGCCGACCTCCGCCAGCTCGGCTTCCAGGTCGGCAATTCTCGCCTCGTCACCAGCTGCGTTGCCAACGTCTCTGGCGCGAATCTCGGCAGCAAGCTGCTTCAGCCGCTTCTCCGCATCGGCAGCTGCCGTGCGGAAGTCTCGGGCGCGGCGCATTGCCTTGGCGCGCTGCGCGTCAAGACTCGCGAGCCGGTCCTCGAGCTCTCCTATGCGGCGCTCTGCCTCCGCCGCTCGAGCCGCCTCGGCTGCAGCAGCAAGCTCGACCCACCACCCATCCGGGCGATTGACGAACAACCACGATGGGTCCAACTCGTCGCCGGTGAACTCCTCGGCAACACGTTGCCGTAGCCACTCGTTCCTGTCTATTTCGCCGAGCAGCCGGGTCGCCAGCGGCGGGGGCAATCGACCTCCCTGCGAGGCAGCAACTCTGGTGAGTGATGCCGGGATTTCGCGATCGTCCAGATCCCGAAGCAGCGACCTACCCGCATCGATAGCCTGCTCGAGAACCCGTAGCCAGACTCCACCGAAACCACTCATGTCCCCATACTGGCGCGTCGACGGGCAAGCACAAGAACTTGACAGGGCCGCCGCGACTGGCATACTCGCACACACACAACAATGAGAACAGACAACCACTCCCTCGTACTTATCGATTAGGCGCAAGACGTCGTCAGACGTCTGCATGCGCCGCACACCCTCCACCAGGAGGGTTTTTTCATATCACCAAGAGATCCGCAGGCGGCCCAGGAGACCGACATGAGCGAAACGCTGACCGGAGCAGAAGCACTGATACGAGCCCTCGAGCACGAGGGCGTCGAGGTGATCTTCGGTATGCCCGGCGGGGCCATACTCCCCGCGTACGATCCCCTCTATGACAGCCCGATTCGCCACGTACTGGTACGCCACGAGCAAGGCGCCGGCCACATGGCTTCCGGTTACGCTCACGCAACGGGCCGCGTCGGGACGTGCGTGGCCACCTCCGGGCCCGGAGCCACCAACCTCATAACGGCGCTACAAGACGCCTACATGGATTCGATACCGGTGGTGGCGATCACGGGGCAGGTTGCTCGCACATCGATCGGCATGGACGCCTTCCAGGAAGCTCACACCTGGGGCATCTCAATGCCGGTGACCAAGCACAATTACTTGGTAACCGATGTAGACGAGATCCCCGATGTGATCCGCGAAGCGTTCCACCTCGCTGCAACCGGCCGGCCCGGTCCGGTTCTGGTGGACATCCCCAAGGATGTACTCAACGAGACACTGCAGTGGCACAAACCGGGCGAGCTCAACCTGCCCGGTTACAAGCCCAGCGTGAAGGGCCACCCCAAACAGGTTCAGGCAGCAATCGATATGATTCACGCTTCCGAGCGACCAGTGCTCTACGCAGGTGGCGGGATCATCCGCGCCAACGCAGCCGACCGGCTTCGTCGCTTCGCCGAGGTGGCCAACTTACCAACGGTCACAACCCTGATGGGCCGCGGGGCCATCCCCGATTCTCATCCGCTCGCCCTCGGCATGCCGGGCATGCACGGCAACTACACGGCGATCACCGCCATGCAGAAGTCTGATCTTCTCGTGACCATCGGGGCCAGATTCGACGACCGGGTCACCGGTAAGGTCGATGCATTCGCACCCGATGCGAAGGTGATTCATGTCGACGTGGATCCTGCCGAGATCGGGAAGGTCCGCAACGCCGACGTGCCGATTGTCGGAGACGCTGCTGCCGTGCTCGAGCAACTCACCTTTGCGATGGAGCACCTCCTCGGAGCGAATCCGGCTCCGCCTCGGACCGAATGGTTTGCCACGATCGCAGAGTGGCAGCGCACCCATCCCCTCCAGTACGAACAGGACCCGGACGGACCCATTCAACAGCAGTACGTGATCCAGGAGCTGCACCGTATCACCCACGGCGATGCCGTCGTGGTTGCCGGGGTCGGCCAACACCAGATGTGGGCATCTCAATACTGGGGATTCGAACGGCCGCGAACGTGGATCAACTCCGGCGGGCTCGGAACAATGGGGTACGCCATACCGGCGGCAATCGGCGCCAAGGCAGGAGCGCCGGATCAGCTCGTCGTTGCGTTCGATGGCGACGGTTGTTTCCAGATGACGATGCAGGAGCTCGTGACTGCCAGCGTCGAACAGATTCCCGTCAAGATCTTCGTGCTCAACAACGGCTGGCTGGGAATGGTGAAGCAGTGGCAGAGGCTGTTCTACAACGAACGTTACAGCGCCACCGACCTCACCGGCACCAATCCCGACTTCGTCGGCTTGGCAGAGGCGATGGGTTGTGCCGGGTTCCGTGCGGAACGACCCGACGAGGTAGCTCCCACCATCGAGAAGGCCCTGGCGATCAACGACCGCCCCGTTGTCGTCGAGTTTCGGTGTGATCCGGATGCGATGGTGTTCCCAATGGTTCCCGCAGGCGGATCCAACGACGACGTTGTCATGAGGCCGGAGGATTTGGCATGAGCACGCCATACAAGAACATCACCCAGCATGTGATTACCGTCATGGTCGAGGACAAGCCCGGTGTCCTCGCCCGAATCTCCTCGATGTTCGCTAGACGCGGCTTCAATATCCACTCGCTGGCGGTGGGTCCGACGGTCGACCCGCAACTATCTCGCATGACGGTGGTCGCCGACGGACCCGAGATGGAGCAGATAATCAAGCAGCTGTACAAGCTTGTAAACACGGTGAAAGTCACCGAGCACCGCCCGGGACAGGCCGTGGAACGCGAGATCATGCTCGTGCGGATCAATGCCGACTCCAAGCGCCGTGGCGAGATTCTGGATGCGGCCGGCATCTTCAACGCCCAGGCAGTCGACGTTGGGGCTACGACCATTACATTCGAGGTATCAGGCGATCCCGGCCATCTCGCCGATTTTCTCGAGTTGATGCGGCCATATGGCATTGTCGATCTCGTGAAGTCGGGCCGGATTGCGCTGGCCCGCGATCCCAAGAGCCGAAACGGACGTCGAGCAGAGCTTCGTTCGGCATGACCATCGAGAGGACACTGCAGTCATGAGTGCGACCATGTACTACGAGGCCGACGCCAACCCGACGCTGGTCGGACGGCGGAAGGTAGCCGTGCTCGGGTTTGGCAGCCAGGGCCACGCACATGCTCTCAATCTCAAGGACTCCGGGGTGGATGTGGCCGTCGGGCTGCGCCCTGGATCACGCCGGGTGTCGACGGCAGCCGACGCAGGTCTACGAGTAGTCGAGCCGGCCGAGGCGGCGGAGTGGGCCGATCTGATAATGGTCTTGGTACCCGACCAATTCCAGCAGTCGCTATACGCCGAGGCAATCGCCCCCAACCTCGAAAAGGGCGATGCCCTTTTCTTCGCTCATGGTTTCAACATCCATTTCGGCTACGTCGCCCCACCGCAGGATGTTGATGTGGCGATGGTCGCCCCGAAGGGACCCGGACACCTGGTGCGACGCCAATACCAAGCCGGCAGCGGCGTACCTGCTCTGCTTGCAATACACCAAGACGCATCGGGCGGAGCAAAGGACCTCGCCCTTTCCTATGCCCACGGGATCGGCGCCACCCGCGCCGGTGTCATCGAAACGACCTTCAAGGCGGAAACGGAAACGGATCTCTTCGGCGAGCAAGTGATCCTTTGCGGCGGCATCGACGAGATGATCCGCGCCGCCTTCGAGACATTGACCGAAGCTGGATACGAGCCCGAGATGGCATATTTCGAGGTGCTCCACGAGCTCAAGCTGATCGTCGACCTTCTTTTCGAGGGCGGACTCGCCTGGATGCGCTATTCGGTTTCCGACACCGCAGAGTACGGCGACGTGACTCGCGGCCCTCGCATCGTGACCGAGCAGACCCGAGAGACGATGCGCCAGATCCTTGCCGAAATTCAGTCCGGCGCATTCGCCAGGGAGTGGATGGCCGAGGTTGCGGCCGGAACCCCAAATCTGCTGGCGGCGCGTCGCGCAGTCAGCGAACACCAGGTGGAGGTCGTTGGTCGCGAGCTACGCGCCATGATGCCTTTCCTGGTTGCGAAGACTCCGGAGGATGATCAGTGAGCCTGTACCCCCCTCTGAGCCGGCCGGAGCTTAGGTAGCCGGGCAACCGCAAGCGGTTGACCCGGCACCCGAACCGCCGACAGAACCGCAAGCAAAGGATCCCAAGAATGGCTACAGATTCGTCCGACCGACTCATCATCTTCGACACCACCTTGCGCGACGGGGAACAAGCCCCCGGCATCGCCCTCTCCCCCGACGACAAGGTGGCGATCGCCCACCAACTCGCTCGCCTCAAGGTGGACGTGATCGAGGCGGGCTTTGCCGCATCCTCTCCGGGCGACTTCGAGGCCGTGTCACGAATCGCGGCTGAGGTCGAAGGGCCGGTCATCGCCAGTCTGGCAAGAACTCACCCCGACGACATCGACCGCGCCGCCGATGCGCTACAAGCTACTTCCAGGAAGCGAATTCACGTGTTCATCTCCACGTCGCAGATCCATCGCGAGCAGATGCTGCGGATGAGCGAAGACGAGGTGCTGGCTGCCACTACCGAGTCGGTGAGGCGAGCCCGCCGCTACGCAGATGACGTCGAATTTTCTCCCCAGGACGCGACAAGAACCCATCCCGACTTCGTCATCGAGAGCTGCCGACGTGCCGTCGAAGCCGGAGCAACCACGATCAACATCCCGGATACCGTCGGGTACGCGGTGCCCTCCGACTTCGTAGCGCTAATGCAACGCGTTTATGGAGAAGTACGCGGCGGCAATGAAGACGTCATCATCTCCACCCATTGCCACAACGATCTGGGGCTAGCCGTGGCCAACTCGCTGTCGGCGATCCGAGCGGGCGCTCGTCAGATCGAAGGAGCCATCAATGGTCTCGGCGAACGCGCCGGCAACACCTCCACCGAGGAGATCATCATGGCGGTCAAGACCCGTCAGGACTATTTCGGAGTTGAGGTGGGTGCCGACACCACCGAGATCTTCGAAACTTCGCGTCTCGTGTCGCGACTCACCGGCTACCCGATCCAATACAACAAGGCAATCGTGGGCCGCAATGCCTTCGCCCACGAGTCGGGGATCCATCAGCATGGTGTGCTGCGCCACCGCGAGACCTACGAAATCATGGATCCGACTTCGATCGGCCACGCTTCGGCGATAGTCCTCGGAAAGCACTCCGGCAGGGCTGCGTTTGCCGATGCGCTCCAGAAGATGGACATCGCGCTCGAGGATGAGGATTTCAAACGTGCATTCGATCGTTTCAAGGAGTTGGCCGACCGCAAGGGCGAGATCTCGGAAGAAGGAATTCGCGCCATCGTGACCGAGAAGACCGGATACGTCGGCGATCTGATCGAGTTGGTCGGTATCCACTTCTCCGGAGGTAACCAGGAGGTACCGGTTGCAGCCGTGACGGTGCGCCGCAACGGTGATGAGATCGAGGTAACCGCCGAGGGCGACGGCATGGTCAACGCGTCCTTTGCAGCCCTGCAACAGGTGTTCGACATCCCGGCAATGCTCCTCGACTACCGGGTGAGCCCCTTGACCTCGGGCGCCGACGCAATGGCGGAGGTGAACGTGATCATTCAGGTCGGGCCGGAGACCTTCTCAGGTCGCGGCGTATCAACAGACGTCGTCGAAGGATCGGCTCGCGCATTCACAGGGGCGCTCAACAAGGCTCTTGTCGACAAGCATGCCGTTGGCGCGGAAGGATCGAACTGAGTGCAAGCCAAGTTCGTAGTGCTTCCCGGAGATGGCATCGGACCCGAAGTCACTCGCGCCGCAAGAAGAGTATTGGAGGCCGTGGCTTCGCAATTCGGCTACTCGTTTGCGTTCGATGAAAGACCGATGGGCGGCTGCGCCATCGATGATTACGGGGATCCACTCCCACAGGCCACGTTGGAAGCATGCCGGGCCGCCGATGCCGTACTACTGGGCGCAGTTGGCGGCCCCAAATGGGATGACCCCAACGCCAAGACGAGACCTGAGGCCGGGCTGCTCGATCTGCGCAAAGAGCTTGGCTTGTTCGCAAACCTGCGACCCATAGTCGCCTACGATCAATTGATCGAGGCGTCGCCGCTCCGTCGTGACCTGATCGAAGGTGTCGACATTCTCTTCTTCCGAGAACTAACCGGCGGCATCTACTTCGGCGACTCTTGGCTGAGCGATGACGGTAGTCACGCCGGCAGCGTCATGGAATACTCGGTTGGCGAGATAGAGCGCATCGTCCGGCTTGCCGCCGTCGCCGCCGGCAATCGCAGCAACCGGCTGACTTCGGTCGACAAGGCCAATGTGCTCGAAGTGTCCCGATTGTGGCGCCGCGTCGCCGCCCGGATAATGGCCGACGAGTTCCCCGACGTCGACTACGAAGTAGTGCTCGTAGATGCGATGGCGATGCACCTCATATCTCGCCCGCGTGACTTTGATGTAGTCGTCACCGGCAATCTGTTCGGAGACATCCTCACAGATGAAGGCTCCATGCTTCCCGGCTCGTTGGGCGTGCTTCCCTCCGCGTCCTTGGGAGACGGTCGGCCCGGCCTCTACGAACCGGTTCATGGCTCTGCCCCCGACATCGCCGGAGAGGACATAGCCAACCCGTTGGCGACGATTCTTGCCGCAGCGATGGCATTGCGGCACTCGCTCGATCTCGAGGAAGCGGCGCAGGCGGTAGAGGCAGCAGTTGGGGCAGCTCTTGATGCCGGCCTGCGCACCAAGGACATCGCCGCCGGTGGTCCGGCGATCGGAACCACCGCTATGGCTGATGCGGTGGTCGCCGCCATCTCCCGAGAGCTGTAGCCCCATTCCGCCGTAAGCTGCGGCAGATGAATCGTCGAGTTGCAGCACTACTGGTGGCGGCCATTCTCGTCTCGTCATGCGCAGAGAGTGATCCATTGCCCGCCGACCCGGGGCCCGAGACGGCGGCTCCCCCGCCGAGCACGACCACACTCGTGACCACGACCACTACGACAACGGCCCCACCCGTCCCACTGAGCGACGCGACAACACGCCTCGGCCTGGGCGACAGCCGCTACCCGGAGCTCGGCAACGGTGGCTATGACGTTGCCCACTACACGGTCGATCTGACTTTTGATCCGGAACACGACATGCTCAGCGCGTTGGTGTCGATCGACGCCACAGCCACCGAGCCCGTCGACACCATCAGCCTCGACTTCATCGGTTTCGATATCACCGCAGTGAAGGTCGACAATGAATCCGTTGACTTCGACCGCAGTAATGGAAAGCTCAATGTCCGGCTGCCTGCCGTAGTGGCGGCCGGCGACAGCTTTGTCATCGCGATCGCGTACACCGGAACGCCGCAAGCCGTGCCATCGCAGGCCCTGCCTTTCGAGGTGGGCTGGCGTACCGACGCGGCCGGCATCCGCTACGTCGTTGCAGAGCCCGATGGAGGACGCAGCTGGCTGCCCCTCAACGATCATCCCAGCGACAAAGCAACCTACACGTTTCTCATCACCGTGCCCGAACCATTGGTTGCCGCCGCCAATGGGACGCTGCAGGAGCGGATCACCGACCTGGGGTGGTCGACGTGGGTCTGGGAGTCCACCGATCCTATGGCGTCATATTTGGCGACGGTCGTTATCGGCGAAATCGAGATTGTCGTTGATGAAGCATCCTCGGCTGAGTCCGGCGTCGCCGTGCGCAATGTACTCCCTGCCGACCTGGCGACGGCTCTGCCGATACCCCTGGAGCGCCAAGGTGAGATGATCGAGTTCTTCGCCAAACTGTTTGGATCGTACCCATTCGACTCCTACGGCATAGCTGTCGTAGGAGATTTCGAGGCGGCTCTCGAGAACCAGACCTTGTCGATATTCGGACGCAGCGTGGTCGAGTTTCCCGCCTTTTTCGAGACTGTTCTGGTACACGAGTTGGCCCATCAGTGGTTCGGCAACAGTGTGACGCCGGCCGACTGGGGCGACATCTGGCTCAACGAAGGCTTTGCGACCTATGCCGAATGGCTATGGCTCGAACACACCAGAGGGCGCGCCGCATACGAGGCCACCATAGGTGGTGAGCGCAACCGGTTGACGCTGGCTGCCGATCTCCAACCACCCGGTGATCCGCTTGCGGAGGATCTCTTCAGCGTGAGCGTGTACGTATGGGGTGGGTTGACATTGCACGCACTTCGAGTCGAGATCGGCGACGACGCTTTCTTCGAAACCCTGCAGACCTATTACGCGACCTACGAGAACTCGATCGCTACCACCGCGGACTTCATCGCAATCGCCGAAGCGGTGTCGGGCTCCGATCTGTCTGCTCTGTTTGACCAATGGCTGTACTCTGAAGTCGTTCCGGAATTGCCGTCCACTGCCGGTTGAGCAGTACCCTGACCATCTAGCACTTCGAAAGAGGACATTGTGCGACAACCTCCCCACTTCATGCCGGCGTTGATCACGCCGTTTGATGACGTCGGAAATATCATCTTCGAAGCGCACGCCCACAACTTGCGCATGCAGACGGAGCGTGGAGTCACGGGGTTCGTGCTCGGCGGCTCAACCGGGGAAGGCCCCTACCTGGAGACCGGAGAACGCGCCCTGCTACTAGCCGAAGCCAGGGTTGAAATTGGTGATGACCCGTATCTCGTGAGTGGCGTGGCGGCACAGTCCGTGCGGCAAGCGATCGCCCAAGTCGAGGAAAGCGCCACCGGGGGGGCAGACGCAGCCCTGGTTCTCACGCCCACCTCCCTCGCCCGCGGGAATCACGCAGCCGTCATGCGGTTCTATGCAGCTGTAGCGGAGGCTGCGCCCATCCCGCTCTTTCTCTACTCGGTCCCTGCCGTGACGGGCTATGAGCTCCCAGTCGACTGCGTAGCAGAGCTCGCGGTCCACCCCTCCGTCATCGCAATCAAGGACAGCGGAGGGCGGCCGTTGCATATGAAGGAGATCTCTCAGGCAACGCCAGACGACTTCATGGTCTACGCGGGTTCGAGCAGCACATTGGTCAAGGCCATGGCCGCCGGGGCGGCTGGGGCCATCACTGCTTCGGGCAACTACGCTCCCGAACTTGTTTCGTCGTTGGTCTTGACCGCTCGTAGCTCTGTCTCGGAGGCAGAACGGCTCCAGACTCGCCTCACCGAATCGACGCGCGAGATCGAGGCTTTCGGTGTCGCCGGAACCAAGGCCGCAGCCGGTGCGGCAGGATTGTGGACGGGCATACCGCGCCGGCCGCTACAACCGGTCGCCCGCACCGAGCTGGCCAAAATCGCCCAGGTGGTAGCGACAGTACGAGCGGGGCTCGGCGCTGCCGTAGCCGGCTGACCGCCCTGCAAGTCGGCACATCTGACACCTACCCGTAAGGTCTGAAGCCCGCCGCCCTCAGTGAAGCTCCCGGCGCGAGTCGATTTCGATCACCCGGCTACCAAACCCGGGTCGGTCACATCGACACAACGACTCCAGTCACCTCGATCCGAGTTGATGGGAAGCCGATCGTCGTGATCGGGCCGATCCCGACGATCACACCGGGGATGATCAAGCGGCCGACGGCGATAACAGAATCGGCAGCCGTTACGCTTCTCCGGGTGCGCCGACCGCATGGAGATCACCTGTCTCAACCCCTCGTCGGTAGCCTTTGTGGGCAACGCCCCCTTTCTCGCGCAGAATCGCCCCGCAGCGGATAATCGATTAGCGTCGCCGCATGCGAGTCGGCATTCTCTCTGAATCGACCCCAGGTGAACGGCGCGTTGCCGCCACCCCGCAGACGGCGGCCACCTTCATCGACTGGGGCTGGCAAGTGGATCTCGAAGCCGGGGCTGGGACGAGAGCCGGGTTCCCAGACGACCAGTACACCGAGGCCGGCGCCAATGTAGTGGACGGCCACACAGCCCGCTCCGCAAGCGTCGTGCTCTGCGTCAACCCGCCCGAGCAGATCGATGACCTCACAGCAGGAGCAGCTCTCGTCGGTTTTCTCGATCCGTTCGTAGACATCGAGCTGGTAACCAGGCTGCAGAACAACCGTATAACAGCACTTGCGGTCGAGGCGATACCCCGGACGACCCTTGCCCAGAGCATGGATGCACTGTCGTCGCAGGCCAACATCGGGGGCTACGCGGCCGCGCTACTGGCGGCGATGAACTCACCAAAGCTGCTGCCCATGATGGTTACCGCCGCCGGGACGATTCCGCCGTCGCGAGCGTTGATCCTGGGTGTGGGTGTTGCCGGGCTGCAAGCTATCGCCACTGCGAGACGACTCGGCGCCGTCGTCCATGCGTACGACATCCGCCCGGAGACCAAAGAGCAGGTCGAAAGCCTCGGCGCCAAATTCGTTGCCGCTCCGACCGAGGAAATGGACGAGGGCGGCTACGCCAAAGAGGTCGGTCGGGACACACAGGCGGCCCAACACGCTGCGCTGGCGCCCCACGTTACCGAGGCCGACATTGTGATTACAACGGCACAGATCCCGGGCCGGCCGGCGCCACTGTTGATCACTGACGAAATGGTCGCAGGGATGAAACCCGGTTCGGTCATCGTCGACATGGCGGCCGGCTCCGGCGGCAACGTAGCCGCTTCAAAGCCGGACGAAGTGGTCGAGTTCAGCGGAGTTCACATCTATGGGCCCACCAATCTCCCGGCGCAAATCCCCCACGATGCCAGCCGCATGTACGCCCGCAACCTCGTAGCGCTCCTGGAAAGAACCCGCGACGACGACTCCTTCAGGATCGACCTCGATGACGAGATCATTGGCGGCACCACGATCACTCACCAAGGTGAAGTGATCCATCCCCGCACCCGACAGGTGCTGGGACTAGCCGAGCACCAAACAGATCGAGCGGAAGAGCCCGAAGGAGACACCGAATGAGCGAGGTGTTCATCAGCGGCATCGTGGTGTTCGTCCTCGCTGCCTTTGTAGGACTCGAAGTCATCTCCAAGGTACCGCCGACCCTGCACACACCGCTGATGTCCGGCGCCAACGCGATCTCGGGCATCACGATCGTGGGTGCGGTGATCGCCGCCGGTGTCGGCCAGGGGACTTTTGCGCTAGTGCTCGGATTCCTCGCCGTGACGGCGGCAACGATCAATGTCGTCGGAGGATTCCTGGTCACCGATCGCATGCTCGAGATGTTCAAGAAGAAGCCGGGGAGGAGCAAGTGACGGAGATCCTCTATCTCGGCGCGGCCGTTCTGTTCATCTTCGGCCTCAAGCAGCTGTCTTCTCCACGCACGGCCCGCCGCGGCAACATGCTGGCTTCCGTCGGAATGTTGATTGCGGTGGTGGTGACCCTTGCCAACATGGAGGACATCGGTTGGGGTCCGATCATCGCCGGCCTACTGGTAGGGGGCGGCGTAGGAGCGGCACTCGCATTGCGAGTCAAGATGACTTCGATGCCGGAGCTGGTCGCTGCCTTCAATGGGTTCGGCGGTGTCGCCTCGGCCCTGGTAGCACTGGCTGAGATAGAACGGACCGGGGCCGTATTCGACACCGAAACCGGTGTCGTCGTCGCCCTTTCTCTCGGAATCGGCTCTATTACCTTCTCCGGCAGCTTTGTGGCATTCGGCAAGCTGAACGGATCCCTACCCGGGCGCCCCATCCTGCTGCCTGCCGGCCAGCTCATAAACGCCATCCTGGCCATTGCCATGGTGGCAACTGCGGTATGGGCGATTTCGACCGAGGAGGCGCTTGCCTATTGGATCGTCGTCGGCATAGCTCTCGTCTTGGGTGTGTTGGCCGTGATTCCGATCGGTGGAGCCGACATGCCGGTCGTCATCTCGCTGTTGAACTCGTTCTCCGGAGTAGCGGCGGCCATGGCCGGCTTCGTCATCAGCAACTCCGCTCTCATCATCGGCGGAGCCCTCGTGGGCGCTGCCGGCTTCATCCTCACCGTTCTCATGGGTGAGGCCATGAACCGAACGATCGCCAACGTGCTCTTCTCGGGTTTCGGAGCGACAACGGCCGGCCCGGTCTCGATAGGTGACAAGCCGGTCAAGAGCGCCACGCCCGACGATGTTGCGATCGCTCTCGCCTATGCCGAGAACGTCGTCGTGGTTCCCGGCTACGGTCTTGCGGTTGCTCAAGCGCAGCACGCCGTGCGTGAGCTCGCCACCGAACTCGAAGAGAAGGGCGTAACGGTCAACTACGCGATTCATCCGGTTGCCGGACGCATGCCCGGCCACATGAACGTGTTGCTTGCCGAGGCCGATGTTCCCTACGATCAGCTCCTAGATCTGGATCAATCCAACCCGCGTTTCCCGCAGACGGATGTCGTGCTTGTGATCGGAGCCAACGACGTCGTCAACCCGTCGGCTCGTGACGACGACACCAGCCCCATATACGGCATGCCCATCCTCGAGGTTGATCTGGCGGCGACCGTCGTAGTCGTGAAGCGGAGCCTTTCCCCTGGATTTGCCGGCATCGACAACCCGCTCTTCTACCAGGAGGGGACGATGATGTTGTTCTCCGACGGCAAAGCTGCGGTCGAGTCGGTCATATCGGCGCTCAGCAACGTCTAGAAGCCGGACATCGAGCCAGCATCGAGCACCGTAACCGGGTGGTCCCGGCACTAGCATCCGACGTTTCGCCCTAGGGGTCCCATGCTCGAAATCGATCGTCTCTCCAAGAGATACCGGGATGTGATTGCCCTCGACGGCTGCACTTTTAACGTTGCTCGCGGCCAGCTCCTTGGGTTCCTCGGTCCTAATGGTTCGGGCAAGACAACGACGATGCGCTCGGTATTCTCGTTGGTCCAGCCCGATTCTGGAGAGGTGCGCTGGGACGGCAAAGCGATATCTGCAGATGCTCGTCTTGGATTCGGATACATGCCCGAGCAACGTGGTCTGTATCCGCGGATGAAGGTTGCGACGCAGTTGGCCTACTTCGGCCAACTGCATGGAATGGCCAAAGAGCATGCAGTTGAAGCAACTGGCAACTGGCTCGAGAGGCTTGGCCTGGCCGATCGCGCCGATGCCCGGCTCGAGGAACTATCCCATGGAAACCAGCAGCGGGTCCAACTTGCCGCGGCTTTGCTCCACGACCCCGAGCTGCTGGTTCTCGACGAGCCCTTCTCCGGACTCGACCCGATAGGTGTCCAGGACATGATCGACATCCTGGTCGACCGAGCCGCGGCAGGAGCCGCCGTCGTATTCTCCAGCCACCAACTCGACTTGGTCGAGGACCTATGCGAGGACGTGGTGATCATTGCGGCGGGCAGGGTGGTTCTCGCCGGACCGGTACGGGCGCTACGGTCGCGTTCCCACCACAGGTACCTCGAAATAGAAGTGGCGGCACCTGCATCCAGACTGGATCACAAGTTCGCCGACTTGGAGATCATCGCCACGACCGAGGGGCGCATCACGCTGCGACTCGACGATGACACGCAGCTCGAGCCGCTGATACGCCGGGCCGGCGAGCTCGGGAAGGTCCACGAGTTCAGCTTCACCCCCCCGAACCTATCGGAGGTGTTCCGGGAGGTGGCTGGCCCATGAACGCATGGCAAGCGATTCGGCTCGTCGCGGCGCGCGACTTCTGGGAGCGGGTTGCCAGCCGCGCCTTCCAGCTATCGACAGGCTTGACTGTCCTGCTGATTGTCGGCTTCATACTCGTCCCAACGTTCATTGATACCGACTCTGTGGAAGAGTGGACCATTGGAGTTGTCGGAGAGGCTCCCCGTGATCTGGCGGAGACAGTTGATCTTGGAGCCGGCGATGCTGCCACTGTCGATGCAACCTCCTACGCCACCCGGGCTGATGCCGAGGCGGGGCTCGAGAACGGTGAAGTAGACCTCTTTATCGACGCAGCGGGCACGATCGTCGTCGACGATGACACAGACGCGCAGCTGACTACGTTGGTGGCGGCCGTGCTCGCCTCGATGGAGATCTCGCAACAGGCAGACGAACTCGGGATCGACGCCGGCTCGCTCACTGGTTTGTTCTCCGGCGGACTCGAAGTCGAGTCTGTCTCCGGGGAAGCCGACAGCAGCGATGGTGATCGTGCGTTTGCCTTCTTTGCGACGATCATTCTCTTCATGTCCATCATCACCTACGGGTCATGGATCCTGATCGGCGTCATCGAGGAGAAGACCAACCGGGTGGTCGAGGTGGTTCTCGGCACGGTGCGGCCACACCAGCTGCTCACCGGCAAAGTGCTCGGCATCGGGATTCTCGGTGTAGCTCAGGTCATCCTGATCGGTGTCGTTGCCATCATCGTTTTGTCGCTCCAGGATGCCCTCGAGATTCCCGACGCCGCGGGGAAGGTTCTCATCTGGGCGTTTGTCTGGTATCTGCTTGGTTTCGCCTTCTACGCCGTTGCCTATGCCGCAGCCGGCTCCCTGGTCTCTCGTCAAGAAGAAGCACAGAATGCTGCATTTCCGTTGACCCTGATGCTCATGGCGGCGTACTTCGTGGCGTCGTTTTCGATTACCGGCGAGAATCCCGTGCTCCGCATCGCCTCTCTCCTGCCGATGTTCGCGCCCATGACGATGCCGCTGCGGATCGCCGGCGGAGACGCCTTGGCCTGGGAAGTAGCGGTATCGCTGGCGCTGATGGTCCTCACCACATACGGCTTGGTACGGTTGGCGGGTCGGGTCTATGCCGGGGGACTCCTCCAGTCGGGTAGCCGACTCAAATGGCGTGAAGCGTTTCGTGCTTCAGAGAGCTGACATGGTTTCCGATCTAGCAGCTTGATTGGGGCGGTACCGGGTCGGGTGATTCTCGCCCGCTACCATCCGCTATCTCAAAACGAGGAATGATGAAGCTATCGATTACCAGCCGCCCGGGCTATGCCCCGCCTGTCGAGTTCGTGGAACGCAAGGGTGTTGGTCACCCAGACACGATCTGTGATCACCTTGCGGAAGAGCTGGCCAGGGAACTGGCCACCGAGTATCTGGCTCACACGGGTGCGGTACAGCATTTCAACGTGGACAAGGCCATCTTGGCCGCCGGCTCGGTGGATATCGGGTTTGGTGGTGGGGAGCACACTCGCCCGTCTCGTCTGGTGCTCGTTGGCAAGGCGGATTCGTTGCAGGACTGGCGCCCTGACCCCGAGGAACTCGCCAAGACGTACAAGGCCAAGCTCCTCGAATTACTCCCCGACGCCACGCCGGAGGCCTTCGACGTCGAGATTTGGCTCAATCAATCGTCCGCCGATCTGGCCTCCGTTGTAACAACCCGCCAAGAGGACGTCCCGCTCGCCAACGACACTTCTTTTGCTGCGGTTTCTCTACCGCGGTCACCTCTCGAGAACACCGTCCATCGTGTTGAGCAAACCCTCAACAGCGACGCATACCGATCGCAGTTGCCGATTGGGCGGGACATCAAAGTGATGGGAGCACGTATCGACGGTGCCAAGCAGGTGACTGTTGCCTGCCCTGTTCTTGCAAGACGCGTTTACAACCGCGCCGACTACGACGCCATCATCGCTGAGGTCGAACGAACAGTGGGCCAGATCGCCGGCCAGGAGCTGGGTGCCGGGACAATCGTAAAGATCAATCAGGCCGACCAGGATGACAGCCCCTATCTGACCCTGACCGGGACATCAGCCGAGGCCGGGGACGATGGGCAGGTCGGCCGGGGGAATCGGTTCGGGGGTTTGATCACGCCGTATCGGCCTATGAGCCTGGAAGCAGCCGCCGGGAAGAACCCGGCCGCCCACGTCGGCAAGACTTATCACGCCGTGGGTTTTGACATCGCGCAGCGTCTGCAAGCCGAGACTGCAATCGAAGAGTCGACCATTCGCCTTCTCAGCTCCATCGGACGGCCCGTCGCCAACCCCGAAGCGGCTCACATCGAAGCCGTCGGAGAAGTGGACCGGGCGCAGGTCGAGAGGATCGTTGCCGAATGCCTGATGGACTGGCGAGGCGTACGCGATCGGCTCATCGGCGGCTACTACGAGCTGTACTAGCCGCTGATCACGCTCTTAGAACTGCGGGGACCATACCGGGGAGCATGCACCCCGGAGAGCTTGACGA
>JARFRN010000238.1 GCA_029287195.1 Acidimicrobiia bacterium | reverse complement strand
GCGCCTCGGTTTGCTCGCCGTTGATATCTATGAAAAGGATGTCGTCTTCGACGCGAGTTTCCACGTCTCCGTCGAGCCCAAAGGCCTCGAGCAGTCCCTCCGCAAACTCCTTTGCAACCTGTGCCTGCTCCTCGATATCGGGCTTCTCTTCGGGTTTTGTTTCCACGACAACCTTCTTCGCATCTGCTCCACCGGAAGCAGCAGGCTTGGGCCGGCTACGTCGGTCTCTTCCATCGCTCTCGCTCTTGCCCTTGGCTCGAGCCTGTCCTCTTGACTTTTGCCCACCGTTGCCGCCCGACGCCTTACCGGGCTTACCGCCTGCCTTCTTCTTCGCATCCGGGCTCTTCTCGCCTCGGGAACCCTTGCCGCCTCGTCCTCGCCTGCGTCGCTTCTTCGGCTTGAGAGTGACCCGGACCCGAGCCTCTTGACCCCCGATACCCAAGAACCCCTTCTTGGGTTCTTCGACGATCTCGATGTCAACCGCATCTCTCGAAGTCACCTCGAGGGCACGCATCGCCTCGTCAACGGCCTCATCGACGGTCTTGGCGATCGCCTCAACCCACTCCATACCTACTTCCTCCTGCGCCGATTGCGCTTCTTGCTGGCATGCGGCGAGGGGCCGCTCTGTTTTGGGGGCGCCGGTGGAGGCTCGCTCCGCCCGGCATTCTTGCCCTCCGACCCGCTCGCGTCATCATCCATACGGAAGATGACCGCCTGTTGGCCGATACGGAAGAGATTCGACACCGCAAAGTAGAGCACGAGTCCCGTCGGAAAGCCCCAGGAAATAAATCCCAGGAACAGTGGCATGATCTTGGCGACCGTCTGCATCTGTTGGGCTTGCTTGTTCTCCTGCTGCACGCCATCGCCCTTGCGTCTGCGGGTCATCTGGACCGACTGGTAAAATCCGGTAGCTACCACGACCAGCACCAGGAGGATCTCGGGGATGGCCCCTACCAGACCCGACGATGCAGCCGAAGACGGCGACTGCAGCATGTCCATTCCCAGGAATTGGGTGTCACCCTCGAGCAGCGCTTCTGCGAGTCTTGAATCTGCCGGGATGATGTCACTTGGATCGAGCACCGTTGGGTCTGCGTCGCTGGGACCTACACGCAATACTTGGAAGAGGGCGAACCAGATCGGCATTTGGATAATGAGAGGAAGACATCCGGCAGCTGGGTTGACACCGCGCTCTTGATAGAGCGCCATCATCTGCTTGTTCATCTCCTCACGGTTGTCCTTGTGCTCCTTCTGGAGCTTCTTGATCTCCGGTTGGATCTCCTGCATTGCCTTCATTGAGCGCGTTTGCTTCAGCGTCAAGGGAAAGAGCAGCAGCATGACAATCAGAGTCAACAGGACGATGGCGACGCCATAGTTGTTGGGCCAGATGTTGAACAGAAGCGCCAGCAGCTGGCCGAGTGGGGGAGCGAGGACGGTGAATGGATTCACGACGAGGTGCCTTGTGGAGATGAGGTTGTTTCTGGCTGATGGCCCGGAGGTACCGGATCGTAGCCGCCATCGTGCCAGGGATGACATCGCGACAGACGACGAACCCCCAGCCACGTCCCCCTCATGAATCCGTGAAGCTGCAGTGCGTCCTGAGCATATTCCGAACACGTAGGTCGATAGCGGCAGTTGTCGCCGAGAAGAGGCGACACAAAACGCCGATAGAGGCCTATTAGGCCGTGAGCCCAGAAGGCGGGCTGATACGGCTTCAGCTTCATGGCGTCTCCTCGGTTGCGCTACTGGCAGCGACACCGCCGCTGATCCAGTCGACCAAACGGGGAAATTCGGCAGTGAGAACGCCCCGTTCAGCTACAAGAACATACACGGTATCCGGTTTCAAATCGCAACGAGAAGCTGCCTCCCGCAGGCGACGCTTGGCTCGATTGCGGGCTACGGCCGACCCAACCCTCTTGCCGGCGACCACACCTACTTGGGTCTCGCCGGTTTCTCCGTCCAGCACGATCACCGTGACCGCTCCACAACGACGGCGTGATCCGCGACGGTAGGCGCGGGCGAAGATGTCTCGTCCACGCAGCGATCGATATGGTCGGCTGCGCACACTGGGGCCGGTCTCAGGCCGAGAGACGATGACGGCCCTTGAGTCGGCGACGCTTGACTACCGCCTGGCCGGACCGGGTCCGCATACGGGAGCGGAAACCGTGCTTGCGTTTACGGCGGCGAACATTCGGTTGATAGGTGCGTTTCATAGGAGAGAAGTCCAGATAGCGGGTTTGAGGTGGGCGCCAGGTTACGAACCGGTCGCCCTCCCGTCAAAGAGACGATCCGCAAGTCGGTGGTCGCACACCGTCGTAGACCGCCCGCTACGCGCCCCAACCGCGAAAACTTCGCCTTCCCCGCGAAAGAAAGCCCTAGCCGTGATGCGACCACGCGGCCATTCTGAGCGACCCTGTAGTCACAGTCGATACGCTGAAATCCGCTCTCGCACAATAAATTCTAGGGATGGTCAATACAGAGGGCGGCGGAGATAAGCTTGGATTTGCCGCTCTTGAATAATGGCAAACCTGATTCATATACTCGCTCGGCGGACTGGAATCCGGTCGGCAACTTCCCAGAGGCACATAAAGACAACTACGCGCCATCAGCAGGCTTCTCCACAGTTGTGGATAGGTATGTGGATGGTGCAATCGGGCTTATAGGACGGCATCGGCGACATATGACATACGGAGACACCCAGCCGCTGCCCTCGCAGTGGGACAGCTTCAACCGGCTTGTACAAGATGAGCTTTCGATCGGTGCGTGGCAGACGTGGATTGCCCCGCTGCGGGCCGAGCACAGCGAATCGGCTCTGATACTCCAGGCTCCCAGCGAGTTCCATCGCTCTTGGGTCAGGGATCGGTATATCGCGGCGCTCCGCAAGGCAACGGAATCGATATACGGAGCCGAAGTGGAAATCCACCTGGTTGTAGCGGACGGTACGGCTCTGGACCGGGTCCCCGATGAGCACCGGGACCCCGATGAGCACGGGCACCCACGGTCGGAAGCACCGACCCAGCAGCAACTGCCGCTGGACGGCGAGACCCGGCTCATCTCGAAATACACATTCGACAATTTTGTAGTGGGGTCTTCGAACCGTTTTGCCAACGCAGCCGCCATGGCTGTCGCGGAGCAACCCGGGAGTCAGTACAACCCGCTGTTCATCTATGCCGACGCCGGGCTCGGAAAAACCCACCTATTGCACGCTGTAGGTCACCACCGTCGCGAACTCGCCCCCAATGCCGTCGTTCGCTACGTGACCTCCGAGCAATTCTTCAACGAGTTCATCAACGGGATCCGCCGCAAGCGGATGGACGAGTTCAAGGCTCGCTATCGCACCATCGACGTGTTGCTCCTCGACGACGTCCAGTTCTTCGATGGCAAAGAGCAGATACTCGAGGAGTTCTTCCACACGTTCAATTCGCTGTATGAAGCAGACAAGCAGCTCGTCATCACCTCGGACCGCCATCCACGCCATTTGACGACCCTCGAGGATCGGTTGCGCAGCAGATTCGAGTGGGGTTTGTTGACGGACATCCAGGCGCCGGATGTGGAGACTCGCCTGGCGATTCTGCGGAGCAATGCCGAGTACGCGCCGGCGCCCGTACCGAAGGAGGTCCTCGAATTCATAGCTGAGAGTGTCTCAACCAACATTCGCGAGCTGGAAGGTGCCCTGACAAGAGTCACCGCATACGCGGCGCTCACTCACGAAACTATCACCCTCGAAATGGCCCAGGAGGTGTTGCGCGACCTCGTTTCGGTACTTGGTACCAAGCCTTTGACATGCGACGACATAATCAACCGGGTCGCTTCCTTCTGCGGCCACACTCGAGATGACTTGCTCGGCCCGAGTCGACGCCAACCTCTGGCGCGGTATAGACAGGTTGCAATGTATCTATGCCGCGAATACACCGACTTATCTCTTCCCAAGATCGGTAAGGCTTTTGGGGGCCGAGACCATACGACCGTGCTACACGCAGTCGACAAGATCCGGGCTCTAATGCAGTCCGATGCGGATGTGTACAAAGATGTGACCTCGCTGTCGCATGACCTGAGGACAACCTGATGTTCTCCACAGCGGGGTCATCAGCCCGTACATGGACTGTGGAAAGCGACCCTCTTGTACACACCGGCTGTGGAAGCAAATCATCAATGATCACGGGGATTTTTCATCAATACCCACAATCCACAGCACCAACTACTACTACTACTCTCTTGAATCTATAAAAACGGAAGAAGAGGAACCGAACTGTGCGTATCAGAGCTGAGAGAGATGACCTTGCCGACGTACTCACCCGTGCTGGGAGGGCAGTAGGGAGCCGGTCGGCACTGCCAATTCTGCAGGGGCTGCTCTGCGAGGTTGCAGGGGGAACTTTGACGGTGACCGGTACGGACACCGAGATCACAATCCGGACGGCGCTCCAGGTCGAGGTGCTCGAAGAGGGCAGCACAGTGGTCCCCGCCAAGCTCGTTGGGGAGGCGGTCCGCAAGCTGCCGGCTGGGGCTGTGTCGTTTGCTACGACAGATGGCGAAGTGGAGATCACCGGCAACGGACCGCGTTTCAACCTCCGCGAGTTCGACGTGAGCGACTATCCCGACGTGACTCGGGGTAGTGTGGCCGGGGGAGTGGAGATGGACGGCGAGGTCCTGATAGCGGCCCTCAACCAGGTCGGCATCGCAGCGTCAACCGATGATGGCAGACCAACACTGACCGGGGTGCTCTTCGAAACCGAGAGCGATCATCTTCGCTTGGTAGCGACAGACTCCTACCGGCTGGCCGTTCGAGATGTTCCATCCGCGGCCGGAGTAGACACGACCCTCATCCCGTATCGAGCGCTGAGAGAGCTGGGACGTACGATTGCAGACGCGAAGATGGCCGTAGCCATCGGGGAACGCGAGGGTACTTTCGGTTCAGACCGGGGGCAGATGACGGCACGAGTCATCGAGAGCTCATTCCCCGACTACCGTCGGCTGCTGCCGGATGATTACCCGAATAGGCTCGTGATCAGTCGCGAGGCGCTGCTAGACGCGGTTGGCAGAGCATCGCTGGTGGCCGAGGATCACATACCCGTACGGCTGAGTCTTGGTGCCGGCGGGGTTGAACTCAGCGTTACCCGCCAGGATGTTGGCGGAGAGACCGAGTACATCGAGGCCGCATATGACGGTGAGGATATGGTGATCGCCTTCAATACGCGGTATTTGACGGACGGGGTGGCGGCCATGCAATCAGAGAGCTTGGTGCTCCAGACCATAAACCCGCTAAAGCCGGGTCTGCTGACGGCGGCCGATGATGATTCGTTCCGCTATCTGCTCATGCCCGTCCGGCTCTAGACGTTCCGAGGTAGCTGCGTGCACCTCGAATGGTTGGAGCTGCGCGACTTCCGGAGCTACCAGTGGCTGCGATTTGAGCCGAGTGACGGCATCAATGTTCTGATCGGTCGAAATGGCGCCGGCAAGACGAATGTTCTCGAAGCAGTCGGTTATCTTTCGCAACTGAAGTCCTTTCGCAGAACTCCAGATGCCGCTCTGATTCGGGCCGGCGCTGAGAAGGCAATTGCCCGTGGTGGCTTCCGCGACGGGGGCAGCACGACAGACATCGCCGTCGAGATTCCAAAGGCAGGACGTCGCCAGGTGCTTGTCAATGGAAAGCGCCCGGTCCGGCTGAGCGATGTCGCAACGGCTGCGCCCGTCGTCGCGTTTCTTCCTGATGATCTCGATCTGGTGAAGCGGGGTCCCGTTCTTCGGCGGGAGTTTGTGGACGACTTGGGAGCTCAATTGATTCCCACGGTCGGTGCCGACCAGCGGGAATTCGACAAGGCGCTCCGCCAACGGAATACGCTGCTGAAGCAGGAAGGTCGCAACGCGGACCCGATGACACTCGATGTCTGGGATGCCCGTCTCGCGGAGACGGGAGGAAGGGTCCTCGCTAATCGACTGCGCCTTCTGGGAAGACTGTGCGATAGCCTCAGTGAGGCTTATCGCACCGTGGGTGGAGAGAGGAACGAATCACTGCTGCCCATATACCGCTCATCCTGGATCGATGTTGGCCAAATTGTCCCAGGCATGGACCCGGATCGTGAGAGTCTCGCAACCCAGTTGCTGGCCGCTGTCGAGCGACGGCGGAGCCGCGACCTCGAAACCCGGTCTACGAGTGTCGGTCCGCACCGCGACGATCCCGGATTCTCCCTCAACGGTCGAGACGTTCGAGTCCAGGCGAGCCAAGGTGAGCAGCGCTCAGTTGCTTTGTCTCTGCGTATTGGGGCGTATCAATTGCTCGAGGAGCGTCACGGAAGGCCGCCCATGCTCCTTCTCGATGATGTGTTCTCCGAATTGGATCCGAGCCGGGCCGACGGTGTCACGGCACTGCTGCCGCGAGGTCAGGTTTTTGTCACAAGCGCTCGCGACGATGAGGTTCCAAAGATGGGGAGGCGGTGGCGGGTCGTAGGGGGTGTGATCGAATGAAGAAGGCGGGCCTATGAGGAACCCATGGACCGGAGAAGACCCCGACCGGGGGCTGAAACCGCTCGATTCCACCCTCGAGATCGTATTGGAGAGGGTGACCGAGGGTCGGCTGGCAGCGTTCGAAGTAATCAAGCAAGCGTGGCGATCCGTAGTAGGTAGCGCTGACGCGGATCGCTCCCAACCGATTCGACTGAGCAAGGGAGTACTCCTCGTTGAGGTTGCCGATGGCACCACCGCGTCGAAGCTTCGTCTCCGGCAAGGCGAAATCAGAGAGGCTTTGGGAGGTTTGATCGGGCGGGGCGAGGTCGCCCAAATCAAGTTCCGGGTGAGACGATCCCAGACAAGGGCGGAGGCGGGCTGAATGGGTCCGAAAGGGCCCGGTTACGCTGGGTTTTCGCCTATAATGACATCCTTGTTAGTTGACGCCGCAAACCACCGCCTCCCGGGGTCTTCGGAAACCCGGTTGGGCGCCTAGGAGTCCTGTTGAGTAAGCCAAGATTGTCGTCCGCCGCGTCCTACGGCGCCAAGGACATAACCGTCCTCGAGGGGCTGGAAGCCGTCCGGAAACGCCCCGCGATGTATATCGGATCGACCGGTCCCAAGGGTCTCCATCACCTGATTTGGGAGGTGCTGGACAATGCGGTCGACGAGGCCATGGCGGGTTTCTGCACGAGAATCGATCTGACTCTCCACGAAGACGGCAGCGTGGAGGTGCACGACAACGGCCGCGGCATCCCGGTTGACAAGCACGCTAAGACCAAGCAGCCGGCGCTGACCACCGTGCTCACGGTTCTGCACGCCGGCGGCAAGTTCGAAGCCGGGGCCTACACGGTGTCCGGTGGTTTGCACGGTGTTGGCGTCTCGGTCGTCAATGCGCTGTCGACCAGGGTGGATGTCGAAGTTGTCCGCGACGGTCATCACTGGACGCAATCCTTTGCCTATGGCACTCCGACGGCCAAGCTCAAGAAGGGCAAACCGGGCAAACGCACCGGCACCACACTCCGGTTCTGGCCGGATCCCGAAATCTTCAGCGAGACCACGGAGTTCAACGCCCAGGTCGTCACAAGCCGCGTCCGCGAGATGGCCTTTCTCAACAGAGGAGTGGAATTCCGCTTCAACGATCTGCGCGGCGAAGAGCCGGTCAGGCAAACCTTCAAGTACAACGGCGGCATCATCGACTTCGTCAGGCATTTGAACAAGAAGCGGGAGCCCATCCACAAGCAGGTTGCCTTCTTCGAGCAGATCAACGACGAGGCCGAGGTCGAAGTTGCCATGCAGTGGACCAGCGGGTACACCGAAACCGTCCTCAGCTTTGCCAACAACATCAACACCCACGAGGGCGGCACTCACGAGGAAGGGTTCCGTAAGTCACTGACACGCGCCATCAACGACTTCGCCCGAACCCGCAACGTTCTCAAAGAGAAGGACGGCAATCTCACAGGCGAAGACGTCCGTGAGGGCTTGACCGCGGTGATCTCCGCCAAGGTGAGACAACCCCAATTCGAGGGGCAGACCAAGACGAAGCTGGGGAATACCGAGATTCGCTCCTTTGTCGAGCGCGCCCTCAATCAGATGTTCCCGGAATGGCTGGAGCGCCATCCCGGGGACGGGCGGCGCATCATCGACAAGGCGGCGACGGCGGCCAAGGCCCGCATGGCGGCACGTCAGGCGCGTGACCTGACGCGACGGAAGAGCCTGCTCGAATCATCGGGTCTTCCCGGCAAGTTGGCGGACTGCTCGTCGCGTGACCCCGTGGTAAGCGAGTTGTTCATTGTCGAGGGGAACTCGGCCGGCGGCTCCGCCAAACAGGCCAGGAACTCGGACTTTCAGGCGATCCTCCCGATCAGGGGCAAGATCATCAACGTGGAGAAGAATCGGCTTACCCGGGTTCTGCAGAACTCGGAGATCCAGTCGCTGATAACCGGTGTGGGCACCGGTATCGGTGACGAGATGGACATCACCAAGAGCCGCTATCACAAAGTGGTCATCCTCACGGACGCTGATGTCGACGGTGCCCATATTCGGACGCTGCTGCTGACGTTCTTCTTCCGACACATGCCGGAGCTCATCGAGGCCGGCTATGTGTACATCGCGCAACCTCCTCTGTACTCGGTCAAGACCGGTACCAAGCTGCGCTGGGTGTACAACGACGACCACCTCGACGAGGTCAAGACAGAGCTCGAAGGCAGGAAGCTGAATATCCAGCGCTTCAAGGGTCTCGGTGAGATGAACGCCGACCAGCTGTGGGACACGACGATGGACCCCGGCAACCGGCAATTGCTCCAGGTGCAACTCGAGGATCAGTTCCGCGCCGAGGAGATCTTTGCCACGCTGATGGGCACCGATGTGAGCGCCCGTCGGACTTTCATCCAACAGAACGCCAAAGACGTTCGCTTCCTGGACATCTAAGGACACCGACACAGCATGCCGAACGAAGAGACCACGCGCATCAGACCAATCGAGATTGAACGCGAGATGGAGGACTCGTTCCTCGAGTACGCCATGTCCGTGATCGTCTCGCGGGCTCTTCCCGACGTTCGAGACGGTCTGAAGCCGGTCCATCGACGGATCCTCTATTCGATGTACGACGCGGGGATCCGTCCGGGCACACCATTCCGCAAGTGCGCCCGTGTTGTTGGTGACGTCATGGGTTGGTTCCATCCCCACTCCAACGACGCCATCTACGACGCTCTGGTCCGGCTCGGCCAGGACTTCTCGCAGCGCTACCCGCTGGTCCAACCCCAGGGCAACTTCGGGTCCGTTGATGATCCACCGGCGCAGATGCGGTACACGGAAACCCGCATGGCACCTATTGCCATGCACCTGTTGGAGGGCATCGATGAGGAGACCGTCGACTTCACCGACAACTACTCGGGAGAACGACAGGAGCCGAGCGTACTTCCCTCGCGCTTTCCAAACCTGCTCGTTAACGGCTCTACGGGCATTGCGGTTGGCATGGCCACCAACATCCCGCCGCACAACCTCGGCGAGATAATCGATGCCACCCTCCACAAGATCGAGCAGCCCGAGGCCACCGCTGAGGAGCTGTCCGGTTTCGTCCTCGGTCCCGACTTCCCAACCGGGGCCCATATCGTCCGCACCGCCGGCATCAAGGAAGCGCTGCTGACAGGACGAGGTTCGGTGAAGATGCGCGCGGTCTCGGAGATCGTCGAGACCAAGCGCAAGCGGCTGGCAATCATCGTCACTGAGATTCCCTACCAGGTCTCCATCGACCGCGTGATGACCAAGATCGCCGAGCTGGTGAAGGACAAGACCATCGCCGGTATCGCCGACCTCCGTAACGAGACGAACAAAGACGGCATCCGCATGGTCATCGAATTGAAGAAGGATGCCAATCCGCAAGTCGTCTTGAACCTTCTCTACAAGCACACGCAGCTCGAGGACTCGTTCGGCGTCAACGCAGTTGCGCTGGTCGATGGAGTCCCGCGCACTTTGAATATCGCTGAGATGGTCGGGTATTACATCGACCACCAACTCGAGGTGATCGAACGGCGCAGCATCTTCCGCCTCAAGAAGGCAGAGGCGAGGGCCCATATCGTCGCGGGGTTGCTGATTGCCCTCGACAACATCGATGAGGTGGTACGGATAATTCGGGGGTCGGCTGACGTCGAAATCGCCCGCAACACGTTGATCGAGAGATTCGAGCTATCAACGGTGCAGGCAAATCACATACTCGACATGCCGCTGCGCCGCCTCACAGCGCTGGAGACCGACAAACTGCGCCAGGAATACGATGACCTGCAGGCCACCATTGCCGAGCTGAAGTCGATCCTGGATTCGGAAGGGCGGCGGCGAGAGATCCTGGCAAATGAGCTCACCGAACTCCGGGACAAGTACGGGGACGAGCGCCGCAGTCGCATCATTGCCGATGAGGGAGACCTCTCGCTGGAGGACCTCATTGCCGACGAGGAGCTCGTGGTGACTGCCTCCGAGGCCGGGTACGTCAAGTCGGTGTTGTCTCAGACCTACCGCCGCCAGGGGCGAGGCGGTCGCGGAGTCAAGGGTGCCGATCTGCGCGAGGACGATCTCATCACGCACGTGATGCACACCTCGGCGCACGCCTACCTTCTTTTCTTCACCAACCGCGGCAAGGTATACCGGGTGCGGGCTCATCAGCTGCCGCGGAAGGAGCGCACCGCCAAGGGCGTACTGGTGCAGTCTGTGTTGCCGATGGAGCCAGACGAGAAGATCGAAGCGATCATCGACACGCGGGACTACGAGTCCCATCGGTACCTGGTCGCTTTCACCAAGCAGGGTCAGGTGAAGAAGACCAGGTTCAGCGATTACGACTCGCGCAACCAGGTGTTGGTGGCGATCAACCTTGCAGAAGGCGACGAAGTCGTGGCAGTCCGAGCGACTTCGGGTGACTCGAACCTCGTTATGGCCACTCGCGATGGTATGGCCATACGGTTCTCCGAGGAGGATGTGCGGCCCATGGGCCGGGACACGAGAGGGGTGCGTGGGATCAAGTTGCGCGAGGGCGATGAGGTTGTCTCCGCAGCCAACGTGACAGAGGGCGACGAGATTCTCTTCCTCACCACAGGTGGCTACGGCAAGCGGACCGCCATGACCGAGTTCCCACTGCAGAAACGAGGCGGCATCGGGGTGAAGTCGATGAAGCTGACCCGGGTGCGCGGGGCGCTAGTGGCCGCTCTTGCGGTCAACAAGGACGACCACATCTTCGTCACGTCGACCGATGGCATCGTGATACGGCAGGCTGTGAGGGAGATCAGCCGGCAGAAGCGGGCTTCAACCGGGGTCAAGGTCATGAATCTCGGGGATGAGACGACCCTGGCAGCTGTTGCCCTGGTTCCGCGAGACAACGGGGATTCGGCGTAGCCGCACCCTCAGGCAGCGTGCCTGAGGGCATGCTGCAACCCCGCAAAATCGCCCGCCGCGAACTCGCTAGGCAGGTTCAGGGAACCATGGGATGGACAAGTTGCGTTGGATATGCGCCGAGTGCCATTACACTCGCCTCATTCCCAAGGAGCCTGACCTATGGCAGTTCGGCGTGTCCGTCGAATAATCCGCAAAATCGATCCGTGGACGGTGTTGAAGGCATCGCTGGTCTTCAACGCCATCGTCGGCCTGGTATTTGTGCTCGGCATGTGGGTGATGTGGTCGTTGGTCATCCAGAAGGGGATCCCGGAGAAGATCGTCGATCTATTCGATGCGATCACCATTGATCTCACGATCGACGGGCCGCTCTACTTTCGTATAGTCGTGCTGCTCGCCGGTATCGGTGTCATCGGGATGACTGCATTCATGACGTTGGGAGCCGTCATCTACAACCTCATCTCCGATCTTGTCGGAGGAGTCGAGGTAACCGTGCTCGAGGAGACCTACAACGTCGCACAGCCCCAGCAGACAACTACGCAGCGGACCTTCAGCTGGAAGCCGACCCCGGCGCCACGTCGGCCTGCAGGTAACGGTCGTGGCTCGGAATCGGCGGCCGACCGAGAACGCGTCACCACCGGCTAGAGCTCCAACCTCACCCGGAGTTGCCCACGAGCCCCTTCGCTGTCTTCACGTGCCTTTGCGACGCAACGCCTGTCTTGTCGACCCCTGCCGCCGCTGCCTTCGAGTTCCGAGCAAAGAGAAACAAGAGGGTGGGTAATGAGAATTCCCCTCATGGCGGCACGAGCCGAATCGCTTCGCCCAGCACAATGATCCCGAACAACCTCCAGGTGCTCAGTCGGAGAGAGAAAGGGCGTCTTCCCGGGCTGCTCGCTCCCGCTCACCGCCCGCGAGGTCGGGGGTTGCGGCGGCCGACGGACTGCGCCTCCTGGGGATACTGCTCCGCCTCGTTCCTAGAAATCGGGCAGCACGACGGTGTGGGGGAGGACGACGATGTCGGCCCCACCGTCGCCGACGCTCACCGGCTGGATGAAGCGAACCTGCTCGATGATGCACAGCCCCTCGGCATCGTTGCGACAGTAGAGCAGCGTGACATCGGCAGTGAGCGTCGTCTCACCGGGAGCAAACGCGGCGTTGATCTTTACGGGTAGATTCGCTCCGGTGATGGACTGCTCGAATCCGCCCGGCAGGTCCATGATTCTGCTGTCGACATCGAATGAGACGGATGACGGGGCGTCCTCGTTGATCTTGTGGTCGGCCGGCAACTCGATGGCAAGTTCGATGGCTCCGGACCCCGCCGCCACCGAAACCGGTTCTAGCGCGATCACCTGTCCGTCGTAGGCGTCGCTTGCGGCGCCGGCGCTGAAGTCTTCGATCCCGTGGAGAACGAGAGTGGTTGTATCTCCCGTCGTCAGCTCAACGTGGCGGATCACATGGTTGTTGGTATCGGCTACGTATAGGTGGCGACCCGATATGGCAAGGCCACCCGGTTCGTAGAACAGCGGATCCGCACCATCCCTCCAGCCTTGATCGCCGCCCAGATAGGTGATCGACTCCCCGGTTGCCGGGTCGATTCGCTTCAGCTTGCTGTTGTACGTGTCCGCGATGATGAGGTCCCCACTCACCTCGTCCCATACGATTCCCAGTGGGTGCTGCAACTTGGCCGCCGCCCCGGTGCCGTCCTCATCGCCGAAGTCGAAGAGGTTCTCGTCGCTGCCCGCCAGGAGGCCGGTGGATCCTCCTTCTCCCAGTACATCAGCCCATCTGATCGAACTCGACTCGGAATCAGCGAAGAAGAGTCGCCCCGCTGCGTCAAAGGCAACGCCGCTCGGTTGGGCGAGCGCAGCCTCCACCAGGGATCCATTGTCGACACCTTCGCGGCCGCTGCCCACCACCGGTGTGGCGATCCCCGCACCTAGTTCGATCACCCAGATCTGGTGGAAGCCGGCCATAGCCACCCAGAGTCTGCCGTTGCGTAGGGTCAGTCCCCAGGGGGAATTGAGCCGGACATCATCGAGCAAGCCTGCTGCCGGCGGCCAACCCAACTGACCGGTACCCGCCACCGTGGTCACTGCGCCGGTCGCGGTGTCGATAGACCGCACGGCGTGATTGTTGGTGTCGGCAACGTAGAGAAGGCCGCCGGCGTCGTCAAAGGCCAGACCCTGCGGCGAATCGAACTGCGCAGCCAGCGCCGTCCCGTTCTCGAAACCCGGCACTCCGGTTCCGTAGACAGCGGTCACCTCCCCGGTCGCCGCATCGGCTGCCAAGATGCGGTGATGACCGGTGTCGCTGACGAAGATCGTGTCTCCCGTTGCGTCAACCGTGACTTTCCCAGGGAAGGAAAGCAGCGTATTGGCCCGGGTGGCGCTCTCCGGCGTGAACTCGAAAGGCGTGTTGTCGATCTGGTCGCGGAACTCGCTGATCAAGCCGTCGATGATCGGCTGCACGACGTCGTACACGCCCTCTCCGGCGTGCATGCCGACGACGTTGCCGGCAGGATCGACCAGTGCGATCGTCGGCCAGGCTTGAGCTCCCCAGGTACGCCACACGGCAAAGTCGCTGTCGTTGACGACCGGATGATCAACTCCGTAGCGCATGACGACCTGACGAATGTTCTCCGTGTCGCCCTCGTTGAGGAACTTCGCAGAATGCACGCCGATCACCACCAGTTCGGCGGCGTACTCCTGTTCCAGACGCTTCAGATCGGGAATGACGTGGATGCAGTTGATGCAGCCGTATGTCCAGAAGTCGAGCAAGACGATCTTGCCGCGGAGTTGGGCGAGCTCGAGCGGCTGCGGGGTGTTGATCCAATCGAGCCCGTTCGGAAATTCAGGAGCCGGTACGGTTCCTGAATAGGACGGTGTGGCCGCGGCCGACCCGTCGGGGACCTCGACCGGAGAAATCGATTCGCCGGTCTGCGTTCCCGGTTCCGTTGTCGACGAAGTTGTTTCCCCCGTGCAAGCGGCGGCAAGTAGGGCCAGAGCGATGAATGCTGATGCTGGGCGCATGACAGGAACAACGGAGGGCACGCAGATTCTGTTCCGTCAGTCGCTGTGGTGGGTATGCGCCGCAACGTCGAGGCCGACATCGAGGGCCTTACTCAAATAGGTGTCTGCAAGGTCGGCGGGTCGGTTTGCCCCGATTGGATACTGGCTGTAGACCGCTGCCCCTGCGGCAAGCGCCAGCGCCTCGAGGTGAACTGCCAGATCGGCGACACCAACGATCCTGGTCACGACGCCGGCCTCGGTTGCTCCCGTGACCCTGGCCATAGCCCCGGCCCACGGGCCCGACACCCTGGCAACGAATGCTCGGTCCGTGTAGTCGGTCTCGCGAGGTTCGGCCCAGCGGGATCCGACCGGTTCCGGGAAAGGTATCGGCTCCCCGCGCCGCCGGGCCGTACCCGGCTCTGTCCAGGCCGTGGTTACGTCCAAGACGGTCTCTGTGGCCGCCACCTCGTGTGCAGTGAGTGAGGGTGCAATGCCGCTCCCCAGATTGCATCCGGTCAACAGCCGCAAATCGGCGTCTGCGAACCCTTTGCCATACTCGGCGGCAGCTCCGTTGGCATCCGCCCAGACGACGCAGCTTATGCCTGCGGAGAGCGCCGCCTCTATCTGAGCGTGGGGAGACTCGCTATCGGTGATCAGGGCGTCGTATGTCGCCAGCACGTCGACGTGCTCGAGCCGCTCGTCAGGTTCGGTCGGGTGCTTGTCGATCAGGCCGAGCGCGGTCAAGCTGCGCTCGGCGAGGAGGATACGGCCCGCGCGCGTTGCCACCTCTCCTTCCTGGTGGAGGGCAAGTCGCACGGTCAGCGTGGTGTCTTCTGATGCTCGGCCGGGTCCCATGTACCGGTCGGCTGCGGCTGCTTTACCGGTCGCTTCAAATAGGCGGCTGCTGCGGCAGCGAGTAATGCGAGGGCGACGAGGCGCTTCATTGCGACCAGCGTAGCCGGTGTCCGGTCCGACCGGATCAGCCGACGACCTGGTCGAAGAGGTACCCAATAAAGTAAGCGACGATTCCACCGACGCCTGCAATCATCAGATTCTCGAAACCTGCACTTACGGGGTTGGTCTTGGTTACCAAGCTCTTCACTGCGCCAACGACGTACAACCCAATCGCAGTCAATACCGCGGCGATGGCGAAGCCCGGTTGTGGCGAATCGACAAAGGCGAAAGGCAACACGGCGGGCAATGACCCGGCCACAAAGAACAACGCAGAGGCCACCATCGCGGCATAGGGGGAGCGCTCCTCGGAATCGACCACGCCGAACTCCATGACCTTCATCGAGTTGAGGAGTCGCTCGTCATCGTTGGAGAAGATGGAGACCGCTTCTTCGAGGTCGGCGCCGCCGATGCCGAGTTCGGTGAGCATGTGGCGTAGTTGGTCTACTTCCATTTCGCGATGATCCCGGATGTGGTCCCGTTCGAGCTTCAATTCGCGATCGAGGACTTCTGCCTGGGACTTCGTTGCGAGGTATTCGCCGGCTCCCATCGAGATGGCGCCGGCGATTGCGCCACCGATCGCAGTAAGGAGTACCTGGCTGGTCGTCAGTCCGCCGCCGACGACCACGGCGACGAGGAGGATGGTTGATACCAAGCCGTCGTTGACGCCCAGAATGATGTCCCGCCAGTACTGGCGGCTTTGGCCGACGTGCGGTTCATACGGCTTGGTTAGGTCGTAGGGCTCCTCTTTGTATGCCATGGGTGGTGAGGTTACCCGGACTGCGAACCGCCCGAGCTCGCCTAGATAGAGAAGCCGCCCAGCTTGACCTCGAGATACTCGGCAATTCCCTCACGACCCCCCTCGCGACCGATGCCGGATTGGTTCATGCCGCCAAAAGGTGCCGCCGCTGCGGTTGGGTTGATGTCGTTGATTCCCACTATGCCGAAATGCAGTCCCTCGAACATCCGCATCGCTCGGCCGAGGCTCTGTGTGTACACGTATGCGGCCAGTCCGTAACCGGTGTCGTTGGCGAGCGACAGTACCTCGTCATCATCGGTGAACGTGATTATGGGAGCAACCGGTCCGAACGTCTCCTGGTTGTAGACCTCCATCTCCGGGGTGACACCGGACAGGACTGTCGGTGCATAGAAGAAGCCGGCATCCAGTCCATCATCGATGAGGCGTTGCCCTCCGATTTGCAGGGTGGCACCGTGTTCCACGGCGTCCGTCACATGCCGGTCCACCTTTTCCAACGCCTGCATATCGACCAGAGGACCGATGTTCACGCCTTCCGCTAAGCCGTTGCCCGCTCGCATGCCGGCGACACGATCGACCAGCACGTCGAGAAACACGTCGGCGATGCCCCTGTGTACAAAGATCCGGTTGGGGCTGATACACGCCTGTCCCGTGTTGAGAAACTTGACGAGTGATGCCCCTTTTGCGGCGTACTCCGGGAGAGCGTCTGCGAAGACGATGAAGGGTGCGTGTCCACCGAGTTCGAGCGATACCCGCTTCATCGAGGCAGCAGCACGGGACGCCAGCTTTGTTCCGACCTCCGAGGAGCCGGTAAACGTCACTTTGGCAACCGCCGGGTTCTCAACGAACTCGTCGCCGATTGGAGCCGGATTTGCGGTGGTCACCAGGTTGGCGACGCCGGCAGGGACCCCTGCGTCGTGAAGGGCGTTGAAGACTTCGATCGCACATAGCGGCGTTTGCTCGGCCGGTTTGACGACGATGGTGCACCCTGCGGCCAGCGCAGGCGCCACTTTGCGAGTGATCATCGATACCGGATAGTTCCACGGAGTGATGGCGGCTACCACCCCGACGGGCTGCCGGAGCACAATGAACCTCTGATCGGATCGGGGTGCGGGTAGAACGTCTCCGTAGACACGCTTGGCTTCTTCGGCGTACCACAGGAAGAAGTCTGCCGCATACTGGACTTCATTGCGGGCCGCCCTGAGGGGCTTGCCCTGCTCCTCGGTCATGAGGCGCGCCAGTGCCTCCTTGCGCTCGATCATCAGGCCATACGCCGCATACAGATACTCGGATCGCTCGAATGCGGTAAACCGCGACCATGTGTTGAAGGCGACTGATGCTGCAATCACAGCCTGAGACGCGTCGGCGCGGGTCCCGTCCGCAACGTCGCCGATCGTCTCCCCGGTTGCGGGGTTGGTCACCTCGAAGCTTCTTCCGGAGCCAGCGCCGCGCCACTCACCGTCTACATAGAGCATGAGAATCCTCCACGGCCGAGAATACCCGGCCGAATGGATTCGATCGGCCCCCATTTCTCACCTGATTCTTAGCCAACTGGGATCTTCGGCCCAATACGATGAAAGAACGTGCAGTAGTTCGGTCCTCGTTGAAGGGATTGGCTGAATGGAGATGAAACATCTGCGCACCTCGCTAGCTGCGGCGATGGGTGGCGCACTCCTGATTGCCGGCTTGCTCCTGGGTACCTCGCTGGCCATCGCAGAGGAGAGTGATGAGCCCGAGGTCACCGAAGACGGCACGAGCGGCGACTCGCTGACTCGAGTATTTGGGTTCGTCCAAGACCTGATCGAACCGGAACCGGGGCAAGATGTCGCAGACGACCTGGCGCGGATCGCGGAGGAACTCGAGGATGATCTGGGACCGCTGCTCGATCAAATCAGGGAGCTGGCAAACGCAGCCATAGATGAGGCGGTTGAGTTCGGCGCGTTGACCGAGGAGCAGGCAGAGCGCGCCCGCGATCGAGTGGAAGGCTTCGCGTTGCCGGGTAGGTTCCCGTTTCTCGAGCGCGGCTTCCGGCTTTGCCCAGAAGGTTTGGAGTTCGGTCCCATGCCGAAGTGGTTCGAGCTTCCGAAGGACTTCGAACTGCCCGAGAACTTCCCATTTGGCCCCGACGGACCTGACTTCGGCCCCCTGCCTGAGGGTTTCCACTTCCATTTCGGACCGTTGGAGCGGTTCGGTGAGGATCTCGAGGGCCTTATCGAAGACCTCGACATAGAACTCGACGAGCTACGCGAGCTGCTCGAGTCCGGTATGAGCCTGGACGATGCACTGCAGGAGCTCGGGACCGATCTCGAATCGCTGCTTGCGGATGCCCGGGAGCAGGCGCTGGCCAGGATCGATGAACTGGTCGAGGAAGGCGACCTCACGGAGGAGCAAGCCGATCGCATTGAGGAGATGCTGGAGGGTCTCGATTGGCGCCGCCGAGGGCACGGGTTCTTCGGTCCGTGGGACCACTTCTTCGAAGGCGAGGATCCGGCCGCCGAAGAAACGCTCCTCGACGTCCGATCCCGGCTTGGCCGCAGGCAACCGGCGGCGTAGGTTGGGTGCATGCGGGGCACTCTCGTCACCCTTCGGATCGCCTTTGCTGTGCTGTGGTCGGTGCTGCACCGAATCTGGCACCGGCTTCGATTCGGACCTGCAGTTGCCAGATGGAGCTGGCAGGTAGAACTCCGCATGGTGGCCTTCCGCACGTTCCTCGATGCTGCCCGGAGGAGCGCAGATCCCGAGGCCCGCAGCCGCATAGAGGATTCGCTGGACCCACCCCTTCCCCGTTCTCTGCGCAAGGTATTCCGGCGGCGCTCTCTAGATATGGGCGACGTCTCGGTTGAGAAGCTCGAGCGCGTTGCCGGCGGTGCCGATCCCGGCTTACGCCCGACTCTGCTGTATCTGCACGGCGGTGGCTATCTCGCCGGCAGTGCAGCAACGCATCGACGCTGGGTGGCCCGGTTGGCTTGGGCGACCGGGGCCGAGGCCTATGTTCCCGACTACCGCCTCGCTCCCGAGCACCAGTTCCCGGCGGCATTGCACGACGCGCTGGCGGTCTACCAGGGGCTGCTTGCGGAAGGATTGGAGCCTGGAAGGCTCTTCATTGCAGGGGACAGTGCGGGTGGTGGCCTGGCGGCAGCCTTATTGCTGCTGTTGCGTGACACGAACGAACCGCTCCCTGCCGGTGGGATCCTCTTCTCTCCCTATGTGGACCTCGAGCACACCGCCAAATCGCTGGCACAGAATCAGGCAACCGACTATCTCCCGGCGGGATTGATCGCCGCAGGCGCCAACACGCTTTACCTGGGCGATCACAATCCGCGGGATCCCTATGCCTCCCCGATGTATGGCAGCTATGCGGGAATCCCGCCGCTCCTCCTAGTTGCCGGGGACCGCGAGATGATCCGGGACGACTCCATCCGACTTGTCGGCGCGGCAACGAGAGATGGATGTGATGCCACCCTACATATTGCGCCGGACATGTATCACGTGTGGCCGGCGCTGCTACCCAACCACGAGGAGACTCGCCGGGTGCTGGCCCTTTCTTCGAGATTCGTCAGAGATCTGGCAGGTAGCTGAGTCGGTCAGCCGTTAGCGCTGATCGTGGCGCCGTCACCGGGGGATTCTTCGTACGGGATTGGCCCGGGGCCGGCATCTGTCATCTTCTGAGCGATCTTGGCCGGAACGGGTCGATTCGCCGTGTCGACGTGAACTACCTGGGGCGAGTGGTAGTCGATTTCAGCCTCGTCATAGTCGGCGTAGCTGATGATGATCACCTTGTCGCCCGGCGAGACCAGACGCGCCGCCGCCCCGTTGAGGCACACATCGCCGGCACCGCCGGCGATGGCGTAGGTCACCAGTCGATTGCCGTTGTCGATGTCGAGGACGTGGACCTGCTCCATCTCGCGGATATCGGCGAGCTTCATCAGGTCAACGTCGAGAGTTATCGATCCGACGTAGTTCAGATCAGCGTCGCTAACCGTCGCCCGATGGATCTTGGACTTCATCATGCGTCGCCGCATGGCGGGCTCCTTTGCTTGGCGCCGCCGCAGCGGTCGCCCTACTCGTTGCTCGTGAGAACGGGAGGATAATGCTGATTGCTAGAACCGGTAGAGGGTCGGGCGCTATTCCAATTTTCCGCGGCCTGGACCCGGCTCTAGATACCACGGTTCGAGGGTTCGCTCGGTTGGCTCAGCCACCCCTGGTGCGGACCGCAGAGACGAGCAGTAGGACGGCCAAGCCGAAACCTGCGGAGATAGCGATCCAGGTGGCGTCGAGCCCGGTTGGGCGTGCCGGATGCCTGGCCAGGGCCAGACTCGTTGCGGCTCGATCGGCGGTGCGGGCGCCATCGGTGTCTTCTGCCCCGGCGAGGATCGGCGAGGCCGCGACGACGGCTTCCTCATCTTCGGTCCCCCCGTCACCTGTCGGAGCGTCGACACCAACGAACAGCGTTGCGCCGATCAAGTCGCCGAACCCCTCCCGGCACGGCATGTTGCAGGCCGTCACCCAGTACTCACCTGGGGGTACGTCGCCGGGCAGCGTGAACTCGATTGATATCCGGGCAGATTCTCCACCGGCGTCGATGACGAGTTGACCCAGCAGCACGTCGGTTTCGAGACCATCGGATCTCGCGTTGATCGTCGAGCCGTAGGTGGCACCGCTGAGATAGGCGAAGTAGGGCCCTTCGTCGACCCACCCCTGTTGGCCCGCCGCGACCTCTCCGGAGAGGGTGATGGTCTCTCCGGCCTCGACCCGGACCCGCGTTGGTTCGAGCCAGGAGCCACCCGCGCTGGCGGCTGGTGTGATCATAAGTAGCACAACCGCGATGCCCGCGGCCGTTGTTGCCCGCTGCAGAGAGCCTTCCTTTCCCGGCCAGAGCGAGGCTAACTAGTGCCGGTTCCTAAGTGAGCAGGTACCGCGACATTGCCTTCGCCCGGTCGCCAAGGGTTCGGAAGAGGGCCCCACCGAGTTGGCCCTAGGCATTGCCTATGGATGGGATATCACACTCGGGAGCTGGTGGGACTACACGAGCCACAACGCATCGACTGTGGCTATCCGTGCAGCCCGCAGGGCAATATCTGGACAGTGCGAAACGCCGGAGGCGGCGGCCGCGGCGTGATGACGCTGGAACAGGCCACCTACACGTCCACGAACGCCGTCTACGCCCAGGTGTCGGTTGCCGTGGGCCCGGAGCGCATCGCCGACACGGCTTACAAGATGGGCATCGAGTCCCTTCTCCAGCCCGTTCTCTCGATTGCCCTGGGTACGCAGACGGTGACTCCGCTGGAGATGGCGGGGGCGTACTCGACCATCGCCAATTTCGGCGAACGGTACGACAGCTATCTGATAGAGCGGATCGAGGATGCCGACGGGAAAGTCATCTGTCGACATCAGTCGCGGCCGGTTCGGGTGCTCGATGAGGCTTTGACGGCGGCGGTCGTGCGCACACTCGAGAAGGTGCCGCGTGCGGGGGGTACGGCCCGATTGGCGAACATCGGGCGGCCCTAATTTGGGAAGACCGGTACTGCGCAGAACTTCCAAGACGTGTGGTACGTCGGTGCGATTCCGCAGTACACGGCCGCGGTGTGGGTGGGCCATGTCGACGCCCAAGTGGAGATGGTCAACTTCAAGGTGTGCGACGAGAACGCCGGCGCTGATCAGGCGATACGGCGGGCGTACGGTGGAACCGTTGCCGGCCTGGTTTGGGCCGACTTCATGGAGTACGTTGCGGCCGATCTGGAGGTGGAGGACTTCCCGGATGAACCGGAAGGAACGGGTTGGTACTTCCGGGTTCCCAAGACCGATGTGCCAAATGCAATGGGCCTTACCCAGCGCAAGGCGGAGGATGCGATCTTCCAGGCAGGCCTCCGGGCCGAGATCGACAAGGTCGCCTCGACCGAGCCCAAAGGGGAGATTCTCCACCAGAGCCCGGCCGCCGGATCCAGGGTCAGCCAGGGGAGCGTCGTCAGGGTGCGGATCTCCAATGGCGTGCATCCCATCCTCCTCGACCTCGTCGGACTGGCGGCGGCTCAGGTCGATTCTGCGATCGGGCGCTTCAATGAGGAGACCGGGCTGGATCTCGCTTGGACCCGGGTCGATGTGCCTACCGATGAGCCTTCGGCCATCGACATCGTGATCCGAACCTCGCCCGGACCCGGGGCAATTGTGGAGTTCGAGCAGCGGATTCGTGTCTTCATCGGGGTAGCGGCTCCGCCCGGGGGACGGCGGCGACGGCTGAGGGCATCGCGGGCTGACTACAGCTCGTTTCCGGAGGGGTTACCTGCGGCGAACGCAGTGATGTTGCCGACGGTGTCGTGGGCAATCGCCTCGAGTGCTTCGACGGTGAAGAACGCTTGGTGCCCGGTGATGAGCACGTTCGGAAAGGTAAGCAGCCGGGAGAACACGTCGTCCTGAATCACCGTGTCGGACAGATCCTCGAAGAACAGGTCGCCCTCCTCCTCGTAGACGTCCAGCCCGAGATTGCCGATCTTGCCGGATTTGAGACCTTCGATGGCCGCCGCGGTGTCGATGAGGGCGCCTCTGCTGGTGTTGATCAGCATCACGCCGTCCTTCATCGTGGCAATTGCGGACGCGTCGACGAGGTGGTGGGTCTCGGGGGTGAGCGGGGCGTGCAACGAGATCACATCCGACCGTCCCCAGATGTCTCGCAGTGGGACGTACTCGATACCGAGTTCGATCGCAGCCGGGTTCTCGTTGACGTCATATCCCAAGATCCGGCAGCCGAATCCGGAGAGAATTCGGGCGACGGCGACACCGATCTTGCCGGTGCCCACCAGCCCGACTGTGCGAGCACCCAGGTCGAACCCGAGCAGGCCGTCGAGCGACAGGTTGCCCTCACGCACCCGATTATGGGCACGGTGGATTCTGCGGTTGAGGGCGAGCATCAGCGCGACCGTGTGCTCTGCAACGGAGTCGGGTGAGTATGCCGGCACTCTGACAACCGGCAGTCCCAGACTCTTGGCGGCTTCGAGGTCCACATGATTGAACCCTGCGCTGCGGAGCGCGATCAGCTTGGGTCCGGTCTTGGCCAGCCGGAGCAAGGTCGCTGCCCCGAGATCGTCGTTGACGAAGGCGCATACGACGTCGTAGTCGTCGGCCAGGGAAGCAGTGGTGCGATCGAGCCGAGCCTCGAAGAAGTCGAGTTGATGATCCGTTTCCGCAGCGGCTGCGGTGAGAAATCGCTTGTCATAGGGTTTGGTGCTGAACACGGCTACACGCATACAAGAGAGTGTACGGAACCGCGTTGGGGAGCGGATGCGCTGCTGTCAGCCGCGCTTGCGCAGCACCCAAACTTGCTCGGTTGGGTAAGCATGAGCCCAATCCATCGAGGCGTAGAAACGCACGGCCTCTCCCGGTGACGGTGACTGCAGCTCGTGATAATCGACGATCTCGAATCCGGTCGCATTGAACAGGCTCACCCAGTCGGAGATCGTGAGGTTGAACTCCGTGCCCTCATCGCCGTCTTCGTCGTGCCAGTCGATGCGGTGCATGCCGAAGTAGGGATACAACAGTTTTGTGCCTACCGGGTCGGCGCTGTCGTGTCGCTGGGTGATCATGACAAGCGGATGGTTGCCCAGAAAGACGAGAGCGCCTCCTGGCTTGAGGGCACGATGCGCCTCGGGGATCCACCTGTAGGGATCGGCCCAGATGGCCACACCATATTCGGAGATGGCGTAGTCGAAGTGGCGGTCGGGAAAAGGAATCTCCTCGGCATTGCCGTGAATCAGCTCCAGGTCGACATTGTGTTCTGCAGCCAGTCTTTTCGCTGTGGCGAGCTGGTGCTCCGAGTTGTCGATCCCGACCACCGAGGCCCCGCGTCGGGCCATCCAGGCAGATACGTACCCGGTGCCACACCCGAGCTCGATTGCGCGCATCCCCGTCATGTCCTTCGGCATAAGCCGCAACTGCGACTCGGGGATACCCCATATGCCCCAGCTCGGTTCGCTGGTCCAAGCGCGCTCCCCGCCTGCGACCCATTCGTCGGCGTGGGCATCCCAGTGCGCGCGGTTCTTCAATACATAGTCGGGTAGGTCTGACATGTTCGAGAAAGGATAGGTACTGCGGCGAATTTGTCCGAGAGGGCTGCTGGGACACCGGTCCGGCGGCACAGCTTCAGCCGTCGTCCCGCAACTCTGCAAGGGCACCGAGGATGAGGTCGAGCCCAAACCGGAACTGCTCGGAGTAATCCCAGCCGTCTTCCATTGCCTGGACGGTGGCCTCGGTGAGATGGGGGTAGGCATCGGCCATCTGACGGAGCAGATCCTCACCGACCTCTTCGAGGCCTGCGGAGTCGTCGAACGGCAAGCTGAGCTCCTGGAGAATGAACCCGTAGAGGAAGCTGTCGATGATCGAGAATGCTCGCATCGAGAGGGTCGGAGAAAACCCGGCGGCGCGGAGGCAGCCGAGCACCGCGTCGAAGTAGCCGAGACGGGTCGGACTAGAGCCGGCGTGCCGCGCTTCCAGCAGCCCGATCGCCCAGGGGTGTTTGAGAAATACGCGACGGGCTGCGACCGCCCGCTCCCGCATCTCGCTCTTCCATTCCCCTTCCGTGGATGGGGGAGGAATCTCGGCCAGGACGCGCTCGACGATGCCGTCGAGAATGTCGTCCTTGTCGGCGACGTGGTTGTAGAGCGCCATGCCTTCCACGCCGAGCGCCTTGCCGATGCGCCGCATGCTCAACGTCTCGAGCCCTCCTTCATCGGCGAGTGCGAGAGCTGCATCTAGTACCCGTTCCCTGGTTACCGGTGGTCGATCGGCGCCGGCTGCCATCAGAACCTCCTTGACAGGTTTACATCGTAAATGTAGCATCAGTTTACACTGTAAACAAAGATCCAGGAGGAATACGAAATGAAGGCGATCATCCAAGAGGCATTCGGAGCTCCCAGCGAGGTACTCAGGCTGGGCGACATCCGTGTCCCTGCGATCGGACCCAACGAGGTGCTCGTCCGGGTGCGAGCCACGGCTGTTGCCAAGGGAGACTGGCTCATCGCTCAGGGGCTTCCTTACATCGCTCGCCTCTCCTACGGCATTCGCAGCCCCAAGCATCAGGTCGCCGGTCTCGAGTTTGCGGGTGTCGTTGAAAAGGTCGGCGCGGCCGTCACCCGCTTCACCCCTGGTGACGAGGTTGTCGGATGGGGCAACGAGGCGCTTGCCGAGTACGTGGCCGTCTCCCAGGACCAGCTGTTGGCCAAACCGTCCGCCATCGGCTTCGATCAAGCCGCCGCGCTCCCCGTGTCCGGGTTCGCCGCCCTCCAGGCGGTGCGGGACCAAGGCGAAGTCACCGCAGGTGATCGGGTGCTGGTGATTGGTGCCTCGGGCGGAGTCGGGTCTTTTGCGGTCCAGGTTGCCAAGGCCCTCGGAGCCGAAGTGACCGGGGTTGCCAGCACCCGCAACCTCGAACTGGTTCGCCGACTCGGCGCCGATCACGTTGTCGACTACACGACCGAGGGAATCGGCGACGGCGGACGCCGATTCGACGTGATCATCGACATCGCCGGCAACCGGCCGCTGGCGGAGCTGCGCAGGGTGCTCGAACCAGATGGCACGCTCGTCATCGTCGGCGGATCCGGTAGGCGGGCAACCATGGGTTTCGGGAGAACCATTCGGGCTGCGCTGCTGTCGCCATTCGTCGGTCAGCGGCTGCGCGCCCTGATCTCGAAGCCGAACACGGTAGACCTCGAGACGCTCGTCGAATTCGCCGAGGCCGGGCAACTGACCGCCGAGGTCGGCGCCAATTATCCGCTCGAGCAGGCTGCTGCCGCCGTTGATCTCGTTGGTGATGGCCCCAGCCGCGGCAAGACCGTAGTGACCATCCAAGACAACTCCCGCATCAGCCGGACGGATCACCAGATCGATTCTTCGTCCAGAAGGGACAACTGAAATGGCATCGCCGATCTCTGAGGTGACCCGCCGCCGCGCCGCGCTGATCGCCGGCGCCGGCTACGTCATCATCTTCGTACTGGCCGTGTTCGCCAACTTCGTCGTCATCGGCGGGCTCATCGAATCCGGCGACGCGGCGGCAACTGCCGAGAACATCCTGGAGTCCGAAGCCATGTTCCGCGCTGGTCTCGTCGCCTTCACGGTCGTGTTCGTTGTCGACGTCATTGTCGCCTGGGCGCTCTACGTCTTGTTCCGGAGCCTGAGCCGGGACTTGTCGCTGCTCACGGCGTGGTTCCGGCTCGTCTACACCGTGTTCCTCGGCGTGGCTCTGATCTTCTTCTTCATTGCCCTCCAGCTGTTGAGTGGTGCCGATTACCTTTCCGTGTTCGGCTCGGGTCAAGTCGATGCCCATGTATTGCTGGCCATCGACGCGTTCAACTACGCATGGCTCATCGGTCTGGTTTGCTTCGGTGTCCACCTGATCATGCTCGGATACCTAGTAGTCGGCTCGGAGTGGACCGCCAAAGCCCTCGGCTACGTGCTGATGATTGCCGGAGCGGCCTACATCATCGACACCCTCGCCCGTGCAGTGCTCGCCGACTACGCCGACCTCGAAAACCTCTTCCTGGCGATCGTCGCCATACCTTCAGTGATCGGCGAACTGTGGTTCACAGTGTGGCTCTTGCTCAAAGGAGGTAGAGACGCCCAGCCCGCAGTGACCTGACACAACCGGAGCGGGAGCTGGGTGGTCCTGATCACCCGGCGTCCCCAAGCCGATGGTCACCGTTTACGCGGTTACCACCGCAACCCCAGCCACGGCGGCATTGACAGCACCGACGCCAGCGGTTGGGCACGACGACCAGGACCATGCTGAACGGGGCGCCGACCGATACGCCCGGGACCGCCACCAGCATCGCTGAGAGTGCGAGTGCCAGAGGGATCTCGGGAATGAGCACGTGAATGGCAAGACCTGCCGTGTCGCCGATAAACAGCGAAGGCATCACCGGTCCACCGATGAACCCGGCAGCGAGGGCGATCGCCACGGCGAGTACTTCGGCCGGCACAACGGCGATCAGCAGGGCGGCCGACAGTTCGTCGAAGTTCTCGATGGCAGCGCCCACCGGTGATGACGGCGTGTCACCTCCGCTTCCAGAACGTACGATCTTGGGCAAGACGGTCGGTCGTCCCGTCCCCCTGCGGCTGCGCAGACGACGCATTCGTTCGCACGAAGCATGCCCGCGCCGGTGATTCAGCCGGCGAGTCGGTTCGACCGAAGGCGCTCCAGCCAGTCGGGATACGCAGCAGAGACGTCGAGCCGTCCGCCGGACCCGTTGCAGGACGGCGGTCTCTCGCCCGCTATGAAGCGCCACGAGTCGAGCAGCACGCGCCGGCGGGCTTCGACCGGTCCTGAAGCCTCCAGTCCAAGGGTCCAGGCGACAACGTCCCCAACCTCGACGGCGGCAAGCTCGATCTTGCATGCCGGGACGGAGGCGATGCCGGGAAGAGCGTGAGGAGCGACGGATCCATCGATCGATGCGAAACTGGACGTGAGAACGACCTTGTGCACATCGACACGGCGCGTACCCGAGGCCGACCAGGTGGCGTCGAGTTCGGCAGGCCGCCACTTCAGCCAGCGCAGTACCGGAGCGCTCAGTCCGTTTCCGAGATCGAGGTTGGCATCGGCACTGTGACACAACTTGACCTCGAGCACCCGCTGATTGCGGTACTTCACTCCCGTACCTTCGATGCCGCGCAACAGGTACGTGTCACAGCGCTCTTCGACGGCGGCAATCGATTTCTGTCGGGCGAACCAGGCGACTACGTCGTCCGGCAGGGGTCCAGTAGCGAACCAGCGAACCTCGGACGTGTCCAATACCGGCTGACCCTGCGAGGCGAGGAGCGCAGGCACAGTGAGAGTCGTCTCGGAGATGCGCTCGTCAATCTTCAATGTCTCACCCCGTGTTTCCCACAGACTCACGAGATTACTCCGAGTTCCACCCCGATCGCACACGGAGCGGGCACGACGCGTGATGCCCCGGCCCATCGGCGAGTCTCAGCCCCACTGGTGTCGACGCACGCTGCGGAGCCAATCTGGATTGTTCCGTGCCTCAGAAGACAGTCAGCGATCATGGCTGCCTCTGCGTAAGGCCCGATGGCGACGAACCTACCGTTGCCGACCAGTTCAGCGATGCTGTCCAAGTTGCCGATGATTGCGGCGGCAAGCAGGAGCGCGATCGGCGAGAGCTACGCGTCCCCGCAGCGTGTTCGCCGATCGCGCGGAGCGCCTAACGAAGCACTATCGGGAGGACCAACCAGAAGGGCATTTCAGTCTTGCGACACACACCGCGCCGAGCGGCTCATGGTCCATTGGGACCATGCCTCCGGGTGAGCAATCGACCCAGCCGATGCAGGCGGCGGTCGAAACGCCGCTGGTTGATGCCAGCGCAGATCGGCGTTGCGCGGTGTCTGGATGCTGGCTTGGTCAAGTCGGCTCCGCCTCGTCGTCGGGGGTGGCTTTGGCTTCGTGTCGTCGGCTGTGGAATGCGAACTGAGCCAGGCGGGCGTTGAAAGCTACGAACAGGCCGATGCCCATAATGGCGTAGACAACCGTGTAGAGCCGCATCCAGGACGTCGTTGGGGAGAGATCGCCGTAGCCGATGGTGGTGAGGGTCATCACCGCGAAGTAGAGCGAGTCAATGATGCTCCACCCTTCGCGGACGCTGTATATGAGGGTTCCCAGGGCGACCCACGACCCGAGAACCATGGAGAGACCGCGAAACTCGCTGTCACTCCAGCCGGCCCGCATGACCTTCAGGAATCGCCTGAGAATTGATATGAGTGAGATCAGCATGTGCAGAGTATGGTCCGAGCAGCGGCTGCTCAGATTCGACATGGAGTGGCGGTTGCACCGGGCGGCGAGCATCCGAGGAAGCGGCGCTGAACAACCTCGACGGATCCACCCCTGATACACCAAGCTCCGGCATCAACCCCTCCTCCGGGGAGCGGACCGGCTTCACCCCGATCCGGTTCGACCCCTTATCGAGGCCTCAGGAGTCGGATTACACGCGTAGTCGATAACTCCTACGTCGATGCCACTAGCTCGTGATCTGCACGCTCCAGGGCGGGTCAGTTCTGGCTCAGGAGCCCTCGTATGTGATGTCGCGTCCGTGGGCGGTTAGTGCCCAGATCACGGCGATGCCGATGGCGATGGCAATGATTGACCAGATCGGGTAATAGGGCAGCCAGGCGAAATTCCAGATAACGGCCAGGCCGGCCATGACGACGCCGACGGTGCGCGCCAACAGGTTGCCGGAGAATATCCCGGCTCCGGCGAAGATGAGGATGATGCCCCCGATGAGGTGGATCCAACCCCAGGTGGTGATGTTGAACCTGAACACGTACTCCTCGGTCACAACAAAGAACTCGTTATTGGCGAGCGCCACGATCCCCTGGATTACATCAAACACGCCGTAGATGATCAGCATGATCGCGGCGAATGCCGTCCACCCGACGGCAGCGCTGCTGTAGTTAGCCGGCTGTGTACTCACGATATGCTCCTCTCACGACCGTCTCCCGCAATGCCCGGGTGTTGGGTGAATCGTTCTCACCCAGTTGGTGACACTTGTCACCCTACTGTTCTTTTGGACCCGTCGATTGACGGCAGATACCCCGTGGCGTCTTGCTGCAAACTTTGGGATCGGCTGTGCGTCGTTGCTTGGCGGTGACCTGGAGACATCGCAGAGAGCGTTCGACCGGGTGCTTGCCAGCTCAGACACCCATCTGTCACAGCGGGAGATGGCACGGGAACCGGGCATTTCGTTCAACACGATCGAGAGCTACGTGAAGGCCGCCTACGTCAAGCTCTACGCAGCGAGTGGATGGGAAGCTTCGCAGATCGCTCGCAACCTCAGGCTCACCCGAGAGCAGGTAGCCGTCGCCCAGCCGTGAGGCACCCGCCGGTGTCTATTGCTCGGCGGGACTTTCCTTGGTCGCCGCCCCGGCCTCTCCGGCGGAACGGTTTGCGGTGTGCGGCCCGGCGACGACCTGGACCACCGCAATGATCGCCAGCACTACGAGGGCGGTCACGACTACGAGCCAGCCCGAAGGCGTCGGTACGAATAGCACGAAGAGCAAGCCGAGGATCAGGGCGGTCCATTGAATTGCCCGCTGCCACTCGGCGACGAACCCGGCGACCCCCGACGTCGGCACGGTGGCGTCGTCTCCCCGCCGCCGCTCGATCGCGCCCCGCCACCATGCCCTGGTACGGAGAGCACGCGGTGAGGCGCCCATCACCCACGCCGCAAGACCGATGACGAGCCCCAGAATAAGCAGCGACCACATGCCCTGGCGGTAGAAGCGCAGCGTGGTATCCCAGATTGTCTCAGCGGCGGCTCGCTGCGTCTCGTCATCAATGCCCGATACCGTGCCCCCTCGAACCAGGCGCACCGCCACCAACATCACCAAGATCGCGATGGCGCTGCCGAAGCCTATGGCTGCGGTGGCGCGGCGCCGATCCGGTGCCACCCATATCGCCGCAGCAATCAGCACGAGAGCGAGCAGGGGAAGGAACCAGCCCATGGTGTCGATGACACGCACCGCGCCGGCAGCGGACTGGAGTTGGTCGTTTTCGAAGACCACGATTTCGGGCAAGTCGACATCGAAGCCGGACAGCAGGGTCACCCCACGAGCCTCGAGCCCGGTAACCACCTCGGCGGCGGCCTCGTCGAGGTCGATCGCCACCCTCCCATCTGTCGACAGCACCAACGACGCCGCGTTGTGCGAGAGGCGGAGTGCCTGGCGCCAAATACCTGCAAAGACATCGGAGCCGATCACGTCGGCGGCGACGTCTGCGGTCAGGTTGCGGAGACCCTCGGTGACCGGAACGGCGAGAAACTCCAGGTTGGGGGGCAAGCTCTGTTCGACGACACCGGCTACGTCGGTGGCGATGATCAGTTCCGTTGCCAAGCGCTGCGACAGAGCAGCGGCGACGGTAGGTTCCTGAGGGAGCGGAGCGAAGGTAGCCACGAACCTGTCTTCGTCGCTGATCGTGGTCTGCAGCCATGCAGCATGAACGGCCGCTAGGACCACGAGCAACGAGAGTGCTACCAGGATCCAACTCGCAATGGACCGCCACCCGCCGCCTCCCGCACCGTCCGGTGAAGCTTGGGCAAGCTCCTCCCGCAACGCAGCATTCTCGGCTCGCAACGCCTCGAGCTCTGCCAAGACCGCAGCCGTGTTCATGTCGGGAGATTGAGGGATCTGATCGCCCATGCCCGGAGACCTCAGTGTTCTTGTTCGGATCCTAGCGACACCGCGCGCCCGCGTGCCGGAGCTTGGCTCGAATCCGGATGGAGAGCAATTGTGAGGCGCAGGCTGCGATGGCGGTGCTTGGAATGAAGAGCGCTGGATTATGGCCGTTGGATTGTAAAAGGACTCGATCTTGTGATCGAGTCCTTGGGTGGGCCCACCTGGATTTGGGCCAGGGAGACCTCATCCTTATCAGGGATGATCAGGGGGACACGTCGACATTGGCGACTCGGCTATATCCACTGTGGCACAACAGATATGATCCTTCATCAGCTTGCGTCATTTCTGGACGTTTCTTGTCCTGTTGTGGACGCAATGTGGACGCGGGCGAGCTTGATCGTGAGATTCGCCTAGCGAATCTGGTAGCGAGGTGCGTCGTACCTCGAGGACGCCTTCGTCAGCCGCCCTCAGATATGGGCCCGGATCTCCTCGGGATCCGGCCCGGTGACCTGTTTCCCAAACCGTTTTGAGGTTTCGCCTACCAGGGCAAGCCGGGTTGCGGCCCAGGTGCGGCCCAGACGCGGTACAGATATGTGCGACGCTGGGAAACCAACAGGGCTGCTTGGAGGACACCCAGCAGTCGGTTCAGCCCGCGGAAGCAACGGGTCGATGGAATCTGTCCGCCTACGGATTGTCCCAGTTCTAGGCGAGGCCGAACGCCAAGTTAATGTGCCGCCTATGAGC
>JARFRN010000223.1 GCA_029287195.1 Acidimicrobiia bacterium | reverse complement strand
CGAGATCGCCCGATCACGGGGAATCCCCCACTGCGTGGACAACACGTTCCTCACTCCTTACTACCAGCAGCCGTTCGAGCTGGGAGCCGATCTCATCGTGCATTCGACGACCAAGTACTTCGACGGCCACAACGCAACGGTCGGCGGTACGGTCGCATCACGGACCGAGGAACTCCACGAGCAGATCAAGTTCGTTCAGAACGCCACCGGCACCACGATGTCGCCCCAGGTGGCTTGGCTGACTTTGCAGGGAGTCAAGACCCTGTCGGAGCGGCTGGACCGGCAGTCGGACAATGCCATGCAGGTGGCCCGCTTCCTGGAAACCCACCCCAAGGTGGTCAAGGTGGCCTACCCCGGCCTGGAGTCCTTCCCGCAGCACGACCTGGCCAAGAAGCAGGCGTCGGGCTTCGGGGCGATGGCCTGGTTCGAGGTCGAAGGCGGCGTCGAAGCCGGGAAGAAGCTGATGGGCGCCGTCGAGCTGTGGACGCTGGCGGAGAACCTGGGCTCGGTGGAGTCGCTGATCACGCACCCGGTGACGATGACCCATGCCGCCATCGAGCCGGAGGAGCGGCTCAAGGTGGGTATCACCGATGGGCTGGTGCGGATCTCTGTGGGTATGGAGGATGCCGAGGATCTGATCGAGGATCTCGAGCAGGCGCTGGACCGGATATGAGCGATCCGGTTATCGCCGCTATCGAGGGACTCGGGGTCGAGTTCGAGATGATCCCGTGCGACCCGGACCTGGCCGACACGGCCCAGTTCTGCGAGGCGTACGGGTACTCGCTGGACGAATCGGCCAACACGATCCTGGTGGTGGGCAAGTCGGACCCGCGGGTCTATGTGGCGTGTGTGGTGCTGGCGAGCACCCGGCTGGATGTGAACGGGCGGGTAAAGAAGAAGCTCGGGATCAGGCGTACCTCGTTCGCCTCGGCGGAAGAATCAGCCGAGATCACCGGAATGATCATGGGGGGCGTGACGCCGTTTGGACTTCCCGCCAACCTCCCAGTGTGGGTCGACGGACTGGTCATGACTCGGGAGCGCATAGTGCTCGGTGGCGGAACCCGCGACCGCAAGGTCGTTGCCGCACCGGCGGCCCTCGGGCTGCTTCCGAGTGTCGAGGTCATTCCGGATCTGGCGCGCCCTTTGGAACAGGCGTGACGATTCGCCTCGAGGCGCTACAGACGACCGGCCGAGTCTCCGCCACTGTCGGTAGTCTCCGCAGTACGTCGCAGAAGGAGAAACGGTGCCCGAACTCGAAACCGACTTTTCGGAGCTCAACCCCGACGACCCCACCGCCGACATGTGGCGCACCCCTATCGCTGATCTGCAGGGGGACCGCCCTCCCGGGCTGATCAACGTCCATCGATACCCGCTGGCGCTGGCCTCGCACGGGATCGCCACCTTCCTCGGCAGGCCCATCGCCCTCACCCCGGCCGACCTGCGAGCAGCAGATGTCGATGTCGCCATGCTCGGTGCCGGCCTCGACTTCTCCGGCGGGATGCGGGGCGCCGCCTTCGGACCTCGGGCCCTGCGGGCCAACGACATGTACCTACCGACGGTGAGCTCCGGTCTGCCGCATGCTCATACCCGGGTGGATGCCCTCCAGGAGCTGGTCATGTGCGACTACGGTGATGCTGCCGTGGACTTCGAATCAGTCCATCGCTCTATCGAGCCGGTCCGGGGTCTGGTTCGCGAGGTGGCCGAGACGGGGGCAATGCCCTTCATCATCGGCGGTGATCACGCGCTCATGTATCCGGACGTGGCGGCTCTCGCCGACGTCTACGGGAAGGGCAGGGTGGGTGTCGTGCACTTCGATGCCCACTACGACGCGGCCCGCTTCGGCATCGGACACCATCTCACCCACGGCACCCCGGTGAGGAAACTCATCGAGCAGGGTTATGTGAGCGGCCACAACTTCGTGCAAGTGGGTCTGCGCGGGTACATCCCCGACGACGAGGATCTCGCCTGGATGCGGGACCAGGGCTTCCGTTATCACTTCATGGCCGAGGTCGAAAAGCACGGCTGGGAGCAAGTCATGGAGCGCGCCGTCAGCGAGGCGGCGGAAGGCACCGACTATCTGTTCATCTCGCTGGACATCGACGTTCTCGACCCCGCCTATGCGCCCGGCACGGGGACGCCGGAGCCGAACGGGCTCACTCCCCGCGAACTCTTTCCGTTGCTGCGACGGCTCGGAGCGGAAACCAACCTGGTCGGCGTCGAGCTGGTGGAACTGAATCCCCTCGTCGATCCGACCTATGTGACGCCGCTGGTGGCCAACCGCTGTGTTCGGGAGATTCTCACCGGCGTTGCCATGCGCAAGAAGGGGACCACCGAGCCCCACTACCTGCACCCGGACGCCGTCGACCACGGGCAGGGCTGAACCTCCCTAGCTTGCGGGAGGCTTGGCGGAGCGGGCCGTAGGCTGAGTCCCCGGAACCCTCGCAAACCAAGCCAAGAATTCATATCCGCGTCACGCTGCCAACACCCCCGCGTCAACGGCATGGTCTACTTTGGTTGCCAGGGGGACAGGCACGGAGGAAGTCCGAGACGGAATCCGAACGCCGAAGAGCTTCTCGGTGGTACCGCCACCCAGAAGCTTCAGGTCTCAGTCCGGGTGGCTAACTTCCCTCCCGCAGCCAGCTGGACGGAGAGGTCAGCGGCCGATGACGCTAGGTCACCGGCCGCTGCATTTCCGCCCAGCACAGAGGCTCGGACTGGTCTTGCCGGCCTCCATGAGTGAAGCAGCAGGACTCGATGACACTGATCGATGACGACGCAACCGAGGTCGTGCCGGTCAACAGTTGGTGGCATCAGTGCAGCGCCGGCGATCCGGGGAGTGACGATGCGCTGCGGGTCTCGTGCGACGAAGCTGGATTCGATCCCGGCGGCATCGCCCCTCGGATCGATGACATCCGGGGCGACACGCTGCGCTACCCACTACATCGCCCGGCGAGAGCTTCGAAGATCATGGAGACGCCGCTCGAGCAGGCGTCGCGGGAGCCGAGACCGTCTTGTCGGCCTTGCGGGCGCGGGGACGGTGTCCTGGGTCTGGGTGGGAACGAAGGGAGTACCGGCCAACGCGACGGCGAAACCCTGATACGGGCCTATGAGCATCCCTGCTAGGAGCAGCGCCATCCATGAATGCATATCGATTCTGCCTCCTCGGCGAACCTGAAGATCACAGTCGGCAGGGTGTGACCACGGATAAGTGATCATTTCGGGTTGTTCTCTTCTGGTTACCCGGGAAGGACACTTAGGCGGCTTCGATCATCACGATGTCGTGTTGGTAGATCGATTCGTACCCGTCCGCGTTGCGGAGCAGAACGGCGCGGTCTCCGTGAAGGGCTTCCATCCCGAGATACTCCCCGACGGCATACCCTGCTGCCGTTGTGGCGCGGTAGGTCAGGCCCCGACGGAGATGGTTGAAGTTGAGGTTTGTGTTGTGTGGTGCCGGCATTCGGCACTCCTTTCTATCCAGCCTCTGTGTTGAGGTATGAGGAACGGCCGTTGTCTCAACCACCGAATTTGCGCGGTTGCGCGAAGCGGACGGTGAGATCACGACCGGAGTAGGTCGAACCGTGCAGGTCCTCGATGGCCCGCCGAGCCGCACGCTGCGGCATGTCGACAAAGCCGAATCCTTTGGAACGCCCGGTTCGCTTATCGGTGATAACGGTGGCTTGGTGAACCTTTCCGTAGGTGCCGAAGAGGTCTTCGAGTTGGCGCTCGGAGGCGCCGTAGGGAAGGTTGGCCACATAGACGCTGTGACCGACCTTGTCTTGGCGCACCCCGGGCCGCTTCTTGGCCGGCTGCGTCACGGGGTTGCCGTTGGACGGCGCCTGCCGGTGCTCGGCATGACCAGCGTGTGAGGCCCGCTCCCCGATGCGGTATCCGCCTTCGTGGAGCAGGTCGGGGCGGGGCCGCTCGATGGGGGCTCGCAGTGCCAGGTCCTTCTGCATGAGCCCCACGGTGCGCTTCTGATTGCCGGTGACCAGGCTGACGACGAGTCCGCTGGCGCCGGCGCGGGCGGTACGACCGGAGCGGTGCAGATAGTCCTTGTGGTCGGCGGGCGGGTCGAAGTGAACCACGGACTCGACGGCAT
>JARFRN010000155.1 GCA_029287195.1 Acidimicrobiia bacterium | reverse complement strand
GGCTATGGCCGATGGTGAAACCGACTACGTCATAGTCATCGACAACCGGGAACTCGTTGGCATCTTGACCGAGCGCGACCTGGTCCTGGCAGTCGCCGAGGACGTCGACCTGGGCGCCGCATTGGTCGAGGAGTGGATGAGTGAAGCGCCCGATACCTTTGCGCCGGATGTCACCGTCTCGGAGGCTGTTGCGTGGCTGCTCGAGACGGGTTATCGCCACCTCCCGGTGATGGCAGATGGCGAATTGCTCGGTGTGGTGACCATACGCGATCTCATGTGGGCCCAGACCCAGGCGGAGTAATCGAGCCGGCAAGACGGGTGGGCGACCCGATCCGGGCTGCCCACACCGCGTCAGGTGGTATCACTCACAACAAGCCGAGGTCTGCGATCAGCTCGGCAAACGTCGCGGCGATCTTCTTGTAGCCCTTGTCGGATGGATGAATATCTGTCTGCGGTCCCGGGGCGTCTGGGTCGTAGTCGCTGAGCACGTAGTCGGGTCCCGCCTTTTCGCACATCCCCGTGTACAAGCAGATGGCGCGGACGTTCGCAGGTACCTTGGCCCCGCTCGTGTTGTACGTCTTGAACGCTGTTGCCACGTCGGCCACCGGCACGCCGAACGCGCCGTATACGGCCTCGAGCGTTCCGGCAAACACCGGGGTCAGCGCCAAACTCGCCTCCGCGAGAGCCGGGTCGACGATCCAGTACGCGAGATTCGGGTTGTAGTAGTTCATCGCCACAATCGGGACGCCGGGGGCGACCGCCTGCAACGTGCCCACGATCACCGGCAGATTGGCCCCGATTTGACCCAGCTGAGCTGCCAGGCACGCGGCGAGGAGGGGCGGAGGTCGGAGGGGTCACAGGACAAGATGTCGTTGGCCCCGATTGCGATGGTGATCAGTTCGACCTCGCCGGGATGAGACGTCATATAGGCGACTGCGGCGTCGAGTTGCGATGTACCTCCCGGTGGGAGTTGTGCAGATGGCCCGTAGCACGCAGATCCGGACGGCGAACCTCCCCCGATGCCGAAGCGCATCCAAACGGTGTCATCCCCGGGGCAGGCCAGGTTGACGAGTTTGTCGAATCCATAATCATCTCGGAGACCTTTGAACAGTTGGTCCGCATACCCGTTGCTCGCAAACGGTTGCGGCTGCTGGGTCCCGGCGGCGACCGAGTCTCCGAGAGACAAATACGTGCCACCGGCGTCTTCGCTGGCGGCGATGGGGGTGACCCCGACTATGGCTGTGGCTAGGACAGCACCCAACACGACTAAGAGACGACGTCCCATGACTCCATTCCCCTTCCCTCTCAAATCGGCAGGGAGCATGGTCATACGCGGCGCCGGTGTGCCGGCCCGGCTGAGAGAGGATGTGGGACCGAATCAGAGTACCTGCTCGAGCCTACGGTTGATTGCATCGAGCACGGCACGGACGGTGGCCGCAGTTGCGTCGCGTTCTTCGAGCAGGGCACTGCCGACGAGAGGCACCGGAACTCCATCCATCAGGACCTGCGCCATGGCGATCTGAGTTTCACCGAGCTCTGTGGTAGCCACTGCTTCCAGCTGCATGGAGACACGATGGTCGGCAACCTCCTCGACGGCGCGCAGCGTGGCTTCGCCGACTAGGCGGGCACGCGATGAGGGATCCGAGCTCCCGTTGGCGGTCCCGAAGAAGTGCTCATCATGCCAACTGAGCGAGATGGTCACTGTGGTCTCGTCTTCTGTGGTGTGTTCGTCGATCTGGACGATTGCGGGGCGGTTGTTCATTCTTGTGGCCTTGTCCTCAGCTGAATGGCAAGTGTAAGTCTCCCGGGTGGGCATGTGAGGTCTATCCGGTCGGCAACCACACCAGAGCGGTCTCGAGGATCCGAATGTCCGATCTCTCCAGTCCCACCTCGACCAGCTCGATCTCCTCGGCCAGATCCTCCCAGCGATCGTTGATCTCCTCGAGTTCCTCCACCATGTCGGTCTCGAGTTCCTGCAGTTCAGCGTACTTGTCGTCTGCCTTGGCTCGAGCCGTGCGCAGCCGCGCCTCCTTCGATCGGGTTGCCCGTCGATTGCGGGCGGAGCCCGTTACCGAGCGAGTGCTTCGTCGTCCCAGCAGGATGTTGATGACGGAGCTGGCCCCGTCGATGATCTCTTGCTGCCGCGAGTCCTGCAGATCGACCTCGAGCTCTTCGGCCTTTCGCTCGGTGGCAGCGATTTGCTTGCGCAGTGTGGTGAAGCGTCGCTCATACTTTGCGCGCAGCTTCGCCGCCTCTGCATCGGCGTTCTTTTGAGCCGCCATATCGCATCGGGTGCGGAACGCCTCCTCGTTCTCACCGACGCGGGAGTACATTTTCAGAGCCCGGTTCTTGAAGATCGTGAGCTTGTGACCTCGGTAGAGGAAGTCTTTCAGAGCCTTCTCTGCGCTCTTCCAGTACGTCGCCTTGTCGATGTGACCGCCGGGAATGATGTAGCTGACAGCTTGCGGCGACTGCGTGACGAGGTCGCGTTCGTCGTAATCGACATAGACGGCCTTCTCGGCATCGAAGCGCTGCTCGAGCGGTGTGATGATTGCCTCCCACTCCTCTTGGTGCACCAAGTTGGCGGCGCGCTCGTCGTAGGTGAGACTGACCCTGGCTGCGATCGCCGCGCTGTAGCGTCGTGCGGCGTGGTTGATGTCGAATCGATCGCTCCATGGTGCATCCGGCGCCAGGTGATAGACCGGGATACCCTCCGCAGCCTTGGGCATGACCGGGGTCTCATCGGCCGCCGGGACCGGGTCCACTTCGATGCTCGTCGGTTCCGGCTTGGACGGCGGTGGCGCCGGTTGGTAGTTGGTCAGTGTCGAGATCTGGGTGCGGGTGAGGGGGCCCCGCAGATACGAAAGAGCCCATCGGGTCGCAAACAGGATCGGCTCCGGCTCGTGGGTGTTGTGCAGCAAGAATTGCCGCTTCTCCAGACCGGAGATCGTCTTGTCGAGGCGGTCGATGTCGGTGCCGCCCCGCGCCGACTGCAGTGCCTCCAAGATGCGGGCTTTGTCGCGCTCGGTCTGCAGGCGTCCGATACACCAGGTGCCCGCATTCGACATGGCTTTGTAGTCGAGGTCGACCGGGTTCTGGGTTGACAGCAGCAAGCCCACGCCGAACGCTCTGGCTTGCCTGAGCAAGGTGAGAATCGGCTTCTTGGCGGGAGGTTGAGCCGTAGGAGGGGCAAATCCAAAGACCTCGTCCATGTATACCAACGCCCGCAGATCGCCGGTGCCTGCTCGAGCCCGCATCCAGGTGATCACCTTGGTCAGGATGGAGGTGACGATGAACTGGCGTTCCTCGTCGCTGAGATGGGCCAGGTAGACAATCGCGGCTTGAGGCTTGTCGTTCTGCCAGAGCAGTGCCTCGATGTCGAGGTCGGGTCCGTCAATCCAGCTCGAGAACGCCGGGGATGCCACCAGCCCGTTGAGCTTCATCGCCAGGGTGAGCCGATCCTTCTCCGGGAAAAAGGTGTCTAGTTCGAAGACGCCCAGCTTGCGGATCGGCGGTCGTTGGATCTCGGCGAGCAGACTCGCCATGTCCAGGCTGCGCCCGGCCCGCCACGCGTTCTCGATCAAGTTGGCGATGAGAATGTGTTCCCGCGATGAGATCGGGTCCGCTTCGATCTCGACGAGCCCAAGCAGTCCGGAGACGAAGCCCTCGATCTCATCGCGCAGCGTTTCCACCTCAGACTCCCAATCGGCATCCGGCGCGGCGAGCGATCCGATGATGTTGAGAGGAACGCCGGCGTTGGAGCCGGGCGTGTAGATGGTGAACCCGACCCTGTCGCGCAGCTCCCGGATCCGGGTACCATCCTGATCCCACCATCCAAGACCCTTCTTCCACAACGCGGCCTCATCGGCGGCGAGCTCGGCCGTCGTCTTGCCCTGCTTGCGAGCTGCGCCCTGATCGATCCATGGCTCGAAGTCGCTCGGGCGCAGTTCGGGGAAGGTGAGCACGAGATTGGTCATGTCGCCTTTGGGATCGAGGATCAGAGTCGGGATCCCCGCCAGCAGCGCCTCCTCGAGATAGATGATGCCAAGACCGGTTTTGCCGGAACCGGTCATGCCGACGATCACGCCGTGTGTGGTCAAGTCGCCGGGATCGTAGGTCACCGGATCACCGGTGCGCTCCCCTGTTGCAGGGTCAACCACACCGCCTAGATAGAAACCTTCGGGAGACATCGAGGCCTGCCCTCCACCGCCGAGATCAGTCCCTGACAATAAACGGTCTCGAGTTACCGGTGCGAAGCCGGCGCACTGTGAGAATTCCGCTCACCGAACGGAGCCAACAAGGCGCGCCGCTCTAGTCAATACTTGCTACGAGGGCTCTCTAGGAAGTCCTCGATCCACCGGAGATCGGTTCGGGTGCCGCGACATCGCAAGCTACTGCGACGGCAGCGGAACGCCGCCTAGCGGTGAGTGAGGCAACCATCTATCCGGCGCCGAGTCTGGCGACGATCGCAGCCACTGCGGCACCGGCATCTTCCACTACGGTCACCAATTCGCCTTTGGTATCCAGCTGAGTGGCTAATGCGGGCACGACCGCCTTCCAGGTTTCGCCGACGGCAACGACCGGGCCGAACTGTCTGCCGGCAAGGGGAGCGACAAAGGCGAGGTTCCACGCCACGATCAGCTCGGCCAGCGTGCCAATGCTGCCCGGCATCGCAATGAATGCTGCGGACATCTTCATCATGATCGCGATGCGCTCGATCAGGTCGTCCGCCGGGATCTCGTGTTGGACCCATGGATTGGCTCCGCTCCGTCCGGGGAAGACGGTGGGTGCAGTGACCCCGATTGTTACCCCGCCGGCGTCGCTGGCGCCACGACAAGCTGCTTCCATGACGCCGCCGTAGCCTCCCGTGGCCACAGCAAACCCGGTTTCGGCCAGTTGCTTGCCGACGACACGGCCGGCGGCATATTCGGGATCCCCGGGTTCTGCTCCGGATGCGCCGAATACCGAGACGACGGTGAGGTTTTCGAAGGTCACCACCGGTGCCTGGTTCCGACCCGGGAGATCATCCGGACTGCTGCCAGACTGGCGAGCATCACCAGGCCCAAGCCGATGACGATCAGGCTGTTGGCGGTCAAGGCGTCGGCAATGGTGTCCTTCTCCAGAAACGCGAAGTAACCGATCAGCACCCCGCCGCCCAGCCACGCCGGCAACGCTATCAGGCCTGCCGGACCGGGCTTGAGGGGACGGGTCTCGATCATCCACCAGACGAATATGCTCAACGAGACTGCGACCAGCGCCGCCATAACGAGCAGGCTGGCCTCCGCCACCGTCCGGGCATCTCCGACTGCGACTTCTGAGATGTTCCCGGCGGCGAACTGCTCGAGTCGAATATTGAGGACAAAATAGAGCGCCGCAGCGACGAGGGCGGAAAGGGCGGCTACCAGCACCATTATCTGACTGATCCTCGCCGGGAGGCGGCTCGGTTCAGTGACGCTGGGAATGTTTGCGTGGGGCCGCAGGTGGTCCCAACGATCGCCGAGGGACTCGATCGCAGCGTCGTTCTCGTCCTCGTCACCGGGTACGGCTTCTTCCGACCGGGCAACGACGGTCACGTCGTCTACCGAGATCTCGACGGCGTCGGGATCGAGCGGCGTGACTACTTCGTCCGTTTCCAGCAGATCGACGGGAAATCCGGAATTCCAGTCTTCCTCGGTTGCGTCTATGTCGACGACGTCCCAGCCCCGACTGATCAGTTCGACCTTTGGGGAGTTGCCCGATGAGGTCGGCTGGGCAGCAACGGCCTCGATTTCGGGAGAATCGAGTGGGTTACCGCAGGACCTGCAGAAGACCCAATCGGGATCGGTTTTGCTGCCGCATTCGTTACAGAAGTCCATGGGTTGCCGACCTACGTTAATCGGCCCGACCTCCAAGCCGACGCACCCTCCCGGATCGTCGCCCGAGGCCGTTAGGGCGGCTGCCGATCGAGGCGGTGATACGATCTGAGTGATGGGAACCCGTGTTCACGACATCGATTGGTTCGACCGGCTCGTTGCCACGCTGTTTGCGACGATCGTGGTACTCGGGCTCGCAGTCGTTGCCATCACTCTGGTCCTCTTCCTTCCGGGCACGAGCACCAGCAGTATTCCGCTTCCATGAGAAACCGCCCCTGGGAGGAAGGGGCGGTTCTCGGGGGAGGAGCCGTTGTGAGAGGTTGGCTTCGGCTTCTATAACGGCTCAGCATCGGATTCTGTTCCCGCTTCTCCGAGCGGCTTCTCCACGCCGCCGTCGGTGCGAAGCTGGCCGCACTGCTCGCAGTACAGCCACGCGTCGCCCTCGGTGGCATTTTCGGGTTCGATCCCGTCCCTGACGACGAATCCGAACCCTTGATGAGTGCAGCTTTCTCTGACGGCGGCGTCCCGTCGGAACACTTTCAGCATCACCGGTCCCGGCAAGCCTTCGTGGCCGGGTATGCGCTCGACACCGGTTTCCTCGATCTCCGCCCTGACCAAGTCCATGATGGTTGGGATCTCCGGCAGGGGTTCTAGCTTCTGCAGGAGCTTCTCCTGGCGAGTGAGCCTTCTGGACGCAGGTGGTGGCGGCGCATCGTTTGGGTCGATCTCAGGTCGGTGCCTCTCGCGTTGCCGGGTCAGCAAGTAGACGGCCAGGGCCACGGAGATCACCAGCGCAACTAGAGCTGTCGTCATGTCGTGTCCTCCTCACGACCGGTCTGCTGTTCACCCGGTCGAGCCGGTGGCCTCAGGCCTTTGTTGACTCTTGAGAGTATCGACTACTGCTTTGACGTGTTGACATTTTTCAACCGTTGTCACCAGTAATGCGTCAGGGGTGGCTACCACCACGACCCCATCGAGACCGGCGACGGTGACGAGCCGGTGCTCTGATCGGATATACGAGTTGCGGGTGTCGGCTACGACGATGTCTCCGATCAGGACATTGCCGTCATCGTCGTGTTCGCCGAGCTCCCACAATGCTGCCCATGATCCAACGTCGCTCCAACCGGCATCGAGCGTCACCACCTTTCCCAGGTCGGTATTCTCCATTACCGCATAGTCGATCGAATCGGCCGGGGTGGAACCGAATGCGTCCCCATCCAGAAATACTCCGTCGTCCCTGATGGCGGTTTCCATCGTCCTGATGCATGAGGCGAGCATCTCCGGAGCGAACTCGTCCAGCGCCGCAAGGTACGATGAGCAGCGGAACACGAACATCCCGCTGTTCCACAGGTACCTGCCGGATTCCAGATAAGACTGTGCGGTTGCGGTGTCGGGTTTCTCGACGAACTGCTCGATGTGGAATGCGGCGGTATCCACTGGTGGTCCCGTCTTGATGTACCCGTATCCGGTTTCTGGACTCGTGGGCACGACACCGAATGTGACTAGAGCGCCGGCAGCTGCCAAGTCCGCCGCGTGGTGAACCGCCGCGTGGAAAGAGGGCATATCCGCGATCACATGATCGGCGGGGAGCAGCAGCATCAGCGGATCTTCCCCCTCTGCTGTCAGATAGAGAGCGGCCACTGCTGCTGCCGGGGCGGTGTTGCGCCCAAAGGGCTCGAGGATCATTCGAGACGCGTCATGACCGGCTGTTCGCAGCTCCGCTGCCACCAGCGCATGATGGGCTGCGTTGGCGACCACCAGCGGTGGTGCTGCGGTGAGCCCGGTGAGACGATCGAGAGTTGCCCGCACCATGGTGCGGTCGTCGACGAGTGGCAGGAATTGCTTGGGACGGTCGGCACGGGAGGCAGGCCACAGGCGGGTGCCGGCGCCACCCGACATCAGTACTGGAACCAGGAGTGGTTGTGTATTCACGTGCGAAATGTATCGGCCCCGGCCCAACGCGTAAAGCCTATGCGCCTCGATCCTCGTCATTCACCTTGGCTCGCGGCTCGAGAACCTCAGCAACTGCCACCCGAGAATCACCATGCCCGAAGGCGGTGATTGTGTCGCTGACTCGGATGACTGTATCCCCGTGGGGGATGATCACCCCGTCGTCCCGGCGTATCGATACCAACACCGCGTCTTCCGGCCAGGCGACCTCCCGGATGCGCTTTCCGGCAGCATCGGATGCAAAAGGAACTGGGACCTCGTAGAAGGTCGCTCCCGGTTGCACCCGCTGGCGCAACCGCTGGCGATACAGATGGCGGTCTGTTGTTGCTCCCAGGGCATGGTGGTAGGCGGCGACCACGGAGTTGCGCCGGAACATCCCAACTACGCGCCGCGGATCTATGTCGTCAACGACGGGCAACCTTCCCACGCCAAGGGCCGCCATACGAGCGAGGGCAGAGGACACCGGCATAGTCGGAGTCACCGTGATCGGGCGTGCCGTCATCGCATCCTCGACCAGTGTCTCATCCGGATTGCCCTCGGCCAGAGCGACATCGAGCAACGTGAGGACTCCGGCGAGGTTTCCGTTGCGTTCGACCACCGGCATCCCGTGATGGCGAGACTCGTCGAGAAAACGAGCTGCTTCGCTGAGTGTCATCGACGGGTCGAGGGTGTCATCGAGGTGGGTCATCACCTCGCCGACCGTCACCGTATCGAGCAAATCGACGTCTTCGGTCTGCACGAGGTGGACGCCGGCCCGGCTGAGCGGCATCGTGTAGACAGAGTCGGTATGGATACGATCGGCGATGAACGAGGCGAGCGAGGCCGCCAGCATCAGCGGTAGCACGAGTGCGTAGTTGCCGGTTATCTCGAACACCATCATGATGGCGGTGAGTGGCGCCCGAGCGACCGCGGCAAACGTCGCTGCCATTCCGACCATCGCGTACGAGCCGGGTTGCAGGTCGGAAAAGACCCAGATCGGCTGTGCGGCTATCGCAAGTGCAGTGCCGAGAACGCCGCCGATGAAGAGGCTGGGCATGAAGGTTCCGGCGGATCCCCCGCCGGATCGCGTGAACGCATTGGTGACCATCTTCAGAAGTGCGAGGAGCGGCAACGTCCATAGGATGAGATCTGTTGCCTCCGCATCAGAGATCCGCATCAGATCGGACAGGAAGGTCTGCCCGGTTCCGAGGGCTCGATCGTCGACCAGACCGATGGTTGCTATGACCATCCCGGCGGCAAGGGGACGTGTCCAATCCGGGAGCCGTCTACGTTCCTTGAGGTCTCCAACCCAGGTCAGTATCTGCACGAACAGCAGGCCGGCGGCCGCCGCGATGAGCCCAAGCACCAGGTAGAGCAGCAGCTCCCGGGGGTCGTCGAAGCTGCCCCCCGGCGACGACAGGATCTGTTCCTCTCCCACCAGTGTGTGCGTCGTGACTGCAGCCACCACCGAGGCAACCACCACTGCATTGAGGTGCCGGATCGCCAGGTTGCCCAGAATGACTTCCATGGCAAACAACATGCCGGCGATCGGCGCATTGAAGGTCGCTCCGATACCGGCGCCTGCTCCTGCTGCGACCAGGCTGCGGATGCGATCCTCGGAGAACCGGGTGTAGCGGGACAGCGACGAGCCGATGGCTGCGCCGATCATGACGATCGGGCCCTCGCGGCCGCCACTCCCACCACCACCGAGGGTTGCTGCAGTGCTGGTGATCTTGGGAAAGATCGTTCGCGTCGACAGGTATCCGCCTCGTAGTCCCACGGCCGAGATCGTCTCCGTCACGCCACCGCTCTCCACGTTCTTGGAGAAGCGCTGGGCGATTGCCCACGCGATGAAGAGAGCGACCGGGACGGTGATGAAGAAGGCTAGTTCGGTGCTACCGACTTGGTCTTGAACCCATTCAGCAGCTCGGGATGCACCCTCGACCAGGATCACCAGCAGCACCACGGCGAGACCGACCAGGAAGCCGACCACGAGCGCGGCGCCGAGAAAGGCGGTATGGCCCCGCGAATTGAGGACCTGCCTCACCCGGGTTCGTAAAGTGCTCATTAGGTGGTCAACTTAGTGCGTCTCGGCGGGTGCGGTGCAGCGCCTCGCTCGCATGTCCGCGGGCGGGGTGTAGCGTCGGTGTGATGTACGAGCCGACCTACTCCGTTTCTGAGCTCGCGGCCAGCGTCGGGAGAACGATATCGCGCGCGTTCCCCCACGAGATCTGGGTGCAAGGTGAGATCCGGGATCTGTCGCGAGCCGCGTCCGGTCACGTCTATTTCACGTTGCTCGACCCCGAGGAGCCTTCCAACAATGGTGCAGTGCTACCGGTCACTCTGTTCGAGTCGGACAAGGTGTCAGTGAATCGAGTGTTGGCTCGGTCGGGGGCGGTCCGGATGACCGACGGTGTCGTGGTCAGGATCAGAGGGAGGGTCTCGCACTATGCGCCGCGGGGGGTGGTGCAGCTTCGCATGACCTGGATCGACACCGACTTCACGCTCGGGAAGCTGGTGGCGGAACGAGAACGGTTGGTGAAGAGTCTCCGGGATCGAGGGCTGCTCGAACTCAATCCGGCTTTGTTGCTACCCCTCGTGCCCCTTCGGGTGGGCCTGATAACCAGTGTTGGAAGTGCGGCCTATGAGGACTTCATGGATGAGCTGGCTCGGTCCGGTTACGCATGGACTGTGTTGCTTGCCGATTCCAGGGTCCAAGGCCCCGACGCCGTTGCCGACATCCTGCAGGGGCTTGTTCTACTGACGAGCCGCGATCTCGATGTGATCGCGCTGGTGCGGGGTGGAGGCGCAGCGACGGATCTCGCCGTCTTCGACAGTGAGGAGATCGCAGTGGCCATCGCCCGGTGTCCCGTTCCGGTCCTGACCGGCATTGGTCACGAAACCGACGTATCCGTTGCCGACCTAGTGGCCCGAAGTTACAAGACGCCTACCGCTTGCGCCGCCGGGCTAGTCGCCGCAGTCGCCCGATTCGTCGGGCGCATCGAGGAGCTGGCAACAGCAACGCGGCGGGCGGTGAACAGCAGGCTGGATGTGGCCGCGGTCGATCTCGACCACATGTCCACCCGAGTGAGCCGGGCGGCCGTCGGCTCAATCGAGCGCGCTTCCGTTGCCGTCGCCGAAGCGGCCCGCCGGATCTCCCGAGGAAGCCGGGTGCGCCTCAACCGGGCCGCCGATTCGCTCACTGCTCTAGGGAGCCGTACGGCACGGGCATCGTTGCGTCAGTTGGCGACCAGGGATGGAGAACTGGACGGGCTGCAGGCTTCCACCCTTGCTGCGGCTCTGCGCGTGACTCGCCTCGCCGGGGATCGAATCTCCGCGGCTGAGCAGAAACTAACGGCGCTCGATCCGGCACGGCTGCTGGCGCGAGGCTGGTCGATCACCCGCACCGGTGAAGGCGCGCTGGTCACCGATCCGAGTCAGGTGGAGCCCGGTGTCGAGCTGGATACGGTCGTTGCGGGAGGGCGTATAGCAAGTGTGGTGACGGATGATGGGAAGGTCGCGGATGGCTGATGAAGTGAGCTACCGGGATGCACTGCAAGAACTGGAGAGCATCCTGGTTGCGATAGAAGAGGAACAAGTGGATGTAGACGATCTCGCGGTCAAGGTCCGCCGATCCGCCGAACTGATCAGATTGTGCCGGGAGCGGATCGAGGCCGCAACGATGGCTGTCGAGGCGATCGTCGGGGAAATGGAGTCTGAGGAAGATGATGATGGGTGATGGCAACGGCAGTGAAATCAGCGAGAGTTTCGTCCCAATAGTGCGTACGACGCACGATGTGACGATTCGGGAAGGAGGGGCGCTTGCAGTAGTGGCCGGCGGCGATGTCTCCCTCAGCGAGGCGGGAACAGGAATGTTGATTGCGGGCGGCAGCGCGACGCTCGATCAAGCGGGTGGCGGCAACATCGTTGTCGGCGGTGACGCCGCGATCAGCAATGGCGCAGTAGGCAACCTCGTTGCTGCGGGGGGAGCCACGGTCGAAGGTTCGCGAGTGGGTGTGCTGCTCACACCTTCCGCAACACTCAACGATTCAGAGGTTGTGGTGGGGACGCAGCAAGCGGTCGCGATCGGTGCGGCGGCCGGGATTGTTCTGCTGGTATTAGGCAGACTGCTACGCCGCCGCTAGTGGCGAGATCGCAGCGTGAGGCGATGGCCGTATGCTGAGCGGTATGAGCGGGGAATCCCCATATCCCGAGGTTGCTACCGATCCAGATACCGGTGAGCATTACTTACCTGTGTCTCTCCGCGGGGTGGCGCTTCTCAAGACCCCGACGCTCAACAAGGGGACGGCATTCTCGCGTCGGGAACGGGAGGATTTCGATCTGGTTGGAATGCTGCCCGACCACGTCTCACCCATTGAGGAACAACTCGATCGTGTCGCCAACCAAATCCACTACAAGGTCAGCGACATGGACAAGAACATCTACCTCAACGGTCTCATGGACCGGAATGAGACGTTGTTCTACCGATTCCTGATAGAGAACCTCGAGGCCATGGTTCCGCTCATCTACACACCTACCGTGGCCACATCGTGCCGTCACTGGAGCCGTATCTTCCGCCGCGCCCGCGGCGTATACGTGACACCCCGGGACCGAGGGCGCATCGTCGACGTGCTGGATTGTCGACCCAAGGCATCGCGCCCCGTCATCGTTGTAACCGACAACGAGCGGATTCTCGGGATCGGGGATCAGGGGGCCGGCGGTATGGGAATCCCAATCGGCAAACTCGCACTGTACGCGGCAGCGGCCGGGATTCACCCAACTCGCTGTATTCCGATCTCTCTAGATGTGGGTACCAACAACCCCGAACTGCTGGCCGATCCGCTCTATGTGGGATACCGCAGTGAGCGATTGCGCGGCGAGGAGTACGATGACTTCATTGCCGAGTTCGTCGCCGCCGTCAGAACCGTATTCCCGGGCGCCCTGCTCCAGTGGGAGGACTTTTCGAACAGGACCAGCTTCGAGAACCTCTCCAGGTATCGCAGCAGTGTCCTCTCGTTCAACGACGACATTCAGGGAACTGCCGCGATGGTTGTTGCCGGACTCATGGCAGCGACACGACAGATTGGCGGCAAGATCGCCGACCAGCGCATCGTGATCGTCGGTGCGGGGTCCGCCGGCATCGGCATCCGCGACCAGATCGCAACAGCCATGGTCGATGAGGGAGCCAGCAGGGTCGATGCCGAGGCGCGGATCATGACTCTCGACAGCCGGGGCCTCATCGTTGAGGGGCGTCCCGGTCTACCTTCCGGTAAGGCTCGTCTTGCGCTGTCTCAGGAGGCGGTGAAGAACTGGCAGATCGACGACCATCCAATTGGGCTGCGTGACGTGATCCGCAATGCCCGCGCTTCCGTGCTGGTTGGGGTGAGTGGCGTTCCCGGTGTGTTCACAGAGGAGATGATTCGGCGTATGGCGTTGCACGCCGAGCGGCCGATCATCATGCCACTGTCCAACCCAACCAGTCATGCTGAGGTGACGCCGGCGAGCGCGATCGAGTGGACGGACGGCCGTGCCATTGTCGCCACCGGATCTCCATTCCCCAACGTGCAGTACGAGGGGCGTGTGCACCGCATCGGCCAAGCCAACAACGTATTCATCTTTCCCGGAATAGGGCTCGGAGTGCTCACGGTTGGGGCCCACCAGGTCTCCGACAAGATGTTGCTGGCAGCCTCCAAGGCGTTGGCGTCGGCGGTGACTGCTGAACAGGTCGACGTCGGACAGCTATACCCGTCCATGGCCGACGTGCGTGCTACATCAGCCAAGGTTGCCAAGGCCGTAGCCCACCAGGCGGTAGCGGAGGGCCTGGCGCCACCTATGGACGGAATCGACCAACGCATTGAGGAGGAGATGTGGTTTCCCGAGTACCTGCCGTACCGGGCGGTGTGATATGAGCCCCGCACCGATCCCTCCCGACCGGCGCCTCTATGTCAATCGGACCATCAATCTACGCTCGATAAAGGCGATCGGCTATGACATGGACTACACGCTGGTCCACTATTTCGTCGGGGAGTGGGAATCGCGGGCTTTCGCCCATGCCAAGGAACGACTGTTGGATCTCGGATACCCGGTCGAGGACGTCCAGTTCGACCCGGCAAAGGTCATCCGGGGGCTGGCCATAGATCTCGACGAAGGAAACCTGGTCAAGGCAACCCGCTTTGGATATGTGATTCGCGCCGCCCACGGGACATCATTCCTCAGCTACGAAGACGTGCGTACAACGTACGCGGGCACATTCGTCGATCTCGCGGAAGATCGTTTTGAGTTCATGAACACGCTGTTCTCGTTATCGGAAGCCAGCCTCTTCGCCCAGCTCGTCGACCTGATGGATGCCGGTCGCATCGAGCGCGGTGAAGGGTACCGGGGGCTGTATCAGTCCGTCGTCAACTCGCTGGACGGCGCTCATCGAGATGGCAGCCTCAAACGAGACATCCTCGATGCTCCCGACCGTTTCATCGACCCGGATCCTGAGAGCGTGTTGGCCCTGGTCGATCAATTCCACGCAGGCAAGCGGCTGATGCTGATCACCAATTCAGAGTGGGAATACACCAAGCGGATCATGGCGTATGCGTTCGATCCTCACCTCCCTGACGGCATGGGATGGCGTGACCTGTTCGAGGCGGTCATCGTTTCCGCAGACAAGCCGTTGTTCTTCACCTCTAGCAAGAACCTGTACAAGGTCGTTGACGAGGATGCAGCCTTGCTACGACCGCACATCGGTGAGATCGAACCAGGTAGCGTCTTTTTTGGTGGCTGTGCCAGACAGGTCGAAGACTTCCTTGGTCTCTCCGGCGACGAGATCCTCTACGTAGGCGACCATCTATTTGGCGATGTGCATTTCTCCAAGGCGTTATTGCGGTGGCGAACTGCGCTGATCCTGCGTGAGTTGGAGAGCGAAGTCCAGAGTCTGGTTGCGTTCCAGCCAAACGAGGCGAAGCTCGAGGAGTTGATGGCGCAGAAAACGGCAGTCGAAGCGAAGATGTCGGCGATCCGGCTGGCCCTGCAACGAGATCGCCTTGGCTATGCGGCCCCGCCTCCCGGTGTCGAACCGGACAAAGACAGGCTCGACGAGCTGCGCCGTATGCTCGTTGACCTCGACGCGAGGATCACCCCGCTCGCCGTCGAGTCCGGGCGTCTTCGCAACGAGGCCTGGGGCCCGCTGATGCGGTCCGGGATCGACAAGAGCCTGTTTGCACGCCAGGTGGAGAAGTACGCCGACTGCTACACCTCCCGAGTTGCCAACTTCGGCAGGGTCAGCCCGTTTGCGTTGCTGCGGGCGGCCAAAGTCGATCTTCCTCACGACACGCAAATTGGTGATCCGGGGTCTGCATCGATTTAGCTAGGCTCGCGATTGCGATGAGAACCGAGATCCAGATCTGCGAACGGTGGAAGGCCGAAGGGAAAGAGGTCGCTGTGGCGACGGTCGTTGGTGTGATGGGCTCGGCTCCGCGCCCTGAGGGCTCCAAGTTCCTCGTGTCATCAGCCGGCGAGATGGAGGGGTCCGTCTCCGGAGGTTGCGTCGAAAACGACGTCTTCTTCCATGCCAAGGAGGTGCTTGCAAGCGGCGAGCCGCGGTTGGTTACCTATGGAATCGCCGACGATGACGCATTCGAGGTCGGTTTGACTTGTGGCGGTACGATCCACGTCTTCATCGAGAAGTGGCAGTGAACCACATCTCTGCCATCAAACGCCTCATCGAAGGGGAGCAGCTGGGAGCGGTGGTGACGGTCGTGGAAGGCGTCGGGGCCGGTCAGAAGGCTGTTGTCGATTACGAACGTGGCGTGATTGCGGGAGCGCTGCGGCCCGGGATCGAAGACGCGGTGCTCGAGGACGCCGCCGAGCTGATGGAACGCGAGCAGAGCCGCACGCTGACATACGGTGAACTGTCGGTCTTCATCGAGACGATTGCTCCGCAGCCTTTGATGATGATCTTTGGCGCAGGGCACAACGCCCAACCGCTTACCACGATGGCCAAGCAGCTCGGGTTCAAGGTTGTCGTAGGGGATGCGCGACCGATGTGGGCAACCGAAGACAGGTTCCCCGACGCCGACGAGGTGATCGTCGGATGGCCCGATGCGGTGTTTGAGAGGGTGCCGCTGGACCGTCGTACCTACGTCGTCTTGCTGAGTCACGATGCCCGCTTCGAGGACCCCGTTTTCGGCGAGGTGCGCGGCAAGCCCATCAGGTACCTCGGCGCAATCGGAAGTCGCCGCACTCACCGAGCTCGACTGGAAAGGCTGGCGGCCGAAGGGTGGACGCAGGAGGAGCTCGACTCTATCTATGGCCCCGTTGGGCTGGATATCGGGGCAGAGACCCCGGCAGAGATGGCAGTCTCGATTCTCGCCGAGATCATTCAGGCGCGCTACGGCGCCGGCAGCGGCCTTTCGCTGCGGGGCGAGAGCGGTCGGGTGCACAAACAACGGGGCGTAGAAGAAGGTACCGCGTAAGCGGCGACATCCGCTCGCTGACTCCTCACGTCGTCTGGACTCGGCGGATGTGGATGGAGTCGCCCGGGGAGGGTTCATGATCCGAAGAATCGCCGTCGCGCGGGCGCCGCGTCGCACTGTTGCCTGTCCCAGGGGGTGGGTTGCCCGAGTTCGGTTGTATTGAGCTCGACGTTGGTTGCATCAGCCGAGTAGGTGGGTTGCCCGAGTTCGGTTGTATTGAGCTCGACGTTGGTTGCATCAGCCGAGTAGGTGGGTTGCCCGAGTTCGGTTGTATCGAACTCGACGTTGGTTGCATCAGCCGAGTAGGTGGGTTGCCCGAGTTCGGTTGTATCGAACTCGACGCTGATTGCATCAGCCGAGCAGCTTGCTGAACTCAACGGCCACCTGGGCGGCAACTCGAGCGTTGTTCTCGGCCAGCGCGAGATTCGCCGGGATGCTGCGGCCTCCGGTGATCTGGGCGATCTGCTCGAGCACGAACGGTGTCACCTCCGCGCCTCGCAAACCGTGGGATCGCTCCAGGGCATCTTCGATGGCGCTTCGGATCTCGTGCTCCGGAATGGCCGCGTTTTCCGGCACCGGAACCGCCAGGAGGACCCCACCTTGATCCCACCGGATTCGCTCGGCGAGGATCGCTGCCACCTCGCCTGCGGATTCAACTCGAGCCGGAACCGGGATGCCCGCCGACCGCGCATAGAAGAGGGGGAACTCGTCGGTCTGGTATCCGAGGACGGGAACTGCTTCGGTTTCCAGTACTTCGAGGGTCTTCGGAATATCGAGGAATGCCTTGGCTCCGGCGCACACGGTTACAACCGAATGAAGTGAGATCGCACCGAGGTCTGAGCTCACATCGCCCGTTGTCTCTGATCCATGGTGCACACCGCCTATGCCGCCGGTGGCGAACACCGGGATTCCCACCTCGGCACACAGGGCAAGCGAAGCCGAGACGGTTGTGGCCCCCACCGACCACCGCTGTGCGACTGCGACCGCAATGTCGCGCTCGGCGGTCTTCCGCGCCGGTCCGAGAATGCTCTCCTGCTCGGACTCTTCGAGGCCGACCCGGGGTATCCCATCGATGATTGCGGTCACTGCGGGAACGGCTCCTTGACTGCGGATCGCTGCCGTGGCGCGGGCCAGCGCTTCTTGATTGGCCGGGGAAGGGAGACCGAGGTGGCTGAAGATGGTGCTTTCCAGGCCGACGAGGGGACGCTCACGTTCGAGGGCCTCGGCGACCTCTTCGCTCAGCTTGATGTGGGGCATTCCGCTATCTCCTGGGTCTTTCTACGGTCCCGATGCCGACGCCCGGTCTACCGAGGACTGTTGCCGCCAATCGGCTGGCGGCCAGGGCCGCCCCAACCGGTCCCGCGCCTTCCATTGTGGCAACAAGGTAGCCTGCGGCGAAGGCGTCCCCGGCGCCGGTGGTGTCGGCAACTTCTTCGACCGGATCCACCGGGATCCAATGAGTCAACGATTCCGTCACGATCGCCACGGGTTCCGCGCCGGACTTGATCACAGAGAATGCGACACCCGGATGTGGCGAGCCGGGGCAAAGCTCGAGCAGCTCAGCTTCGTCTTTGTTGCAGAACAGGACGTCTGGCCCAATGGCCGTCACCGCGGCACCGAAGCGGGCTGGGCCGTACTCCTTGATCAGCCCCACCGACGAAGCATCGATGCTGATCCCCGCCCCCCTGTCGCGTGCTCGAGAGATGAGCGCCCGGCTGGTATCCCCGAGTGGCTCGACTATCAGCGAGTAGCCGGGCACGTGAAGCCAGCTTGCCTCGTCCAGCGATCCGGGAGGCACTCCGGCCAACCGGGTTGCGGCGGCTCTGTCGGGCAGCATGGTTCGTTCTCCATCCGGCTCCACGAGGACCACGACCGTGCCCGTCGTTCCGTCGCGGGTGACCGCGAGCTCAACGCCGGCTGCCGACATCTCCGCAAGGAGTGTCTCTCCCAGCGGATCTCTTCCGACCTGGCCGATAAGCCTGGCTCGACCACCTGCGACGGCTGCGAGCGCAGCGACGTTGGCGGCGCTACCCCCGCGCCTCCGGAAAACCTTCGCCGGCGTATCTGTGCCGCGCCGTATACCGGCGGCAAGCCACACAACGACGTCCTCGACCAGATCTCCCACACAGCACAGCATGAGGCGAGCATAGGGGTCTCGCCGCATGCGCAAATGTTCGATTGGCTTAATCTGGGCGCCATGTCAATCGGAGAACTTTTGAAGGCCGGAGCACTGTTCGTAGCGGTTGTCCTCATAGCCGCGGCTTGCGGAGGCGATGAAGACAGCACTGCCGTCGCCTCGATCGACGACGTCGTGACTTCTACGGCGGCGAGCAGCGCAACAAGCCGGCCACCGGAGGAGACCAAATCTGACGAGGACTCAGTGCTGGAGTTTGCGGCTTGTATGCGGGACCGCAACATCGACTTTCCCGATCCGGTTGTCGACGCCGACGGGAACGTCGGGTTCGACTTCGAGGCGCTCAGCGACCTTGCTGAGATGGACGAAGACGAACTCGAAGCCGCATTTGAAGGCTGCGTGCCTTTCCTAGAGGGCGTGTCGTTCGGATTTGAGAGAATCTTCGATACAGAGTTTCAGGACGACGTGGTCGTCTTTGCCGGCTGCATGCGAGAGAACGGTATAGACATGCCCGACCCGGACTTCGCAGGGATCATGGAAGGCAGGCAGCTTTTCCCGGGTTGGCAACCGGAGCTCGACGATCCCGACTTCGAGGCCGCATTCGAGGCATGCGAGGAGCTGCTGCCGGGGATACCTGGGATCACCGGCGGGACACCCTGAGCGCTGGTTCTCAGCCGATTCTCATCTCGACTTCAGATACTGATATGACTTGCGATGCATCCTTGCGTGGGGAATCTGAAAGGCAGTCAAATGAGGATACGAGTATCGGTGGTGCTGCTGCTTGCGCTCGGGCTCATCGCCACCGCATGCGGTGGCACTGATGACTCCGACGGCGGTGTCGCCACGCTCGAGACGGTTGACACGGTCATCGCAGTTGAGGAAACCGATGTGGCCGGAAATGACGAGATGGATGCCGAGCAAGCAATGCTGGCTCTGGCGGAGTGTCTGCGCGACCAGGGCGTCGCCATCGAAGACCCCACGGTGGACTCAGAGGGGAACGTACAGTTCGGCGGTCTCCGCGGCGGAGCTGGAGACGGCGATGCGACTCCCGTCGATCGCGAGGCGATGCGGGCGGCGATGGACGCATGCCAGAGCCAGCTCGAGGGTGTCGTGCTCGGATTCGGCGGCCGCGACTTCGATCCAACCGAGTTGGAGGACACGATGGTCGAATACGCCGCCTGTATGCGTGAGAATGGGTACGACATGGATGATCCCGACTTCTCCTCGTTTGGCCTGGGCACCGAGGGTGAGCCGGGCGAGGGTGGTCCCGGCGGGCCATTCGGTCAGATCGATCAGGATGATCCGGACTTTGTCGCAGCAAACGAAGCCTGCGGAGAGATCCTCGGTGGACTACCGCGTGTACCCGGCCGGGGAAGGGGGAACGGCTGATGACAGGGAGAGCAATGACTGCACCAACCGATGACGCTGCCCCAGGAGTCGACGGAACCGACGTCTATGAGGGGCCAGCTGCTCCGAAGCGCAGTCGGGTCTGGTGGTGGATTGGTGGTATCGGCTTGGTTGCCGTCGTCGCCATCGCCGTGCTGGCGCTGCTGGGTGGGAACTCAGGTGACGGCACGACCGATACGGTGGCTGCGCTCACCTTCGAAGAGGTCGTTCGCACCGATCTCGTTCAGATGGATTCTTTCGACGGTACATTGGGCACCGAGACGGGTGATCCTGTGGTCAGCCCAATCTCGGGTACGGTCACCACCACTGCCGAGGTCGGCACCATGGTCGAGCAGGGGGACGTATTCCTCACCGTGAACAACGAACCGGTCGTTCTGCTCTACGGCGATCTGCCGGCTTACCGGACGCTCACAGCCACAGACGAAACAATGACTCTCAGCGGTGCCAAGAGCGGCGTGATCACGGAAATCGTCGCTGCCGGCGAGACCATCGAGCAAGGTGATGTCCTCTATCGCGTCAATGGCGAGCCGGTCGTTGTCATGTATGGAGACATTCCGGCCTATCGGGCGCTGCGGGACCTCAGCGAGAACCTGACCGGCCCCGATGTTCTGCAACTCGAACAGGCTCTCGTCGCACTCGGCTACGACCCCGATGCTCTTGCTGCGGTCGACGAGGAGTTCACGGACTACACCCAGACCATGGTTGAGCGTTGGCAGGAAGATCTCGGCGTTGAGGAAACCGGCGAGGTGGCACTCGGGGACGTCATCTTCATCCCAGAAGCATCGGAGATTCTGTCGGTCGACGTTGCAGTGGGCGACTCGGCCAACTCCGGACAGCCAATCGTCACCATCTCCACAGGCGATCCGCTCCGGGGCGACGATGTGCTGCAGCTCGAGGAGGCGCTCGTCGCTCTCGGCTACGACGGACCGGTTGTCGACGGCGTTTGGGACAGCGGCACCAAGGCTGCCGTTCTCGCTTGGCAGGCCGATGTCGGTCTCGAGGAGGACGGCGTCATCGATCTTGGTGCGGTCGTGTTCCTTGCCTCGACAGTCAGAGTAAACGAAGTGCTGGCTTCGGTCGGATCAGCCGTGACTGCCGGCACGCCCGTGCTCGGTATCTCGTCTGCCGACCAGTTCGTCACGTTTGATCTACCTGCGGCGGATCAGGGCCTGGTAGTAGTCGGGCAAGAGGTCATCATCGAGATGCCGGACGGCAGTGATGCCGGAGGGAAGGTCGTCGAGATCGATTCTGTCGCAACGGGCGGCGGAGGCAACGCGACGTTCGGCGTGAAGATAGTGCTCGATGACCCTTCGGTTGCGGTGGGCCTCGACGAGGCACCCGTCGATGTTGAGATCATCTCAGATTCCGTGTCCAACGTCATGGCCGTACCGGTCTCGGCTTTGGTCGCCCTTGCTGAGGGTGGCTACGCCGTCGAGGTGCAAACGGCGACAGGCCCACAACTCGTTGCCGTCGATCCGGGTTTCTATGCGGATGGCCTCGTCGAGGTGGAGTCCGACAGCTTGAACGTTGGCGATATGGTGGTGGTTCCGTGACAACGGCGATGGCCGAGGATCGCACCGCCCCGGCCGCCGATGCGGAAGTGGTCCTATCGCTCCACGGTGTGACCAAGGAGTATCCGACAACGCCGCCGGTGCGCGCTCTGCGCGGTGTCGATTTTGCGGTCACTCGCGGCGAGCTGGTCGGCGTTGTCGGGCCCTCCGGCAGCGGCAAGTCGACGTTGCTTCACATCATGGGGACTCTGGACCGCCCAACCGTCGGCGAAGTCACAGTCGCGGGTTATAACGTCGCTGACCTGAGCGACAAAGACTTATCGGCACTGCGGTCCCGGCATATCGGATTTGTCTTCCAGCAGTTCCACCTCCTGAGCGGATATACCGCTCTCGACAATGTGGCTGATGGGCTGCTCTATACGGGGCTGAACGTGAGCACACGCCGCCGGCTGGCTCGGCGGGCACTGTTGCGGGTCGACATGGGTCACCGATTGGATCACGTCGCCACCAAACTCTCCGGTGGCGAACGGCAGCGAGTTGCGGTCGCCCGAGCGCTGGTCGGTTCGCCGTCGATCGTGCTCGCCGACGAGCCTACGGGCAATCTCGACACCAGGAACAGTGACGGCATCGTCGACCTGATCCGACAGATAAACGAGGAGGGTGTGACGCTCGTTGTGATCACCCACAACCCGGAAATCGCCGAAGCGTTCCCGCGAACTGCCGGGTTGCGCGACGGTCGCATCGAGTACGACACGGGGGTGCGGCGATGAGCAAGAGCAACGGGCTTGTTCCATCGAAGCTGCACGGTGCCGATGTGCTCCGCACCGCCAGCGTCGGCCTTCACACCCGCAAGCTGCGGGCGGCTCTCTCTGCGCTCGGCATCATGATTGGGATTGCTGCGATGGTCGGCGTGCTCGGCCTGTCCGAGTCCTCGAAGTCTGATCTGCTGGCTCAGCTCGACCGGCTCGGCACGAACCTCCTCGAGGTCCGACCCGGCGATGACTTCTTCGGCGAGTCGAGCACCTTGCCGGTCGACGCTCCGGCCATGATCCGCCGGATCGGTCCGGTCGACGAGGCCAGCGCCGCCAGCCGGCTCGACACCACGGTCAGCCGCACCGATGTGAGCGAGGGGACGACCCGCAACGGGATCGAGGTCCTGGCCACCGAGGTCGAC
>JARFRN010000225.1 GCA_029287195.1 Acidimicrobiia bacterium | reverse complement strand
GGCTCCATCTCACCAGCATCTTCATAGGCAGGCAAGAAAGCGCTCGGCTGGTGGAGAGCGTCTACAACGACAGCAGTGCGGCGCTGATTTCAGTCCTGCTCATGAGCGTCCTCGTGGTGTTGGTCATTGGTCGCCTCGTCCGTGGCTCTTCGGTGCGCGTCCTAGGTCTACTTCTCGCGGCATTCGTACTCACCGAAGCGCTCGTCCAGATCGGTTCGCACGGAAGTGCCAGCTCAAGGTACACCGTTGTCCCAGTTGCGATCGCCTCTCTTGCCCTCTCCCACGGAGCTGGATTAGCGACCTCTCAGATCCGCCGCGGATTTGCACTGGGAGTCATCATCGTCGCCTTGCTCGCAGGGCTTGCGGAGTTCTGGACCCATTCTCCATCAGCTCTTACCTGTCTCGACTGTCCCGACTGGCAGCAACAGATCGAACAGTGGCAACTAGATCCGAGCAGGGATATTGCGATCTGGCCCTACCCGCGTTGGACTATGACACTCCCGTAGCCTCTGACATGGCCGTCACCGAGTCTTGTGAGTGACCCGGCTGCGGTACTGCTCGACCACTGACTCGGCTTCGCCGATCGCCACGATCTTGCCCTTGTCCAGCCATATAGCCCGGTCGCAGAACTCGGCGACGCTGGGCAGTGAATGAGACACGAAGACGATCGTGCCGGCGCGTGCCAGCAGCTCGCGCATCGTCTGCATGCTCTTCTCTCGGAAAGCCTCATCGCCGACGGCGAGCACCTCATCGAGCAGCATGATGCTGGGTTCGATCGCCATGCCCACGGAGAACGCCAACCGGGAAAACATCCCAGACGAATAGGTCCTCACCGGACGGTCGATCGCATCCCACAGATCCGCATAGGTGACGATATCGTCGAAGCGGCCATCGATCTCTTTCTTGCTGAGGCCTACCGCAAGCCCACCCAAATAGATGTTGCGCCTGCCGGAGAGCTGTGCGTTGAAACCGACGCCGAGTTGTAGCAGGGTCGACGTCTTGCCATAGACGTTGATGGTGCCCTCATCGGGGCGGAGGGTTTTAGCCATGACACGAAGGATGGTGCTCTTGCCGGCCCCGTTGCGACCGACGATTCCGAAGGCTTCACCCTTCTTGATCTCAACGGAGACGTCATCGAGCGCCACGAGCTCCTCGACTTCGCGGTGCTGGAGTCGACCGAGCGACCGGCGTAGCGTCGGCTTCCTGTCGACCAGTGGACGGAACCGCACGGTGATGTTGCGGGCGACGATTGCCGGGGCGCTCATACGTACCTCGCCATCCTGCCCTCATATTTCACGAACCAGAAGCCTCCTACGACAGCGATCGCGACTGCCCATGCGCTGGCACCAAGGAGGGCACCACCCAGGTCAACCGGCATGCCGACCATTGCGTGTCTGTACAGGGCGAGAAACGGATTGAGCGGGTTCAAGCCCATTGTGAAGTGCACCCACGCCGGCTGCCCCTCCAGAAACGAGGGCGGATACAGGATCGGCGACAGATACAGCCAGAGTCGCGTGAAATACGGCACGAGATTGTTGAGATCGCGGAACGGAACGGCAATCCGAGCCACCAACGTTGCCAACCCGAAATTGAAAATGAGGTGAAGCAGGATCGTGGGAAACAGCCAGAGCGTTTGCACCCCCGGCCAGATGCCATTGACCGGTCCGACGATGAGGAAATAGACCCCGATCGATGTTACGAAGCCGACGAAACTCTCCAACAGGGCGGACAGCGGTAATGCCAAGCGGGGAAAGCTGATGTTGGCCAGTAGCTTGGCGTTGGATGTGATCGAGTTGACGCCGGCCGTCATCGATTGCTGGGTGAAAAAGAAGGCGAAGATGCCGGACAGCAAGAACGGAAGGAAGTCGAACTCGTTGTCGACTTGCCCACGATCGAACAGCAGACCAAACACCAGCCAGTAGACCGCACCGAGTAGCAGCGGATTGAGCACCCACCACATGAGGCCGAGTGTGGTGGTGGCATTGCGCGCTTTGAGGTTTCCCATTGCCAGGTACCAGGCGAACTCGCGCCGGGCCCACAGATCGCGGATGTAATTCCGGGACGCGGGAAAGAGACGCCTAACGGTGGATGGGGGTGCGGACATAGCGAGCGGAGTATAGGAGGAGACTGCAGACAAGCAGCGCCAGAGCCCGGTATCCGACACAGACCGTTTGTCGCGCCCACCACTCGGTGTCGGGATCGCGAGGTACGGCCGATCCTGACCTCGCCTCCCCAGCGAGCCGGCGGCATCTCGTTTCGCACTAGGAATCAGGTTAGGGTTGCGTCCCGCCATGCAATCCCCCCGACCCGACACATCCGCTCCTCACGTCGTCGATCGGTTGCGTATTTCCCCCACGCTCGCGATGCTGCTTGGTACCGCGACCATTGCGGCGGGTGCGCTCGGCTTCCAGGTCATCAGCGGGCGGGCCCTGGGCAGCGAAGAGTTCACCCCCGTCGGGGCAGCCTGGACCGTCGTCTTCTTTGCATTCACCGTGCTGATGATTCCTTCGGAGCAGTTCATTACGCGCCATTTGGCCTTGAACGGCGGACGGTGGCAACCCTCTCGGCATGGACTCGTCCAGCTCGCTGGTGCCGTCGCAGTCTCGACGCTCGGATCGGCGGCATTTGCGGCTGCAACGCTCGACCGGTTCTTCGCCGGTGATTCGCGATTCGTAATTGCGCTTGCCGCAGCAGGGGCCTCCCGCGCCGTTCTTGCGTTCGGGAGGGGCTTTCTTGCGGGTCGGCGACGGTTTGTCGCATACGGCGTCGCCACCGGCGCCGAGGGTGCCGTCCTGGTACCCGGTGCGATCGTTGTTGCGTTGGTCTCTCCCAGTGCGCTCACGTTTGTGTGGCTGCTGGTGATTGCGCCGCTGGCGATCTTCTTCGTGAAGCCTTTTGCCCGCGTCGATTTCGAGCAAGTCGGCGTCGACCGCACCGAGGCCGAGCGAGCCACGTTCTTGGGGTCGCTCGTGCTCGCTACCGGCGCTTCCCAGGTGGTGATTGCCGGCGGACCGATATTCGTCGGCCTTGTCGGGGGGACGCCGAGCGAGGTGAGCATCTATTTCGTTACTTTCACCCTCTTTCGGGGCCCGGTGACATCGTCTTACAACCTGATCGCCCGCTTTCTACCCGATTTCACTGAGCTTGCCGCGCGCGGCGAGCAGCGTCAGCTTTCGATCTGGGCGGCCCGTCTCGGCGCGATCGGTCTCGGTACGACGGCTCTTTTTGGGATCCTCGGGTACCTCGCCGGCCCAACGGTTGTGGAGCTCTTGTACGGGGCTGAGTTTGCCCCACCTGCCGGCGTCGCCGCGCTCGGTGCGGCGGCGGTCGGAGCAGCGCTGGTGGGGCTGTTCATCAGCCAGGTTTATGTGGCTCGGGGCCGCACCGAACAGATGGCGGCCATCTGGCTGGTGGCGATGACGGTAGCCGGCATAGTGCTGGTTGCGGTCTCGGGAGAGCCACTGGTACAGGTAGCCAGGGCGTTTCTGGTAGGAGAACTCGTAGCCACGATCTTGTTGGCTGCTGTTGCCATGAGAGGGCTTCTGAGGAGCCAATGAGCTCGATCCCCCGCGTCGACGGTATTGGAGAGGGCCGGAACTGATCAAGCTGGGTGTTCCCAGACCCGACATCCCATGGGGCGTACACTTGCTCAGTTCGCAGAGCGCTCACATGGTCTTTTCGTCAGTCACATTCCTGTTCTTCATTCACCCGGACTGCCTGGCCGGCTACTACCTGGTGCCTAATCGGCTGCGCAACGGCTGGCTGCAGCTGACATCCCTGGTTATCTACACGTGGGGCGGCGGCGCCCTCGTG
>JARFRN010000142.1 GCA_029287195.1 Acidimicrobiia bacterium | reverse complement strand
ACTCATTGGATGCTGCCGCTGAACGCGTGTTGCCAGGTTCCGGGCTGAGAAGGGTCACGCCGGATGCTCCTCTACCGTTCGCAGGTGGACGTCGGCTACTGGCGGGCCATGATGCGGCGGTAGGTCTGCTCGGGTTCTTCTGTGTGGCTGACCTCGTCGTCCTCGATATCGATCTGTACCCACTGGATCTTGCCGGTGAACACGTTCTCGGAGCCCTCGCCGTAGTCGTCCACAACCGGGGAGGCGGTGTCACAGCCGATGTCCATCGTCTCGTCGGCAGAGAAGACGAACGGGACGGTCTTCTCGATACTGCCCTCGGCGACGACTGCGCCGTTGACGAGGAGCGTGCCGGTCCCGCCGGCGCCGGGGTGCCCGCCGTCGAAGTCGAACTGGTATTGCACAGAGACCTCTCCCGGCGGCAGCGGGTCAGGTGACGCCACTGTGTAGATCTCACTGTTGAACCAGTTGTGCGAGTACATCAGCTTGCCGTCGAGTACGTAGACGGCCCACCCGGCGAAGCGCCCACCCTGCGCCACGATCACACCTTTGGCGCCCCCGTCGGGAATCGTCAACTGGGCCGAAACCACATGGCTGCGATTCTTGACGTTGAGCAAGGTGTTCTCCATCAGATGGGTCATGCCGGGAGCGAGCCGCTGCGAGGTGCGACCGGCTTGCAGCTCGGGCCGACCGGCGATCGTGGCATTGAAGCGTTCCCCCACGCGATCGTCGATGGGGAACACGTTGTACTTGGCCGCCTCGAGGAGGAAGACCTGCTGGAGTTCGTGCAGCTTGTCGGGCATCTGTGCGGAGAGATCATGTGCCTGGGACCAGTCTTCGTTGGTGTTGTAGAGCTCCCAGACGTCGTCATCGAGCCGGATCGTCTCGATCTGACCAGTCTCCCACGGGGTGCGGTGCTTGGTGACCGCAGTCCACCCGTCCTTGTAGATGCCGCGGTTGCCGAACATCTCGAAGTACTGGGTGGTGTGGCGGTCCTCGGCGTCTGCGTTATCGAAGGTGTAGCCCATCGCCACCCCCTCGATCGGCTTCTGCGCAATGCCATTCACCATATAGGGCTGCGGCAGACCGGCTGCCTCGAGGATGGTCGGGACGATGTCGATCACGTGATGGAACTGTTGGCGGATCTCACCGCGTGCGGCGATGCCGTTCGGCCACGACATCGTCATTCCGTTGCGGGTCCCGCCGAAGTGGGAGGCCACCTGCTTGGTCCACTGATACGGTGCGTTCATGGCATGCGCCCACCCCACCGGGTAATGGTTGAACGACGCTGCGGAGCCGATCTCGTCGAGGCGGGGGAGGATCTCCTCGACCGTCTCCGAGATGCCGTTCAAAGCCTTCAGCTCGTTGAACGTGCCGTCGAGGCCGCCTTCGGCCGAAGCGCCGTTGTCACCGGCGATATAGATCACCAGGGTGTCGTCGAGTACCCCCATCTCGTCGAGTGCGTCGATCAGCCGGCCGGTGTGGAAGTCGGTGTGCTCGGCGAACCCGGCGTATGTCTCCATCAGCCGCGCTGCGACTCTCTTCTTGTCGTCCGACAGGTCGTCCCAATCGGAAACCCCCGGCGGTTTCTCGGTGAGGTCGGTGCCCGCGGGCACAATGCCTTTCTCAATCTGGGTCGCAAGAGTCTCGGCCCGCACCTGATCCCAGCCCCGGTCGAATCGGCCCCGGTATTTCTCGATCCACTCATCGGGCACGTGGTGCGGGGCGTGGGTGGCGCCATACGACATATACATGAAGAACGGCTTGTCCGGCGTCATCGACTTCTGGGCCTGCACCCACGCGATCGCCTGGTCCACCTGCTCCTCAGTGATGTGGTAGCCCTCCGCGGCTGTCGCTCGCGGCTCAGTCGGCGTCGTTCCCTCATATAGAGTCGGCTCCCACTGGTTCGTCTCGCCGCCGACGAAGCCCCAAAACTTCTCGAAGCCGTCGCCGGTCGGCCACCGATCGAACGGACCCGATACCGACACCTCCCAGGTCGGCGTCTGATGCATCTTCCCGAACGCGGCGGTGTTGTAGCCGTTGAGCCGCAGCATCTCCGCGATCGTCGCCACGGTGTTGGGCCGCACCGACGTGTTCCCGGGCATCGATGTGGCAATCTCTGCCACCGAGCCCATCTCGGCCGAATGATGGTTGCGGCCCGTCAGCAACGCCTGCCGGGTCGGCGAACACAACGCCGTCGTGTGAAAGCGGTTGTAGCGCAGCCCGCCGGCTGCCAATCGGTCGAAGGTCGGCATGTCCACCGGACCACCGAACGTCGACGTACACCCGAACCCCATGTCATCGATCAGGACGATCAAGACGTTCGGCGCACCCGCGGGCGGCCGCAACGGCACAATCGGGGGCGCCGACGTCTGGCTGGCGTGCAGCGCCGGATCGGCATGCACCGGGAGGTCTGGGATCGGCAGGATCTCGCGTCCGATATCGGGGTTCTGTGCCACGTCAAATCTCCAATTACTCGCCGAACCGCTTCCTGCTGTTCTCAAATGCCAAAGTGCTGTGCGCCCGGGAGCGGTTCCTGACCAGGCGCACGGCTTCGCTGGTTTGCCCCTTTCGTCAGGCGCTGTCGTAGCTGACGTCGCGACCGTGGACGGTGAGCGCCCAGATCACGGCTACGCCGATGGCGATGGCGATGATCGACCAAATCGGGTAGTACGGCAGCCATGCAAAGTTCCAGATGATCGCCAGTCCGGCCACGATCACACCAACCGTGCGTGCCGCCACGTTCCCAGAGAAGATCCCGGCACCGGAGGCAATCAGCACGATGCCGCCGATGATGTGGACCCACCCCCACGTCGTCAGGTTGAACTCGAAGATGTAGTCCTCGGTGATGACGAAGAACTCGTTGTTGGCCAGCGCCACGATGCCCTGCATTACATCGAAGACGCCCCAGACCATCAGCATGATCCCAGCAAACGCCGCCCACCCTACGGCTGCGCCGCTGAAACTCGAGGGTCGTGTACCTGCACTCACAGACGTTCTCCTTGTTCGACGGGCACTGGCTGCCGGTGGTTGCAGTCTGGCAACTCGCGCCGCGACAGCTCATCCATGACCGTCAACCATATTCACTCTGGCGACACTCAACCAGTCTTCACCCGGGTGAAATCGCTTCTTCACCCGGATAGAGTGTGCGCCGATGACTCCTCGCCACCCCGTGCATCGCGGTCGAAACACTCGAGCGGGCGCGAATTCTGCGAGTTCTTGACGAGCGCCGACGACGGACGGCATCGGCCCGGTTCACCCGGTGAGGCCCGCCGACTTCGGTCGGTCGTCGAAGAAGCCCGCCGCCCTCAGTTCGGCGTTGATGTCGATGGCGATCACCAACGCCGGGGCCGCAAGGATGAGACCGATGATGCTCGCGACGATGCCACCAAGTGATGTCGCCAGCAAGATCAGCAGTGGGTGGAGGTCGAGACTTCCGCCCAGCAGCATCGGCTCGAGCAGGTTCTCCAGCAGCAGGTTCACCGCCAGCGTGATCGCCAGCACGATCAGTGCGAGCGCATGCCGCCCTCGCCGAGCGCCATCAGCACGGCGAAGGCCCCGCCGATGAAGGCGCCGAGGTA
>JARFRN010000032.1 GCA_029287195.1 Acidimicrobiia bacterium | reverse complement strand
GAGGGTGGTCGGCATAACCCGTTTTTTGATGGGTATCGGCCGCAGTTTTATTTCCGTACGACGGATGTGACGGGGACGGTGAATTTGCCTTCTGGTACTGAGATGGTGATGCCTGGGGATAACACTGAGATGAGTGTTGTGATGGGTAAGCCGATCGCTATGTGTGTGGGTTTGCGGTTTGCGATTCGTGAGGGTGGCCGTACTGTCGGCGCCGGCCGTGTAACCAACATCACCAAGTAGTGAGAACGCGTGCCGGCGGGACGCCGACACGACCAAGTTCCTGCGAAACTCCAGTACGGCCCGGTGCCGGACATCCAACTGGCTACTGAATCGAACAGAAACGAAAAGAACAGATGGCTTCTGACAAACGACCCCCGTTGACGATGGCGTGCGAAAAATGCAAGCGTCGCAACTACGTGACGACCAAGAGCAAGACCAACACGCGGGAGCGGCTGGAACTCAAGAAGTACTGCCGTTGGTGCCGCCAGCACACCCCGCACAAGGAGACCCGCTAGCTAGCTCCCTAGCTTGCGCAATTGCAGGAGCCCGGCGAATGTGTCGCCGGGCTCCTCTGCAATAGATTCCGTTGTCTCAGGACTCGGGATTCGTCTCTTCCACAGCCTCGGCGACGTCTTCGTCGGCTTCCGCGACGGCTTCCTCGACGGAGGCGGCGGCATCCTCGGCGACTTCCAGCAACGGTTTGCCTGCGTCGAGCCGCTCCGAAATGGCCGCTGCGATACGATCGATCTGATCGTCGGGGATGCGCCCACCGAGCTTGTCGCCCAGATACTCACGGCGGCCGGCTGCGTCCATGGCCTCCAGCCGCTGTTTCTGATTGAAGATGGTCGCGACGGCGGCGGCAACTGCCGCAGCCAAGATGACCACCACAAATACTCTGACTCTGAAGATTCGTCCCATTGCGGCTCCTTCGGCTTGGTCGACGTAGTAGTTTACTCGGGCATTCTCTCGCGAAACCAGAACCTACCGCGGCCGGCCCCCGTCGCTGTCATCTTGCGCAAATCTCTAGTCCCCCGGCCGTCGACACGGTAGCCTCCGCCCCCATGAGCCTCGATGAAGTTGCCGGCGCCACCTACGGTCCCTACCCGCTGCGGATTTCACCCGAGAAGGTCGCCGAATATGTTGCTGCTACCGGTGATGAGCCCGACCGCTGGATCGACCACGCCCCCCCGAGCTACGCAGGGGCGCTGCTGTTCGTTGCCGCACCGCACTTTCTCGAGGATCCCCGGGTGCGGCCTTACACGGGCATCCTGGTGCACGTGGACCAGTCATTCACCTGGCATGCCCCTCTCTCCATCGGAGCCGAGATCGGGGTCACGGGTCGGGTCGACCAAGTGAGGGAACGATCTGGTCGATTCTTCGTGTCCTTCTCGGCCACCGTCGACACAACCGGCGATGAGCGGCTGTTGGATGCCGCCGCCACGTTTCTGATGGGCGAAGGCGGCGCTTCGGATGCCGTCGCGGGCGATTCCGAGCCGACTGTATGGCGACGCGAGCTCAACGAAGTGCCATCTCCCCAACCATGGCCGGGAGTGAACCCATTGCCGGGCCTAACAAAATCCGCCAGCCGCCTCGATCTCGTGAAATATGCTGCTGCTTCGGGTGACTACAACCCCATTCACTTCGATCACGATTCGGCGCGGGCCGCAGGGCTACCCGGCACTGTGGTTCACGGGCTCCTGATGGCCGCCTGGGCAATGCAAGCCGCCGGTGCCGTTAGCGGCCGGCCCGACCCGCTTGCCCATGCCAAGCTGCGCTTCCGCAACCCGCTGCGGCCTTCCGTGCAGGCGGTTGTATCGGGCATGGTCGGCGACATCGCCCCAGACTCGGCAGACGCCCAGGTCAAGCTCAAGGTGAGCAGCCCGGAGCACGATCTGGTCACCGGCACCTGTGTCGTCAGGCTGAGTGGGTAACCCGATGACACAAGGAGGAGTCAGACCAGATGACGGAGATCTCCTGATCCGGGCCCGGTCCGGAGACCGGGCCGCCTTCTCCGATCTTGTGAGAATCCATCAAGACGAGGTCTATACCTTGGCATTGCGACTAACGGCAGATCGCGAGCTGGCAGCCGACGTAACCCAGGAGGCATTTGTTCGTGCCTGGCGGGCTCTGCCCAAGTTCCGGGGCGACGCCAAGTTCTCCACTTGGATGCATCGCATCGTCGTGAATGTCTCCTGGACGCAGCGGCAACGGCAGTCGAAGCATCTCGCCGACCCGATCGATGAGTCGTTCACCGAACCGGCCGCCGAGTCCATCTCGCCGGAGCGCGCCGCTGAATCCGTGGCAATCCAGAGCCGGCTGCGAGCGGCTCTGCAATCGCTGGCGCTTCCTGTCCGGACGGTGGTGGTCCTCAAGGATGTCTACGGATGGAGCCACGGCGAGATTGCCGAACACCTCGGTATCACGGTCCCCGCTGCCAAAGTGCGCCTCCACCGCGGGCGCAAGCAGCTGCGGACCCAGCTTTGGTCGGCAGTGCAGGTCGATGTATGAAAGCCGCCTGTCGCGTGGTGCGTTCCCTGGCAACCTCAACCGAAGGCATTCCTCCCGCCGGCCGGCTTCGCAGCCACGTTGCGCAGTGTCTGCCGTGCCAAGCGGAGCTGGCTCGCTACAGTCGGCTGAGGCGCCAGCTCCGATCCCTCATCGAGGT
>JARFRN010000188.1 GCA_029287195.1 Acidimicrobiia bacterium | reverse complement strand
CTGCTGCGCAATCAGGCGCAGAACCGAGCGCTATCTCGTTCTGAAACTCTCGCCCAAGCGATCGCAACGTCGCTTGTTGTCGACACCGCGACCGCCGAGGGTGGTGGGGTAAGCGCCACCCTGGCGGAAACGGTTCTCGAGGTATTCGGTGCACCGGCCGAAGCAGCAACTGTCTTGTTCGCCGACGGCGAGGTGGTCGGGGCGCCCGTGCTAGACACGACCAACATCGACGTTGCCTTTGCGGAGGCGCGAGCCTTCACCGCCTTCACCGAGGGTGGCGCTGAAGTCCTGGTGCCCTTGCTTTCGCCTGACACTCCGGATCAGTCGGTCGATGTCGTGGTACGAGCCTTCGTGACTGAAGCCGACCTCTCGGAGGGTGTCGTTGCGGCTTGGGCGATGATCGCCGGCTTGGGAGTCTTTCTCGTGATTGTCGCCGTCGTCGCCGCCGATCGTCTTGGACGCTCCGTGGTGCGCCCAGTTGCCGAACTTTCCGACGCCGCCCTCGCTCTCGGAGGTGGTGATCTGGATCGAAGGGTGACACCCGCTGGGCCCGATGAGATTGCAGACGTGGGAGTAGCCTTCAATTTCCTTGCAGAACGTCTGCGTTTGTTGCTGGCCGAGGAGCGGGAATCTGTCGCCGATCTGTCACATCGGCTCCGCACGCCGCTCACTGCGGTGCGTCTCCAGGCCGAAACTCTTGCCGACCGAGAGGCGAGTCGTGGCTTGCTCCACGACATCGATCGTCTCGAGGACGCAGTCGACCGTCTCATCGAGGAAGCCCGCCGCCCCTCGATGGAGAGGGGCCCGGCCCAATCAGACCTCGGCGCGGTCGTGCGGCAGCGAGCAACCTTCTGGAAGGTGCTCGCCGACGAGCAGCAGCGGGCGGTTGATGTACATACTTCCGGCGGCCGCCTTCCGGTAGGCATCGATGCCCAGGATCTCGGTGCCCTCATCGACACCCTGCTCGGCAACGTGTTCGCCCACACCGATCCGGGCACGGCCTACCGGATCACTGCCTCTCCGCGCGGCGACGGCCATTCCGTGTTGGTGGTCGAAGACGACGGGCAGGGTTTCGAACATGATGCACCCCTCAAACGCGGCGAAAGTGGACGAGGATCGACTGGGCTCGGTCTGGACATTGCACTGCGGGCTGCCGAGCGTACCGGGGGTACCCTGCGTCTCGGCGAGTCGGCTTCTGGAGGGGCGAGGGTCGAAGTGATATTCGGACCCCCCGCCAAATAAAGGACCCGCCGGGCTGGGGCGGGTCCTTTGAGTTTCGCAAGAATGTTGGGCAGATGAGGGGCTTTCACCCTTGCGAGTTTGCTTTGCTGCGTGGCGTAGCACGATCAATATCGCAGCTCAGTGCTTAGGGGCGGGTGGGGATGGTGCTAACAAACCCCTAAAAATGCAAAGAGCGGCGCGCGGTCGGTCACCCGCCCACATCTGCCGACCAGTCGTCGTTGCTCACTGCAGGATGGACGCCCGACGAAATCGATGGAGCCTCATCGAAGACCGCCACCGTGCTTTCATCCCAGATTCCGGCAGCAGCAGCAACGGCTGAGCCTTGATGGTCGGATTCGCCCCACGCAACGTATGCGACGATCTTGGTTGGATCGTCGAGGAATTCTGCCGGGTCGTCGGCCGGATCACTCCGATACATAGCAATCTCGCCTCCGGCCGCCTCGAGGACACCTATGGCGGGTCCAAGATCGACGATCGCACGAATGCCGGCCAGCGCCGGAGGCTCGGCCGCCGCCAGCCCGATGAGGGCCTGCTCGCCCGGAGACAACTGGGTGTCGGGCAGCGGCTCACAGGATGGCAACTGACATAGCCAATAGCCATCGAGGTTGCCGGAGGCGTTACCCCAGTTTGTGATCACTACGAATGCGGCGTCACCAAAGACGACCTGGGTGAGCCCGAAGTCGGCGGCGGCATTCGGGGGCAGCGTGGTGGTCGTGGTGGTGGTCGTCGTGGGAGGGGGAGCCACAGTCGTCGTTGTCGTTGTCGGCGGTGCAGTGACGTCGGCCAGCGTGGTGGGGAGAGGGGGTGCCGGGGTGGTCGTTGCCTCGCTATTGCCGCTGCATGCGGCCAGTATGAGGGCCGCAACAACAAGAGATCTACGCATGATCGCAGCGTACACCGACCCGGTGGCTGTGATCGCTGGTCAGGAGCAATGATGGCTGCAGAATCGTCGCTACCGCAGGGCTATCCCGAAGACTGGGAGATCAATGCTGCGCTCCGTGACGGTACCTCGATCAGGATCCGTCCTATCCGGCCCGACGATGCCGACGGTCTGCAAGAGATGCTGGGTCGGATGTCGCGCCAGACCGTCTATCACAGGTTTTTTCAGGCCAAGGACAAGCTGACCCCCGAGGAGCTGGAGGCGTTTACTCACCTCGACTACAGAGATCGTATGGCGCTGATCGCGCTGCGCCATGATCGCGTCATCGGAGTAGGGCGATACTGGAGAGACGAATCGAGTGCGGACACCGCGGATGTAGCTTTTGCCGTTATCGATGAAGAGCAGGGGAAGGGCATAGCCAGCAGGCTGCTTCGCTATCTCACGAATTACGCCCGGAATCTGGGCATCAGAGCCTTCCGGGCCACCGTGCTGGCCGACAACCATGTGATGATTCGGGTGTTTCGCAACGCCGGCTATCCGATGCGAAGGGAACCCGACGCAGGGCTGTACACCGCGGAGTTTCCCACGACGGACACGCCGGGCTTGGATCGGGCCGACGAGGTCGACGAGCAGTTGGCGATTGCAGCATCGATCATCCCGCTGTTCTACCCCAACGGGATCGCCGTAGTCGGTGCCAGCCGGGAACCATTGTCGATTGGTGGTCGTCTGTTCAGCAACCTGATCTCGGGTGACTACACCGGTCCGGTATTCCCGGTGAACCCCAAGGCAGAGGTGGTGCGGTCGGTGAAGGCCTATCCATCCGTTCTCGATGTCCCGGATCGGGTCGACCTGGCCTTCATCGTGGTGCCGGCTCCTTTTGTCAACGAGGTCGCCAGGCAGTGTGTGGAGAAGGGGGTTCGCGGCCTCGTTGTGATCAGCGCAGGGTTCTCAGAGACCGGGACGGCAGGTGCGGAGTTAGAAGATGAGCTCATGAAGACTGTCCGCGATGCCGGGATGCGCATGGTCGGCCCCAACTGTATGGGTCTGATAAACATGGATACCGCGATCAGCATGAACGGCCAGTTTGGACCGCTATCGCCTCCGCCCGGCAATGTCGCCATGTCGAGTCAGAGCGGGGCGCTGGGCGTCGCCATCCTCGATTATGCCACCGAGCTCAACATCGGAATATCGACGTTCATCTCGATAGGCAACCAACCCGACGTCTCCGGTGATGACCTGCTGCTCTACTGGGAATCGGATCCGGGCACGGACGTGATCCTGCTCTATATGGAATCGTTTGGCAGCCCACGGAGGTTTGCCAGAGCGGCGCGGCGCATCGCCAAGAAGAAGCCGATCGTTGCCGTCAAATCGGGAAGAACCGCCGCCGGGGCGAGAGCGGCGTCGAGCCACACCGGTTCCCTGGCAAGCCTCGACGTTGCGGTCGAGACGCTGTTCCGCCAGGCCGGGGTCATTCGTACCGACACCCTCACCGAGATGTTCGACGTTGCCGCCTTTGTGGCAAACCAGCCACTGCCACAGGGACGACGCATCGGCATTGTTACCAATGCCGGCGGACCCGGGATTCTTGCCGTCGATGCTCTCGAGTCCAACGGCCTCGAGGTCGTCGAGTTCTCGGAAGAACTCAAGAAAGACCTGCAGGGTTACCTGGCGGCCGATGCGTCCGTGACCAACCCGGTGGATATGATCGCATCCGCCGGCCCTCAGGAGTATGCAGCGTGCATAGATACGCTGATGCGCTCGGCAGAGATCGACGCCTTGATGACCATCTTCATCCCGGCCGCGCCGGAGGGCGCCGAGGAGATGGCAGCCACCATCCGCGATGCGGCACTGGCGCATCACGGGAAGAAGCCGTTTCTCGCCGTCTACATGAGTTCCAAGGGAGCTCCCCACCTCTTCAGCTCCGGCAAGAAACGGATTCCGACCTATCAGTTCCCGGAGTCGGCAGCCTTTGCGCTGTCGCGAGCCGTCGAGTACCGCGAGTGGAGGGCAAAGGATGAGGGTGCCGTTCTCTCATTCCCGGATGTGAAACCGAGCGTTGCCCGCGAGATCGTCGAGCAAGCGATTCGGCGCTCAGGAGAGACATGGCTCGACCCCGACGAGGTGGAAGGTGTGCTGAGCGCCTATGGGCTGGCGATGCCCAAGTCGAGCGTCGTGACTTCCGCTGAGGACGCTGCGGTCGAGGCCGAGCGACTCGGGGGACCGGTTGTCGTCAAGGTTCTTTCTGAGTCGGCGCTGCACAAGTCCGACGTCGGAGGCGTAGTCCTCAACGTCGAAGGGGATGTTGCTGTGCGTGAAGCCTATGCCTCCGTCACCGCAGCGGTTCCGGATCCGGAAGGTGCGCTGCTTCAGCAGTACGTGGAGGGCGGGCACGAGGTGTTGATCGGCATGACGGAAGATCCCAACTTCGGACCGCTCATTGTGTTCGGATTGGGAGGTGTCTTCGTCGAGCTGATCGGAGATGTTGCCTTCAGGATTCATCCGCTTACCGATTTGGACACGGCCGAAATGATCGATGAGGTCAAGTCATCGCAGCTACTCGCCGGTTATCGAGGTGGAGCCGCCGGAGACGTCGCCGCGGTTCGAGAAGCTCTAATGCGGGTTTCGGCACTCGTGGCCGATGTGCCGGAGATCATGGAGATGGACCTGAACCCGGTCAAGGTAGCGGAGCCGGGCAAGGGCCTCAGTGTCGTGGACGCCAGGATCAAGGTGCGGCCGGTGGTCGGGGCGTGGCTACCTTCGCGCCGCGACGTGCTCAGCGAGTTGTAACCAGCTGTGCTGCGCTTCAGCGACGTAGTCCTGCCAAAATGGGTCTACACCAGAGCGGAGGTACGCAGCGTATGCGTGTAGTTGACCTGATGACCGCAGACGTGATCACCGCGTCGCCCGAGACACCGATCAAGGCCGCAGCGCGCCTGATGGTGCGTAACAAGGTCAGCGGGTTGCCGGTCTGCGACGAAGACAATTGCGTCGTCGGCATAATCACTGAGGCCGACTTCCTTCGTCTCGAGGTGGCACGCGAGGAGGCGGTTCATCCACAGCCCGTGGAACGGGTGGAGGAAGTCATGCACCGTTCGGTGCTCACCATAGGCCCCGACGCCACGGTTGGGGACGCAGCGCGGATGATGGTGATCAACGATGTCAATCGCCTTCCGGTTACCGACGGCGACGGGAAGAGTCTCGGCATCATCTCGCGCCTCGATGTGGTCGCAGCGTTCACTCGTCCCGACGAGATCATCGAGGACGAAATCAAGGAAGACTTGTTGCGACGCGTACTGTTTGTGGATCCGGACGACATATCGGTTGACGTCACCAATGGTGTCGTGACCTTCAGCGGCGAGATCGGCACACGCAATGAAGCGAGGCTCCTCGCCGAACTGGCACGGCGGCTCGATGGTGTCATGAAGGTAGAGAGCAAGTTGACCTGGCGCCTCGACGACGTCGAGTAGTCCACATGACGGGTCCGGAAGTCGCCTCGTTCGCCGCCCGCGACGGTGTAGAGATAGCGACGGCCAGCTGGGGACCGCAAGATGGCTCCCCGCTGCTCGTCCTGGTACATGCGACCGGCTTCTGCAAGGAGGTGTGCGCCCCGATCGTGGACGATCTTGGCGAGATCCGGACCGGGTTCCGTGCTGTTGCCATAGATCAGCGAGCACATGGAGATTCCGGCCGCTCTGTCCCGCCGTTCGATTGGTGGGACGTCGGCAAGGACATTGTCGAAGTCGCCTCACTTTCCTCTCCGGTCATCGGCATCGGCCACTCCGCAGGCGGCGCCGCGCTGTTGCTGGCGGAGCTGACGCGGCCGGGAACGTTTGCGTCGCTGCTGCTCGTTGAGCCGATCGTGTTTCCACCGCCTTACGGACGGTTCCCGGATAACCCGATGTCGGCCATGGCCCGTAGGAGACGAGAACGATTCGCCAGCCGCGAGGAAGCCACTGCCAACTGGCGCTCCAAGCCAGCCTTCGCTCAATGGGACAGTCGTGTGCTGTGGGCGTATGCCAAAGGTGGATTGCGACCGGACGGTGATGAGTTCACGCTGAAGTGCGACCGAGACGATGAGGCGGAGTTCTTCATGGCTGCTACCCAACACCGCGCTTGGGACCGGCTGAGCGAGATTCGCACGCCGTCGATTGTCATCGCCGGAGAACACTCGACAACCCACCAGGAGCCGTTTCTGCAAAAACTCATTGCACGGCTCGAGGGTGCCACCTATGAGATCATTCCCGCCACCGGGCACATGGTGTGGATGGAGCGACCCGGGCTGATCGCAGCTCACGCGGCACAGTTGATCGACGACCTTCGTTAGGATCGTCCTCCGTGCTTTTCTCCGAATCACAACTCGCACAGCTGGCGCGTCTACTAGGGCCCGACGAGACTCGCTTACGATCGGCGGCAATCGACGTCGGGATTGCTCCGCTCGACATGGTCCGAGCGGGCTCGCAGCTGTCGGCGCATAGCTCCTACTTCAGGACGCCCGACGGTGACGAGATGGCCAGCCTGGGTGTCGCACTGCGACTGAGGGCGGCAGGCGCCGACCGCTTTGGCGGGTTGGAGGAACAGCTGGCTGCAGTGCCGGAGGTGGTGAGCGACAGTCGTTTTACGCTTGGGTTCTCATTCAATCCGCAGGGGCCCAATGCCCCGGAATGGGACGGTTTTGGGGCGGCAGACATGGTGCTGCCGGCCGTTAGCCTCATAAGGTCGGGGATGAGCATCCGGCTCGTGGCAGCGATCCCGCCTGGTGGTTCGGTGGAGGGCTTGTTGGAGATGCTCACGGGTTTGGGTGCCGTAGACCCACCGGCCCTTCCTGATCCGGGCGCGCACGTCGTGGAGTCGATCCCGGCAAGCGTCGATTGGCAGGCAGAAGTGGCCGAAGCGATTGGCGCGATCGGGGACGGTTCCTTCGACAAGGTAGTACTCGCCAGGTCCGTGTTGGTTAGGTCGGAGCGCGCTACCGATCCCTACGACCTGGTCCATCATCTAGGGGCTGCCAACCCATCCTGCTATGTCTACGCTGCCGTTGCCGGCAACACCGCATTCGTTGGGGCCAGCCCGGAGCTGTTGCTCTCACAAACCGGTCGTGAGATCCAGTTGAACCCTCTGGCCGGTTCGGCACGTCGCGGCAAAGGCGCCGATGACCTTGCGGTCGGTCAGGAGCTTCTCTCCAGTGTCAAGGATCGTGCCGAGCATGCCATAGTCGTCGACGATCTCGTAAGTCGTCTGGCAGGATTGACCGCGACCCTCGACTACTCCGCCGAACCGTCGCTGCGTCGCATGGCGACGGTGCAGCATCTGTCGACCGAGATCGCTGCGACGCTGCGAGACGAGGTATCCACCTTCGATGTTTTGCGTTCGATTCACCCGACGCCCGCGGTTGGAGGAAATCCCCGATCTGAGGCCTTGGCGTTCATCGACAAGGTCGAGGGGATCGACCGCGGTTGGTACGCCGGAGGAGTGGGCTGGGTGACACCAGGAGAAGGCGCCCGAGTCGCGCTCGCCTTGCGCTGCGCTCTCATCAGCGGCTCCACTTCGCGTCTCTTTGCCGGCAACGGGATCGTTGCCGAGTCCGACCCGGCCGCAGAGTTGATCGAGACCCGTCTCAAGTTTCAACCGATGCTCAGCTTGCTGGCTGTTACTTAGGCCGAGGGTCCGGGAGGAGCATTCGGCAGCCGCCCTGGCTGGTGTCCTGAACGCTCTGGATGTGCCGAATCCCGGCCGCCCGCGGGTGCGCGAGTTCGATTGGGGTCGTAGTAGCTATGTGCGACATATTCGTGTAGACGGCTCGTGAAAGCACACCGGCTCGGGTTCGACTCCCGTCGGGCCGTCACGAAACCGCATTTGTGCTGCCCGGCGGTTGTCCGGACCAGGAGTTGGATACCCGAGCGATTTCGAGATCTCTCGCTCTCTCTCATCCCGTGCGAAAACCTACTTCTCAAAGCCCGGCGATTGTGGAACCCTGCAGATATGACGTCGGTGCTTGCTTACGTAGCTGCGGCGCTTGTCGGCCTTTGGGGAGTGGCCCATGCCATCCCGACGCGGCAGGTCGTTGCCGGTTTTGAGCCGATCGAACCCGACAATCGGCGCGTTCTGACCCAGGAATGGCTCGCGGAAGCTTTCACGATGTGGGGACTGGCCGCAATCGTGGTAGCGGCAACGCTGGCAGGGAGCGAAACCACCGTAGCGGCGTGGGTCTACCGCGCCGTGGCGGGCCTGCTCCTCGGGTTGGCCGGACTGACGGCAGTTACAGGCGCCCGGACGGCGGTGATCTGGTTCAAGATCTGCCCAGTCCTTTTGACGACCTCCGCGGTGTTGCTGCTGGTCGTTAGCTTCCTGTAGGACGGTCGAGTCGTCCGCGGTGTTGCCATCATCTGCCCGTTCATCGGCCATCTGAGCAGCGGTTGCGCCTTCGTTGTCCGTGGCGAGCGCCAACGGCTATCCGCGCCACTAGGTTCTATGACCGGAGGGCTGCCTCTACCGCCGCCGCGGCGGAACGGTGTGCCGCGAGGTTGGCAGACCGGTCTGTGCGGAGTTCGTAGAGTCCGGGTCCGCTCGGCTCTGTTTGCAGCGCTGCGGCCAGATCTTCGCCTCTCTCGATGCGCTCGGCCGCGATACCTAGGGCTCGGGCGACGGCAACGAAGTCGGTTCCGTGTGGTGTCCCCAGATATGTCTCGAACACAGCCGGGTCGAGCAGCTCCGGCTGCGCCTGGGGCAGGAAGTGAAAGATCCCGCCCCCGTCGTTGTTGATGACCACGTAGGTGATTGGAAGGTCGAGCTGGGCGGCGGTTCCCAGGATGTTCAGGTCGTGAAACATCGAGACGTCGCCCAACAGTGCTATTGACTGCACCCCCGCGGCGGCAGCACCGGTAGCGGCGGAGGCGACCCCGTCGATCCCGTTAGTGCCGCGGTTGCCGAAGACGCGCAGGTTTCGCTGGTTCTTCCCCCCGAATGTGTCCACATCACGGATAGGCATGGAGGAACCGAGCGTGATCGATGCCCCATTCGAAGCATGGTTCATGACGAGGCGGGCGATTGCGGGCTCGTTGGGGAAAGGGAGGTGGTCGACGGACTCGGAGATCGCCTGCGCGGCGATTCGATCGGCGGTGAGCCAAGAGCGCGCCCACTGCTCCGATGTGGCGCTCTCGATCGCGGCGGCCAGCGCTGTGGCCACCGTCCGACTCGTGTGCGGTACCAGCTCGCTTGCACTGCGGGTGGCATCCTGGCCCGCGGTCCCCGCCAAAACCTGGAGTACCTGGGGGTTTCTCTCGAGCCAGCCCCAGACCGATTTGGACGTTGGTATGTGGCCGAGACGAATCACGTAGTCGGGCACCAACTCATCGAGGAGCCCGGCAGTGGCGAGTGCATCCCCGCACGCCAGCACCAGGTCGCTGGTAGCGCCGTAGCGCAGTCCGGACAGCGGATCCGCTATGACGGGGGCACCGGTAGCTTTCGCCAACGCGTCAACTGCGGTCGGGAGACCCGGATCGTTTGACCTCCCCACGACGATCAAACCACGCCGACCGTCAAGTCGGCGGGCCACCCGACCCAGGTCGGGGCTGGGTGGTTCCTGTGTCGGCGGCGGAGTCACCGGTGCGGGGCCCGAGATTGATCCAACTCCCAGCAGAGGCTCGCGGAACGGGAGGTTCATGTGTACGGGTCCGGATTCCGCCCGGGCCGCCGCCACTACCCGGGTCGCTAATGCAACTCCATCCTGCGCTGTTGTCGAGTCGTCGGGCGGAGGCGCATCGACGAAGAGGACCGGGCTCGATCCATACAGCGCAATCTGATCGATCGTCTGGGCGGCTCCAACGCCGCGCAGCTCGGGAGGCCGATCCGCCGTCAACACCAGAAGTGGCGCATCGCTCTGTCGAGCCTCGATCACGGCCGGGTGGTATTCGGCGGCAGCGGAACCCGATGTGCAGATCACGGCGACCGGCTTGCCGGTTGCCCGGGCCAGGCCGATTCCGAAGAAGCCGGCGGAGCGTTCGTCGAGGATGGGCCACTTCCGGATGCGAGGCTCGCCGGCAAAGCCGGCGATCAGCGGCGTGTTGCGCGACCCGGGTGACACGCAAGCATGCTCGACCCCGAGATCGGCCAGCGCTGCTGCTAGACCGTGACAGAAGACGAGGTTGGGATTGGCCATCGGCGACGTAGGTTACCGGGAGAGGTCGCACGCCCGGTGTCTCCGTTGACCAAACTGATCTAGTTGTTATAGTGTTGCTATAACAATGTTGCTCGAGTTGGATCCCGATAGCGAACAGCCGCTCTACCAGCAGATTGCTGCTGCGGTCCGCCGCGCCGTTGGCGCGGGTGAAGTCTCGGCCGGAGATCGGCTGCCCGCCGCCCGCGATCTCGCCCTGTCGCTGGATGTGAATATGCATACCGTGCTGCGGGCCTACAGCGATTTGAAGGACGAGGGTCTGATCGAGTTGCGCCGTGGGCGAGGGGCGATCGTCAGGGAGGGGCACGCTGCAACCGCCGGCATTCATCATCTGGTGGCCGAGTTGGTAGCCGAGGCCAAACGCCGCGGTCTATCTGCCAGGGAGCTCAGTGCGCTGGTGCGGAAGGAGTACTCATG
>JARFRN010000187.1 GCA_029287195.1 Acidimicrobiia bacterium | reverse complement strand
GAAGGTGGCGAGCTGATCAGCGACCACATCCGCATCGGGCAGCGCTTGGCCCGCAGTATCGGCGATGTCGCCCTGCAAGACCCAGACGATGGCTTTCTCCGCCAGATCGGCGTCCACAGCAACGAACTCGCCAGATTCGATAGCTTGTTCAATCATCGAGCGTCGGGCTCGCTTGAGCGCGTTGCGACGTTCGACTGTGTCGGCAAACATCGGATCCGCAATGGCTGCTTCGACCGAGGTCAGGTCGTACGCACACCGGCAGATGAAACTGATGTCCCACACCAGGTATCGATACAGGCGAAGCGCCGCCGATCCCTCCCCCACCGCCTCGCGTTCAGCAACTGCCGCGGACTCACTGTGATCTATGTCGATGAGTTCCGACATGATGTCGCGCTTCGACGGGAAGTGATGGAACAGCGACGGCTGGCGGATCTCGACGGCCTCGGCAATCTCCCGCGTCGACGTGCCGTGAAATCCCTTCCTGGCAAAGAGCCGAGATGCTTCCCTCAAGATGCGTTCCCGGGTCGGAATCTCTTCGCTCTGAGTGGCAGAATCAACCATGGGCTCTCTTCGGATAGGCTGGCCCCGTCTTTCGGCCGGCCGGTGCATACATTCTGCGGGCCGGCAGACAAACGGTAGACCGTTTGTCGAACACCTCATTGTAACCTATCGATCGATAGGTTACTCTAGTGGGGAATCGACCAAAAGGCATGGAGGAGACCGCCATGGACTTCGTGAACGTTGCCGATCTCGGCCACCAGGGACTCATCGATGTCCTCGAGCTGGCTAAGCAGGTGAAGACTGATCGAGCCGAGGTGGCCGGTAGCCGCCCCGGTCTCCGGGTTGGCCTCTTCTTCGAGAAGCCCTCGACACGGACTCGGGTGTCGTGCGAGGTCGCTGCGGCGGATCTCGGGATGGTCCCGCTGGTCCTCAAGCAGGATGAAGTCGGACTCGGCAAGCGAGAGTCCGTCGAGGATGTCGGCAGGGTGCTCGACCGCTACCTGGATGTACTGGCCTTCCGGGTGTTCGACCATCAGAACTTGGTGAGGATGGCGGCCATCACCGACGCTCCCGTCATCAACCTCCTCAGCGATCTGGAGCACCCCTGCCAGGCACTGGCCGACCTGCAGACCGTTGCAGAGCACAAGCCGCTGCAGGGCGCCACCGTCGCCTTCGTCGGTGACGGCAACAACGTGTGCAACTCACTGATGATCGCCGGAGTCATGATGGGGACCAATATCCGGGTCGCGTCGCCCGCCGGCAACGAGCCGAGCGACGCGATGCTCGCCGTTGCTCGTGGGGGCGCCACGGGTGGTGCCGAGATCACCGTCACCAACGACCCGGCGGAGGCCGTCGCCGGCGCCGACGTGATCTACACCGATGTGTGGGCTTCAATGGGACAGGAGGCTGAGGCGGCGGAGCGCCGGCAACGCTTCCAGACCTTCCAAGTGAACGCTGCGCTGTTCGAGCAAGCTGCGAACGATGCAATCTTCATGCACTGCCTACCCGCCCACCGCGGTGACGAGGTGACCGACGACGTGGCCGACCACGCCCGGAGTCGGATCTTCGATCAAGCCGAGAACCGGATGCATGCGTTCAAGGCACTACTGCTGTATCTCACCCAGGGGTAGCCGACAACGAATCGAGCCAGCGCCGATCCGCGGACTGCACAACACGTCCTCTGCCTGTTCGACAGCGGCAAGTAGCCAGGAACGATGATCGAACTTGCCGACGGGATGAACCGGCAGCCGGCACGAGCTCTAGGCCGCACCATCTCGTAGCTAACCTCGCCGGATGTCCACATCGAGGTACCGGCTCATCGCGGCTGTCGGAGTCGCAGCCATTTCCTTCTCGCCGATTCTGATTCGGGCCGCCGGTGACGGCAGCGACATGACGATTGCCTTCTTCCGGGCGCTGTACGCGCTTCCCTTCCTGGCGCTCATCTACTGGAGGCGGCGGGACCGCGACGAACGACCCCGACGCAGTCGTGTTCTGGCCATTGTGTCCGGGGTGTTTCTCGCCCTCGACCTGGCTTTCTGGCACGCGTCGATTCGTCAACTCGGAGCGGGGTTGGCAACCGTCATCGTGTACGTCCAGGTGGTGTTCGTTGCCTTGCTTGCCTGGCTACTGCTCGGCGAAAAGCCGGCACGACGCTCGGTTGCGTTGCTCCCGTTGATACTGCTCGGCATCTTCCTCATCTCGGGAGCGGGCAGCACCGACGCCTACGGTGACAACCCGGGACTGGGCACCGTCCAGGCCTTGGTTGCAGGTCTGCTCTATGCGCTGTTCCTTCTGTTCTTGCGGGAATCCGGGCGGGGTCACACCGCTCCCCCATCCGGTCCGCTGCTCGACGCCACAATCGGGACTGCGGCAGTCGCCCTAGTCATCGGTTTCCTCACCGAGCCGGACTTCAGCGTTGTCCCATCGTGGCCGCTCCATGGCTGGCTGTTGCTGCTGGCGCTGATTGCCCAGGTCGTCGGTTGGCTCATCATCACCCGGGCAATGCCGCACCTCCCGGCCCTCGACACTTCGATGCTGCTGCTCGGCCAACCAATGCTGGCCATCTTCTGGGCGGGGATGATCTTCGACGAGTCATTGGGAACCGGTCAGTGGCTGGGAGTGCTCCTGGTGCTGACCGGCTTGACCATCTTCAGCGTCACCAAGGCCCCGTCAGCCGATCCGGGGCAGCACGATGTCGAGGAGATCAACGACCCGGTCTAGCTCGATCACGTCTTCGGCACCAAGCGCCATCATCCCTGCCTGCGTGAAGTCGGTAACCCCTTCAGCGGATGCGATGACCCTGATCCCTTCGGCTACCAGGCGGCGCAGTGCCCCTTCTGCGGTTGAATGCCGCAGGTCAACCAGGGCCAGCACCGGAAGCGCGGCTAGACCCTCCTCGAGTGCCGCAGGATTCCGCCAGATCAAGGGTTGGTACCCAAGGCTGCGGATACGGTCTGCCAGTTCGCTCCTTGTGGGTTCGGCAACGCCGAACAATGCGACCGCGGGCAGACTCGGCGCCGCGGCGTCGCCCGTCTTTGCCTCTGGCGAAGGCGCCGGGACCATTCCGGCGACCCGGCGAGCTCGCTCTAACCCCCATTGCATGTGCACCCGCCATACGTCCTCGCCGAGGTCGCGGGAGGTTGCCGGATACAGGTCGAACAGATCGTCGGGGTGGAGATCGACCGCCTGGGCATCCTGCTCCACCGGGGCGACTCCGGCGGCAACAAGCGCCGTCGTGATCGGCTCGGTGGCGATGCGCACCAACTCGAGCGGTGACTCTCCGAGATCGTGCGGAGCGGCCTCCAGCCGAGCCAGCGACTTACTCAGATCCGCCGTCGAGCGCTCCACTACCTCGCCGGGGACTGTAACGCCCAACGCTTGCAGCCGGCGCGTGACGTAGTCCGGGAATGCCTCAACCAGCGCAACGCGCAGCTGGGCTGACAAGGACGGCTGATCGGTCATGGACCCAGAATACGGTCAACGCGTCCCTTGGTAGAGTCCTCGACCGAGTGATGAAACGCATTTCGATCATCGTTGCAGTGCTGACGGTCGTCGTCGCGGGCTGCCGTGCCGAGGTGAGGATGCTGCTCGACGTCGATGAGTCGGGTGCGGGAACCCTCACAGCCGAGGTTGCCATCGACGACCAGCTCGAGGAGTTGATCAGCCAGCTTTTCGGGTCCGACAGCTCGAATATCATCGCCGAGCTCGACCTGGGCCTCGAAGGTACTTCGGAGACAAGGTTGGAGGACGACATGACCGTGTATTCCACTCAGGTCGCGTTCACCGATGAGACCGAGATTGCAGAGGCCTCCGCCGGCAACTTCACCGAGTTCTCGCTGGTACTCAACGATGAGGGAACTTCACTCGAGGCAACGCTCGACGTCGCCGGCGAACTCGATCTCGCTCAGTTTCCGTTGGATCCGGCCACCATCGATGCCGATGCGCTCAGCGCTTCGCTGATCGTGTCTCTGCCCGGCGAACCCACTCGGCACAACGCCGATAAGGTGTTGGCCGACGGGGGATTGTCCTGGGACATACCTTTCGACAGCGAACTCTACGTGTTTGCCGACACCGAATATCCGGGCGGTAGCTTCCCCTGGTGGCTCGTCGGGTTGCTGGCGATCTCGGGCGGGTTCGCTTTGGCCGTATGGCTGGCTGCGGTTCGGCGTGACAAGAAGACGGGCGATGTACGGCGGGCTGCTCCCGAGCCGCCACCGGTCACCCCGCCGGACCAAGCGACCGAGACACCACCGCAACCCGAATCGCCGTTCTTCGACATAGAGTGAGCAGCATTGCTCGGTGCAAGGCCGCCAACCCTAATGGGTTAGCTTGGCGCGCAACCGCCATGTTCCTGCCGCCAGGAGCGCAACGGCGAAGCCGGCAAGGACCGCGAGCTCCAGGGCGATGTCGGCAATGGTTCCGCCCCGCCGGATGAGCTCCGCGAATCCGTCGAGTGCCCACGCATGCGGCGTCAGGTGGGCGATGGTCTGCATCGTGTCGGGGAAGATCTCCAGCGGAACCATGCACCCGCCGAGGGCGGCGAGACCGAGTCCGATGAACACTCCCATCGAACCGGCCTGCTCATCGTTGTCGAACAGAGCCCCCATCAGCATCCCGGCGCCGGCACCCACCAGAGCCATCAGGATGAGTAGCGCAGAAGCACCGCCGAGGTTGCCCCAGCGCACCTCGAACGCCACCGCGGCACCAATCATGATGAAGAGGCCCTGGATCATGGCAACGGCGAAGCGGCCCCCGGTCTCGCCGACGAGGATCTCGCCGATGGAAGTGGGCGTGGAAACCATGCGTCGGGAGACACCGAGCCGCCGGGTTTGAATCAAGGCGGCCGATCCGGCGAGCGAAGTCAAGAAGATGAACAAGATGAGCATCGACGGAGCACCGAGATCGAACTGCCCGAGATCTTCCCCGAAGAGCGACTCGCCCGTCGTTTCCACCTCGACCTCGGTTCCGGTCGAGCCCAGGGACATTGCCCGCGCCACCGTGGCACCTTCGTCGAAACTACTGAGGCCCTCCGCTTCTTGAAGACGGGCCGCCCGCACAATTGCGCTCTCATTGGCGACGATCGCCTCGATCGTCGACCGGTATTGAACGACGCTTTGGTCGATGCGGCCGACGAACCCGACTTCAGCAACCTCCCCGGTTGTGATCCTTGTGTCGTAGTCGACCGGCACTACAACCGCCATCTGGACGAGACCGCGCTCGACATCTTCCAGCAGCAGCTCTCGATCGTCATAGTCGATGGTCTCGAAGTCGTCGTTACCGATCACCTGATCGACAAATGCTTGGGCGTACTCGCCCTGGCCTTCAGCCAACAAGCCGACCTTGGGGGTGAACCCGCCGCCAAAAGAAGCGCCGAGCACGAGAATCAGCAGCATTGGGAAAACGAACACGAAGAAGATCGTCGATGGCTCTCGTATCAGACGTTTGATGTTCGTGGACGTAATGGCCCAGCTCTTCATAGCGCCAGCACCCGCTTCCTGCCGAACACGAAGGCAATCCCGATCGTCACCACGAAGAAGGAGAGCATCGCTAATGCCGGGATGATGACTACTTCCAGCCCGTCCCCGGCAGACAGATCCCCGAGGCCCTGGAGGAACCAGGCGTGCGGGGTCAGCTTCGAGAAGAAGGCGAGCACCTGGGGCGCCTGGCTGAGTGGAAAGAAGGTTCCCCCCAGCAGGCCCAGCGCAACCGCCACGATCGACTGCCAGTTGGCCGCCTGCTCCGGGGTCTTGGCAACCACGGCAACCACCGCCATGATCCCGAGCGCCGACAAGACAGCGGCGATCATCAGGATCAAGACCCCAACGGGGTTACCCCACTCGGCGCCGATCAACAGTGTCGTACTCACAGCAAGGACAATCATCGACACCATTCCGAGCACGAAGCTGGTCAGTGCCTTGCCGCCGATGATGCTCCAGCGGTTGATCGGGGCAGCGAGCAGGCGCAACAGTGTCCCGTACCAGCGTTCCTCGAGAAGGGACGACACGCCGAACTGAACGGTGAAGAAAAGGAAGAAGACTGCCATACCGGCCGAGAAGAACGTGGTGGCGTCGAGTTCTCGGTTGGCGGCCGCGGTGTCCGCCAACGCTACGGCAGTAGGAGTGGCGAGGGCTTTGGCGGTTAGTTCGTCAACATCGGTGGCGCCGTTGATCAACGCCGAGCCGACCGCAATGCCAACCGCGTCGACCTCGCTCAGGTAGCTGTCGAGAACGGCTTTGGCGATCTGAGTCGATATCGTGCTGTCCACGTTGCCGATGAGCAGGACCGATCCTCCCCGGCCGCTTGCTACGTCCTCGCTGAACCCGGCGGGGAACACGTAGCCGGCGTTGAGGGTCCCCGACTCGACATCATCTTCCAGGGTCTCGACGCTGCCGTAGCTGGTCACGGCCATGATGCCGTCACGTTCGACAGCAGGGAGCACGTCATCGACGAACGTTGCGGAGATCGCGCCGGTGTCCTGATTGATCACCCCGACCTTGACATCGAACGAATCGGTGCCGGATGGAATGATCGCCGAGAAGATGAGAGCAAGGCCGAGCGGGGCGACCAGCCCGAGGAGAATGGCCGATCTGTCGCGGATCCGCTGCGACAGGTCCTTGCCGGCAATGATCAATGCGGCTCGCATCAGTCGCGCAGCGCCTTCCCCGTTAGGTGTAGAAACACCGACTCCAGGTTCGGCTCGACGACCTCTACCCCCGAGATTCCGACCCCGGTTTGCTGGGCAACATCGAGGATACGGGGCAGCAGCCGGCTGGCCCCTTCGACCAGGATCTCCACCGAGCCTTCACTGGAGGTAATGCTCTCGATCTCTTCGATGGTTTCGAGCGCTTCCACCAGGCGTGCCGCGCTGCCGACGACGCCGAGGCTGATCGTGTCACGCTGCCCGACCAGTTCCACGAGTTGGCGGCGGGTCCCTTCAGCCCTGATCTTGCCGCCATCGATGATGGCCACTCGATCGCACAGCCGCTCCGCCTCCTCCATGTAGTGGGTGGTGTACAGCAATGCAGTACCCCGACGGCCCAGCTGCTCGACGCTCTCCAGGATGGCATTGCGGCTCTGCGGATCGACTCCAACCGTCGGTTCGTCGAGGATCAGGAGGGTGGGCTCGTGCAGTAAACCGATACCGATGTTGAGCCGGCGTTTCATCCCTCCCGAGTATTCCTCGGTTCGATCGTCACCGCGATCGGAGAGACCGATGACCTCGAGGACCTCATCGATGCGGGAGCCGAGTCTTTGTTTGGGGATTCCGTACAGCTTGCCGAAGAACTGCAGGTTCTCGCGGGCACTGAGGTCGGGGTAGATGGCAATGTCTTGGGGCACGTAGCCGATTTGCGCTTTGCCGTCGGTGGTGCGCGTGGTGATCTCGGTGCCGGCAACCGTGACTCGACCGGCGTCGGATTCGAGGATGCCGGCGATCATCGAAATGCTGGTCGTCTTGCCGGCACCGTTGGGGCCAAGCAGCCCGTAGGTCTCTCCCGCCGCGATATGGAACCCCACCCCGTCGACGGCTACTAGATCGTCGAAGGCCTTGAGCAGACCCTCACACTCCAGAACGTTCAAAGCTCCCCGCCTCCTCTTCGCACACCGTGCAACGATACGGTAGCGAGCACAAGGGTGTCGTCATTCAGCGGGATGATTGACTCGTAGGCCGAAGGAATGACTTTCGAATCACCCGGCCAGGACTTCGACGATGAGCAATCCCGTCGGCCCTTCCACCACGACGACCCCGGCCTTGGTGAACTCCGCGCTGCCCAAAACACTCGGCACGCGCTCCACCAGCGCAGCTTGACCTGCCTCGGGCGAGGCAGCCAGCACCGCAATCTCGGCCCGGGCCGTGCTCGGAATCCCAGCCCGGTCGAGCCGATCCCGCAGCTCCGCCTCGCCCTCCGGGAGAATGGTGCCGCTGCTGTACCCCTC